>NZ_SIZZ01000009.1 GCF_004322705.1 Dyella terrae | reverse complement strand
TGGCGCGACAGCAGGATGTGTTCGCGCGTCTGCGGCATCGGGCCGTCAGCGGCCGAGCACACCAGGATCGCGCCGTCCATCTGCGCCGCACCCGTGATCATGTTCTTCACGTAGTCGGCGTGGCCCGGGCAGTCCACGTGCGCGTAATGGCGGTTCGGCGATTCGTATTCGACGTGCGCCGTCGAAATCGTGATACCACGGGCCTTTTCTTCCGGCGCCGCGTCAATCGCGTCATACGCCTTGAATTCGCCACCGAAACGCTCGGCACCGACCTTCGTCAG
>NZ_SIZZ01000008.1 GCF_004322705.1 Dyella terrae | reverse complement strand
TGGCGCGACAGCAGGATGTGTTCGCGCGTCTGCGGCATCGGGCCGTCAGCGGCCGAGCACACCAGGATCGCGCCGTCCATCTGCGCCGCACCCGTGATCATGTTCTTCACGTAGTCGGCGTGGCCCGGGCAGTCCACGTGTGCGTAATGGCGGTTCGGCGATTCGTATTCGACGTGCGCCGTCGAAATCGTGATACCACGGGCCTTTTCTTCCGGCGCCGCGTCAATCGCGTCATACGCCTTGAATTCGCCACCGAAACGCTCGGCACCGACCTTCGTCAGCGCTGCCGTCAGCGTCGTCTTGCCGTGGTCCACGTGACCAATCGTGCCGACGTTGACGTGCGGCTTGGTGCGTTCGAATTTACC
>NZ_SIZZ01000007.1 GCF_004322705.1 Dyella terrae | reverse complement strand
ATGATCTTGGCAACCACGCCGGCGCCGACGGTACGGCCACCTTCGCGGATCGCGAAGCGCAGGCCTTCGTCCATGGCGATCGGATGGATCAGGGTGACCACCATCTTGATGTTGTCACCCGGCATCACCATCTCGACGCCTTCCGGCAGCTCCACCGCGCCCGTCACGTCGGTCGTGCGGAAGTAGAACTGCGGGCGGTAGCCCTTGAAGAACGGGGTGTGACGACCACCCTCTTCCTTCGACAGCACATACACTTCGGCATCAAACGTCGTGTGCGGGTTGATCGAACCCGGCTTGGCCAGCACCTGGCCACGCTCGACGTCGTCACGCTTCAGACCGCGGACCAGCAGGCCCACGTTGTCACCCGCCTGACCCTGATCGAGCAGCTTGCGGAACATTTCCACGCCGGTCACGGTCGTCTTCTGCGTCGGACGGATGCCGACCACTTCGACTTCGTCACCCACCTTGATGATGCCGCGCTCAACGCGACCGGTCACCACGGTGCCACGACCCGAGATCGAGAACACGTCTTCCACCGGCATCAGGAACGGCTTGTCGATGTCGCGCACCGGCTCCGGAATGTAGGTGTCCAGCGCCTCGACCAGCTTGATGATCGCCGGCACGCCGATTTCCGACTGGTCGCCTTCCAGCGCCGCACGAGCCGAACCCTTGATGATCGGGGTATCGTCGCCCGGGAAGTCGTACTTCGACAGCAGCTCGCGCACTTCCATTTCCACCAGCTCGACCAGCTCGGCGTCGTCCACCAGGTCCGCCTTGTTCAGGAAGACGATGATGTACGGCACGCCCACCTGGCGCGACAGCAGGATGTGTTCGCGCGTCTGCGGCATCGGGCCGTCAGCGGCCGAGCACACCAGGATCGCGCCGTCCATCTGCGCCGCACCCGTGATCATGTTCTTCACGTAGTCGGCGTGGCCCGGGCAGTCCACGTG
>NZ_SIZZ01000006.1 GCF_004322705.1 Dyella terrae | reverse complement strand
GCAAAGAAAAACGCCTTCCCTGGAGGGAAGGCGTTTTAGGATAAAGCCCCTGGCGATGACCTACTCTTGCATAGCAAGCTACACTACCATCGGCGCGGCTGCGTTTCACTTCCGAGTTCGGGATGGGATCGGGTGGTACCACAGCGCTATCGTCGCCAGGGAAAGGGTGCGGACAGCGCTTTGGGAGCGCCGGTCCGGCATAAGTTGTAAACGAGTGACAAACGTCTTGAAGTGAACTTGTTTCGAGATGCTCATTGAGCATGCGAAGCGTCTTGGGGTTATATGGTCAAGCCGCACGGCTCATTAGTACGCGTAAGCTCAATGCATTGCTGCACTTCCACACCGCGCCTATCAACCACCTAGTCTTGATGGTGCCTTAAGGAGTCTCTGGGACTCGGGAGATCTCATCTTGGGGCGCGCTTCCCGCTTAGATGCTTTCAGCGGTTATCGCTTCCGTTCATAGCTACCGGGCAATGCCATGGGCATGACAACCCGAACACCAGCGGAACGTCCACTCCGGTCCTCTCGTACTAGGAGCAGCCCCCCTCAAATCTCCAACGCCCACGACAGATAGGGACCGAACTGTCTCACGACGTTCTGAACCCAGCTCGCGTACCACTTTAAATGGCGAACAGCCATACCCTTGGGACCGGCTACAGCCCCAGGATGTGATGAGCCGACATCGAGGTGCCAAACACCGCCGTCGATATGAACTCTTGGGCGGTATCAGCCTGTTATCCCCGGAGTACCTTTTATCCGTTGAGCGATGGCCCTTCCATACAGAACCACCGGATCACTAAGACCTACTTTCGTACCTGCTTGATCCGTCGATCTCGCAGTCAAGCACGCTTATGCCTTTGCACACAGTGCGCGATGTCCGACCGCGCTGAGCGTACCTTCGTGCTCCTCCGTTACTCTTTGGGAGGAGACCGCCCCAGTCAAACTACCCACCACACACGGTCCCTGATCCGGATTACGGACCTAGGTTAGAACGTCAAGCACTTCAGGGTGGTATTTCAAGGATGGCTCCACCGAAACTAGCGTCTCGGTTTCATAGCCTCCCACCTATCCTACACAGAAGAACTCAACGTTCAGTGTGAAGCTGTAGTAAAGGTTCACGGGGTCTTTCCGTCTTGCCGCGGGAACGCTGCATCTTCACAGCGATTTCAATTTCACTGAGTCTCGGGTGGAGACAGCGCCGCTGTCGTTACGCCATTCGTGCAGGTCGGAACTTACCCGACAAGGAATTTCGCTACCTTAGGACCGTTATAGTTACGGCCGCCGTTTACTGGGGCTTCGATCAAGAGCTTCGCCTTGCGGCTGACCCCATCAATTAACCTTCCAGCACCGGGCAGGCGTCACACCCTATACGTCCACTTTCGTGTTTGCAGAGTGCTGTGTTTTTGATAAACAGTCGCAGCGGCCAGGTTACTGCGACCCTCTAATGCTCAGTGACGCACGTCACCACATCGGAGGGCGCACCTTCTCCCGAAGTTACGGTGCCATTTTGCCTAGTTCCTTCACCCGAGTTCTCTCAAGCGCCTTGGGATTCTCACCCTGCCTACCAGTGTCGGTTTACGGTACGGTTTCTCTGTAGCTGAAGCTTAGTGGCTTTTCCTGGAAGCGTAGTATCAGTCACTTCGTCCAAAAGGACTCGTCTCGGTGCTCGGCATAAAGCATCCCGGATTTGCCTAAGATGCATGCCTACCGCCTTTCCCCAGGACAACCAACGCCTGGTAGACCTAACTTTCTCCGTCCCCACATCGCACTACAGACAAGTGCTGGAATATTAACCAGCTTCCCATCGACTACGCATTTCTGCCTCGCCTTAGGGGCCGACTCACCCTGCGCCGATGAACGTTGCGCGAGGAAACCTTGGGCTTTCGGCGTGCGGGCTTTTCACCCGCATTATCGTTACTCATGTCAGCATTCGCACTTCCGATACCTCCAGCAAGCTTCTCAACTCACCTTCACAGGCTTACGGAACGCTCCTCTACCGCGCACACAAAGTGTGCACCCCGAGCTTCGGTGTATAGCTTAGCCCCGTTAAATCTTCCGCGCAGGCCGACTCGACCAGTGAGCTATTACGCTTTCTTTAAAGGATGGCTGCTTCTAAGCCAACCTCCTGGCTGTCTGTGCCTTCCCACATCGTTTTCCACTTAGCTATAACTTTGGGACCTTAGCTGCGGGTCTGGGTTGTTTCCCTTTTCACGACGGACGTTAGCACCCGCCGTGTGTCTCCCGTACATTCTGTCCTGGTATTCGGAGTTTGCCATGGTTTACTAAGCCGCGATGGCCCGCTAGCCATAACAGTGCTCTACCCCCAGGAAGATTCATACGAGGCGCTACCTAAATAGCTTTCGAGGAGAACCAGCTATCTCCGAGTTTGTTTAGCCTTTCACTCCTATCCTCAGCTCATCCCCATCTATTGCAACAGATGTGGGTTCGGTCCTCCAGTGCGTGTTACCGCACCTTCAACCTGGCCAAGGATAGATCACTCGGTTTCGGGTCTACTGCCAGAGACTATGCGCCCTATTCAGACTCGGTTTCCCTTCGCCTCCCCTAGACGGTTAAGCTCGCCACTGACAGTAAGTCGCTGACCCATTATACAAAAGGTACGCAGTCACCCTTGCGGGCTTCCACTGCTTGTACGTATACGGTTTCAGGATCTATTTCACTCCCCTCTCCGGGGTTCTTTTCGCCTTTCCCTCACGGTACTTGTTCGCTATCGGTCGGTCAGGAGTATTTAGCCTTGGAGGATGGTCCCCCCATGTTCAGACAGGGTTTCACGTGCCCCGCCTTACTCAATTTCACGCACGGTGCCCTTTCGCCTACGGGGCTATCACCCGCTATGGCTGGCTTTTCCACACCATTCGACTAAAACACTGTGCGCTTTTGGGCTAGTCCGCGTTCGCTCGTCGCTACTGACGGAATCTCGGTTGATTTCTTTTCCTCCGGGTACTTAGATATTTCAGTTCCCCGGGTTCGCTTCCCGTACCTATGTATTCAGTACGGGATACTGCCTAAGCAGTGGGTTTCCCCATTCGGACATTGCCGGATCAAAGCTTGTTGCCAGCTCCCCGACACTTTTCGCAGGCTGCCACGTCCTTCATCGCCTCTGACCGCCAAGGCATCCACCGTATACGCTTGGTCGCTTGACCATATAACCCCAAGTCGCCTCGAAGTTACATCGCCCAACAACGCGTTTCGCTTATTTGCCTCAACGACACATCTCGGTTTGGTTTCAAACCAAGACGCTTGTCACTCGTTTACTTTGTCAAAGAACACGATATCGGCCTCAACGCCGCATCGCTTCAAATCTTTTGTGTGCGCTACACATCCATTCGCTTGTTTCAGCTTTATCACTGGTGGAGCCAGTCGGGATCGAACCGACGACCCCCTGCTTGCAAAGCAGGTGCTCTCCCAGCTGAGCTATGGCCCCGGGAAGTGGTGGGTCTGGGAGGACTCGAACCACCGGCCTCACCCTTATCAGGGGTGCGCTCTAACCACCTGAGCTACAGACCCATAAAGCTATAGGCCGTCATCCCCTAAAGGATGATGTAGGCCAGGCGTACCCAGAGGGTTACGCGGGATGTGCAGGTGTCTTGTGTGGACGTCTTACGGAGGAGGTACTGTCGTTCTCGAAAGGAGGTGATCCAGCCGCACCTTCCGATACGGCTACCTTGTTACGACTTCACCCCAGTCATGAACCACTCCGTGGTCGTCGCCCTCCTTGCGGTTAGGCTAACGGCTTCTGGAGCAACTCACTCCCATGGTGTGACGGGCGGTGTGTACAAGGCCCGGGAACGTATTCACCGCAGCATAGCTGATCTGCGATTACTAGCGATTCCGACTTCATGGAGTCGAGTTGCAGACTCCAATCCGGACTGGGATCGGCTTTCTGGGATTGGCTCCACCTCGCGGTATTGCAACCCTCTGTACCGACCATTGTAGTACGTGTGTAGCCCTGGCCGTAAGGGCCATGATGACTTGACGTCATCCCCACCTTCCTCCGGTTTGTCACCGGCAGTCTCCTTAGAGTTCCCACCATTACGTGCTGGCAACTAAGGACAAGGGTTGCGCTCGTTGCGGGACTTAACCCAACATCTCACGACACGAGCTGACGACAGCCATGCAGCACCTGTGTTCTGATTCCCGAAGGCACTCCCGCATCTCTGCAGGATTCCAGACATGTCAAGGCCAGGTAAGGTTCTTCGCGTTGCATCGAATTAAACCACATACTCCACCGCTTGTGCGGGCCCCCGTCAATTCCTTTGAGTTTCAGTCTTGCGACCGTACTCCCCAGGCGGCGAACTTAACGCGTTAGCTTCGACACTGATCTCCGAGTTGAGACCAACATCCAGTTCGCATCGTTTAGGGCGTGGACTACCAGGGTATCTAATCCTGTTTGCTCCCCACGCTTTCGTGCCTCAGCGTCAGTGTTGATCCAGATGGCCGCCTTCGCCACTGATGTTCCTCCCGATCTCTACGCATTTCACCGCTACACCGGGAATTCCACCATCCTCTATCACACTCTAGCGATCCAGTATCCACTGCCATTCCCAGGTTGAGCCCGGGGATTTCACAGCAGACTTAAATCACCGCCTACGCACGCTTTACGCCCAGTAATTCCGATTAACGCTTGCACCCTTCGTATTACCGCGGCTGCTGGCACGAAGTTAGCCGGTGCTTATTCCTCAGGTACCGTCAGCCCCACCGGATATTAGCCGGTAGTATTTCGCTCCTGATAAAAGTGCTTTACAACCCGAAGGCCTTCTTCACACACGCGGCATTGCTGGATCAGGCTTGCGCCCATTGTCCAATATTCCCCACTGCTGCCTCCCGTAGGAGTCTGGACCGTGTCTCAGTTCCAGTGTGGCTGATCATCCTCTCAGACCAGCTAGCGATCGTCGCCTTGGTGAGCCATTACCTCACCAACTAGCTAATCGCACATCGGTTCGTCCAACCGCGCAAGGCCCGAAGGTCCCCTGCTTTCTCTCGTAAGACGTATGCGGTATTAGCGTAAGTTTCCCTACGTTATCCCCCACGTTTGGGTAGATCCCGATGCATTACTCACCCGTCCGCCACTCGCCACCCACAGAGCAAGCTCTGCTGTGCTGCCGTTCGACTTGCATGTGTTAGGCATGCCGCCAGCGTTCAATCTGAGCCAGGATCAAACTCTTCACTTAAGTTTTCGACCAACCGAAGTTGATCTATCTTTCTGAAGCGTTAGTCCTAACCATAAAACGTCAAGCTTTTGAATTGACTCTTAGGTTAGACGCTTGCATATATGGACAGTTGAACCATCCACCGCAAGACGCCCACACAAGTCACCTGCGCACACTGTCAAAGATCAATCACTTGCGACCGTTTCTTCCGATCGCCCCGAAACATTTCGTCCCGGGTGAGCCGCTTACTATACATCGTCTTCCGTATCCGTCAACA
>NZ_SIZZ01000005.1 GCF_004322705.1 Dyella terrae | reverse complement strand
GGCGTCGAGATGGTGATGCCGGGTGACAACATCAAGATGGTGGTCACCCTGATCCATCCGATCGCCATGGACGAAGGCCTGCGCTTCGCGATCCGCGAAGGTGGCCGTACCGTCGGCGCCGGCGTGGTTGCCAAGATCATTAAGTAATATCCGCGGGACCCGGCGCTTCGAGCCCGGGACTCGGAAAGAGCGGTAGTGTTAAGCTTGCTCTTTCGAGTCCCCGGCACTGAGTGTCGGGTCCTGCAAGTTTTAATTTCGTACGCCAGTAGCTCAATTGGCAGAGCAGCGGTCTCCAAAACCGCAGGTTGGGGGTTCGAGTCCCTCCTGGCGTGCCACCTTCCCGAGGATCGATGATGGGTGCTGGTGGCGTCTGGGTTTAAACCCGGGTGCTTCTTTCGCCTGATCGCCGCGCATGAATACCAAGGTAGAACAGCCCAAGGGCTCAAACGCAGCAGATATCGGCAAGCTGGTACTGGCGGGGCTGGTGCTGGCTGCCGGTATTTTTGCCTATTCCTGGTTCAATAATGATCCCAACGTGCCCTCGGCCGTCCGCCTGATCGGCGTGCTGGTGGCGCTGGTAGTGTCGCTGGCGATCGCCGCGACCACTGGCCTGGGTCGCCGCGTCCGCGATTTCCTGGGTGAATCCCAGTTCGAAATGCGCAAGGTCGTCTGGCCGACCCGCGAGGAAACCCTCAAGACCACCGGTATCATCATGGTGGTGGTCGTCATCCTGTCGCTGCTGTTGGGCCTGATTGACTTGATTCTCAAGTCGGTTGTGCTCGACTGGCTGCTCAAGCTGGGTTCGTGAGGAAAAGAGCATGAGCAAGCGTTGGTATGTGGTGCATGCCTATTCCGGCTTCGAAAATCAGGTGCGCAAGTCCCTGACGGAGCGCATTCAGCGTGCTGGAATGGAAGAAAGGTTTGGCGAAGTCCTGGTGCCAACCGAGGAAGTGATCGAGATGCGTGGTGGCCAGAAGCGCCGCAGCGATCGCAAGTTCTTCCCGGGTTACGTGCTGGTCCAGATCGAGACGGACACCGAAGGCAAAGCGCCGCGCATCGACGATGAGTGCTGGCATTTGGTCAAGGAAACCCCGAAAGTCATGGGTTTCATCGGTGGTACCGCTGATCGTCCGCTGCCGATTCGTGACAGCGAGGCCGATGCCATCCTCAGCCGTGTCCGCGAGGGCGTGGAAAAGCCGAAGCCGAAGGTCCTCTTCGAGCCGGGCGAGATGGTCCGCGTCACCGACGGTCCGTTCAACGACTTCAATGGCGTTGTCGAAGAAGTCAATTACGAAAAGAGCCGTCTGCGTGTCGCCGTGCTGATCTTCGGCCGTTCGACCCCGGTGGAGCTCGAGTTCGGTCAGGTCGAGAAGGCCTGATGGATGGGGCCGCTCCCCGGAGGGCGGCCAGGTAAGACGGGTGGGCAGGGTGACCTGCCGAGTCTCAGGTTAACCTGAGATGCGCTCATGACCCGCCGAGCGGGTATCCAGGTGTGCTAGGCACACCACTTGCTTAAAAACTGTTCAATCCTTACACTATGCGGTTCACGCTGGGGCATTTGCCTCGGCGTGTCCGTATTTTCAGGGTTCGCAGGAACGCGAATCCTTCGTCCATCCAGGGAAAGATTGACTGCGAGGAGCCGCAAGGCGCTTGAACTCGCGAGGAAAATCCAATGGCAAAGAAAGTCGTCGGTTACATCAAGCTGCAGGTCAAGGCCGGTCAGGCCAACCCGTCGCCGCCGGTGGGTCCCGCCCTCGGTCAGCGCGGCCTGAACATCATGGAATTCTGCAAGGCGTTCAATGCCGCCACGCAGAAGCTGGAGCCGGGTCTCCCGATCCCCGTGATCATCACGGCCTATTCGGACCGTAGCTTCACCTTTATCACCAAGACCCCGCCCGCCACCGTGCTGATCAAGAAGGTCACCGGCGTCGCCAAGGGTTCGTCCAAGCCGAACACCGACAAGGTGGGCAAGGTCACGCGCAAGCAGCTTGAAGAAGTTGCCAAGCAGAAGGAGCCGGATCTCACGGCTGCGGATCTGGACGCTGCCGTTCGCACCATCGCTGGTAGCGCGCGCAGCATGGGCTTGGTGGTGGAGGGCTAAGACATGGCAAAGATCACGAAGCGTATGAAGGCCGCTCAGGCCGCAGTGCAGCCGGGCAAGTTCTACGGCCTGGAAGAAGCCCTCAATATCGTCAAGAGCAACGCCAAGGCGAAGTTCGCTGAGTCCGTGGACGTTTCCGTCCGCCTCGGCATCGACGCCAAGAAGTCCGACCAGGGCGTGCGTGGTTCGTCGCTGCTGCCGCACGGCACCGGCAAGACCGTCAAGGTCGCCGTGTTCGTTCCGGCTGGCGAGAAGGCTGAAGCCGCGAAGGCCGCTGGTGCCGACGCTGTCGGCATGGACGACCTGGCCGAGCGCATGCAGGCTGGCGATCTCGACTTCGGTCGCGTGATTGCTACGCCGGACGCGATGCGCGTTGTCGGTAAGCTCGGTCAGCTGCTCGGCCCGCGTGGCCTGATGCCGAACCCGAAGGACGGCTCGGTCACCGCCGACGTCGCCACGGCCGTCAAGAACGCCAAGGCCGGCCAGGTGAAGTTCCGCAACGACAAGGCGGGCATCATTCACGCCACGATCGGCAAGGCCAGCTTCGAGGCTGCCCAGCTCGCTGACAACCTCAACGCGCTGATCGCCGACCTGCTGAAGGCCAAGCCGGCCACCGCGAAGGGTCAGTATCTGCAGAAGATCGCCCTGTCCAGCACCATGGGCGTTGGCGTGCCGGTCGATACCTCGACCGTCTCGACCTCGGCCAAGTAAGACATCAAGACCTGCGTCGGCTTCAGGCCGGCGCAGGCACGTTTTTGAGGGCAGGCCAAGGCCTTGTGCCGAAGCCGCCGTCAAAGACCGCAGGCGCGATCAACGCGCGACGACGACGAGCAGGGAGCTCGTGTTGGCATGGAAACGCCGTCGTCGCCAACGAGGTCGCTTAATCGGATTCCTTGTGAAGCCGGCCTGCGCAGATGGTGATGCCCCTTCTGGAATTCGTGTTCTGGAAAGGCCACCACCCGGGATACCCCGTATCCCCGACGTCATGGATGGCGTCGCTCAGGACCGCAAGCGGCAGGAGCCGTGAGCGGAATTCAAAAGAGGAGTGAAAGATGGCTCTTAATCTGTCTCAGAAGCAAGAAGTAGTCGCCGAGCTGGCAGAAGTCGCCTCGAAGGCACACTCCTTGGTTGCTGCCGAGTACGCAGGCACCACGGTCTCTCAGATGACCGCGATGCGCAAGAAGGCCCGTGAGTCGGGCGTGTTCCTGAAAGTTGTCAAGAACACGCTGGCATCGCGCGCCGTGGCTGGTACCGAATTCGAGGTCGTCAAGGACGCTCTCGTCGGTCCGCTGCTGTATGCGTTCTCGACCGAGGAGCCCGGCGCTGCCGGTCGCCTGATCAAGGAATTCGCCAAGAGCAACGACAAGCTGAAGGCTAAGGTCGTCTCCGTGGAAGGCAAGTTGCTGCCGGCTTCGCACGTCGAAGTCCTGGCCTCGCTGCCGACCCGCGAAGAAGCCCTCGCCATGCTCGCCCGCGTGCTGGCCGAGCCGGCTGCGATGTTCGCTCGCGCGATCAAGGCTGTTGCCGACAAGCAGGGTGGTGGCGAAGAAGCCGCTGCACCCGCTACGGCTGAAGCCTGATCCCGTCGACTATCCACACCGAATTAATTTCCAGAGGTAATTGAAATGTCCCTGACCAACGAACAGATCGTTGAAGCCGTTGCCGCCAAGTCGCTCATGGAAGTGATGGAGCTGGTGAAGGCCATCGAAGAGAAGTTTGGCGTTTCCGCCGCTGCCCCGGTCATGATGGCCGCTGGCCCGGCCGCCGCCGGCCCGGCTGCTGAAGAGCAGACCGAGTTTGACGTCATCCTGAAGAGCGCCGGCGAGAAGAAGGTCGACGTGATCAAGGCCGTCCGCGCCATCACGGGCCTGGGCCTGAAGGAAGCGAAGGACCTGACCGAAGCCGGTGGCGTCGTGAAGGAAGCCGCTTCGAAGGACGACGCTGCCAAGTTCAAGAAGGACCTGGAAGCTGCCGGCGCTACGGTTGAACTGAAGTAATTGGCGCCTTGCGCGCCATCAGTTTGATCTAGCGTCAAGCGAGCCTGGGAGCGCAAGCTCCCGGGCTTTGCCTGCTTTAGAAGGGAATGGCCAATGGGGAATAGGGAATAGCCCGAAACAGGGCGTTTTCGATTCCCGATTCCCGATTCTCTATTCCCGATTAAGTCGAATACACAACCGAGGCGGTACCCACCATGACCTACTCGTTTACCGAGAAAAAGCGCATCCGCAAGGACTTCGGCAAGCGTCCCCCTGTACTGGGCGTGCCGAACCTGCTGACCATCCAGACTGATTCCTACCGGGAGTTCCTGCAGGAGCACGTCGCCTCGAAGCAGCGCGACGACAAGGGTCTGCATGCCGCCTTGAAGTCGGTTTTCCCGATCGTCAGCTACTCGGGCAATGCTGCCCTCGAGTACGTCGACTATCGCCTGGGCGAGCCCGCCTTCGATGAGCGTGAATGCCGCAACCGCGGCATGACCTTCGGCGCCCCGCTGCGCGTCACCGTGCGCCTGGTCATCTATGACAAGGACAGTCCGGCGTCGCGCAAGGCCGTGAAGTACGTGAAGGAGCAGGAAGTCTACATGGGCGAAATTCCGCTCATGACGGACACCGGCACCTTCATCATCAACGGCACCGAGCGCGTCATCGTCTCGCAGCTGCACCGTTCGCCGGGCGTGTTCTTCGATCACGACCGCGGCAAGACGCACAGCTCGGGCAAGCTGCTGTTCTCCGCGCGCGTCATTCCTTACCGTGGTTCGTGGCTCGACTTTGAGTTCGACCCGAAGGATGCGCTGTACACGCGTATCGATCGTCGCCGCAAGCTGCCGGTGACGGTGCTGCTGCGCGCGCTCGGTTACACCAACGAAGAGATGCTGAGCATCTTCTTCGAGCACAACGTGTTCCACCTGGGCAAGAAGGACACCACCACGCTCGAGCTCGTCGCCGAGCGCCTGCGCGGTGAAACCCTGAGCTTCGACCTGGCCGTGGGCGACAAGGTGCTGGTGGAAGCCGGCAAGCGCATCACTGCGCGCCACGTTCGTCAGCTGGCCGCCGAAAACATCACCGCGCTTGAAGTGCCGGGCGACTACCCGGTCGGCCGCATTCTCGCGATCGACATCGTCGATCCGAAGACCGGTGAACTGCTGGCCCAGGCCAACGACGAAATCACTGCAGAACAGCTCGAGAATTTCCGCAAGGCTGGCATCGAAACGCTGCCGACCCTGTACGTGAACGATCTCGACCGTGGTGCGTACATCTCGCATACCCTGCGCATCGACAACACCAAGACGCCGCTCGAGGCGCTGGTGGAAATCTATCGCATGATGCGTCCGGGCGAGCCGCCGACGAAGGACGCTGCGCAGAACCTGTTCTACAACCTGTTCTTCACCTTTGACCGCTACGACCTGTCGGCCGTGGGTCGCATGAAGTTCAATCGTCGCGTCGGTCGCCAGGACATCGTCGGCCCGGGCGTTCTGTACGATCACAAGTACTTCGGCGATCGCAAGGAAGAAGAGTCGCAGCGCCTGGTCTCGGAACTGGGTAACAGCTCCGACATCCTCGACGTGCTCAAGGTCCTGATCGACATCAAGAACGGTCATGGCACCGTCGACGACATCGATCACCTGGGCAACCGTCGCGTGCGTTCGGTCGGCGAAATGGCCGAGAACACCTTCCGCATCGGCCTGGTACGCGTCGAGCGCGCCGTGCGTGAGCGTCTGTCGCTGGCCGAGTCCGAGGGTCTGACCCCGCAGGAACTCATCAACGCCAAGCCGGTCGCGGCCGCGGTGAAGGAGTTCTTCGGCTCCTCGCAGCTCAGCCAGTTCATGGACCAGAACAACCCGCTGTCCGAAGTGACGCACAAGCGCCGCGTCTCGGCCCTTGGCCCGGGTGGTCTGACGCGTGAGCGCGCCGGCTTCGAAGTCCGCGACGTTCATCCGACCCATTACGGCCGCGTCTGCACCATTGAGACGCCGGAAGGCCCGAACATCGGCCTGATCAACTCGCTCGCCGTTTACGCGCGCACCAATGCCTATGGCTTCCTCGAGACGCCGTACCGCAAGGTCGTGGGTGGCAAGGTGACCGACAAGGTGGATTACCTGTCGGCCATCGAAGAAGGCGACCACGTGATCGCGCAGGCGAACTCGCCGCTCAACAAGGACGGCAGCTTCATCGAAGACTTCGTGTCCTGCCGTTTCCGCGGTGAGTCCGAACTGCGTCCGGCGTCCGACGTTGGCTACATGGACGTTTCGCCCATGCAGACCGTGTCGGTGGCAGCGGCTCTCGTGCCGTTCCTCGAGCACGATGACGCGAACCGCGCACTGATGGGCGCGAACATGCAGCGTCAGGCCGTGCCGACCCTGCGTTCGCAGACCCCGCTGGTCGGTACCGGCATCGAGCGCGCCGTGGCGCGTGACTCGGGCGTCATCGTCAGCGCCAAGCGCGGTGGCGTGATCGACCAGGTCGACGCTGGCCGTATCGTCGTGCGCGTGAACGAAGAAGAAGTCGGCGACAACGACGCCGGCGTCGATATCTACACGCTGACCAAGTACACCCGTTCCAACCAGAACACCAACCTCAACCAGCGTCCGCTGGTGAAGGTCGGTGACATCGTGGCGAAGGGCGACACGCTGGCCGACGGTTCGTCGACCGACCTGGGCGAGCTCGCGCTCGGCCAGAACATGCTGATCGCCTTCATGCCGTGGAACGGCTACAACTTCGAAGACTCGATCCTGCTCTCCGAGCGCGTCGTGCAGGAAGACCGCTACACCTCGATCCACATCGAGGAGCTGTCGTGCATCGCGCGTGACACCAAGCTGGGCGCCGAGGAAATCACCGCCGACATCCCGAACGTGGGTGAGCAGGCGCTGGCCCGTCTCGACGAGTCCGGCATCGTGTACATCGGCGCCGAAGTGAAGGCCGGTGACATCATGGTCGGCAAGGTTACGCCGAAGGGCGAAAGCCAGCTGACCCCGGAAGAGAAGCTGCTGCGCGCGATCTTCGGTGAGAAGGCCTCGGACGTGAAGGACAGCTCGCTGCGCGTGCCCCCGGGCATGGACGGCACCGTCATCGACGTGCAGGTCTTCACCCGCGACGGCATCGAGAAAGACAAGCGTGCTCGCCAGATCGAGGAGATGGAAGTCAAGCGCATCCGCAAGGACCTTGATGACCAGTTCCGCATCCTGGAAGGCGCCATCTACAACCGTATGCGCACGCAGCTCGTTGGCAAGATCGCCAACAGCGGCCCGGGCGGTCTGAAGCGCGGTACGCCGGTTGACGACGCCTACCTCGACTCCTTGAAGAAGGACGACTGGTTCAAGGTCAACGTCAAGGACGAGGACGTCACCGAGTTCCTCGAGCGCGCGGCCGATCAGATCAAGCGTCACAAGGAAGAGTTCGACAAGCGCTTCAAGGAGAAGCAGGGCAAGATCACCCAGGGTGACGACCTCGCTCCGGGCGTGCTGAAGATGGTCAAGGTGTTCCTGGCCGTGAAGCGCCGCATCCAGCCGGGCGACAAGATGGCCGGTCGCCACGGTAACAAGGGTGTGGTGTCCAACGTGGTGCCGGTGGAAGACATGCCGTTCTCCGCCGACGGTACGCCGGTCGACATCGTGCTGAACCCGCTGGGCGTGCCTTCGCGTATGAACATCGGCCAGATTTTGGAAGTCCATCTTGGCTGGGCCGCAAAGGGCCTGGGCAAGAAGATCCAGAAGATGCTCGAAGCTCAGGCCAAGGTGGCGCAGATCCGCGAGTTCCTCGATCAGATCTACAACCACCACGTGGCCGGTGCCGTGCAGCACGTGGATCTCAAGTCGCTGACCGACGAAGAGATCTTCGCGCTCGCCAACAACCTGCAGCAAGGTGTTCCGATGGCGACGCCGGTGTTCGACGGCGCCGAGGAAACCGAGATCAAGGCGATGCTGAAGCTGGCGGATCTGCCCGAGTCGGGTCAGACCACGCTGTTCGACGGCCGTACCGGCGAAGCATTCGATCGTCCGGTCACCGTCGGCTACATGCACTACCTGAAACTCAACCACCTTGTCGACGACAAGATGCACGCGCGTTCGACCGGTCCGTACTCGCTCGTCACCCAGCAGCCGTTGGGCGGCAAGGCGCAGTTCGGTGGTCAGCGCTTCGGCGAAATGGAAGTCTGGGCACTCGAAGCCTACGGCGCGGCCTACACCCTGCAGGAAATGCTGACGGTGAAGTCCGACGACGTGCAGGGCCGTAACCAGATGTACAAGAACATCGTCGACGGCAACCACGAGATGGCGGCCGGCATGCCGGAATCCTTCAACGTGTTGGTGAAGGAAATCCGCTCGCTCGGCATCGATATCGATCTGGAAGAGATCAAGTGAATGGTCGGGACCCGGGGTCATGCCCCGGGTCCCGGATAAGCCAAGCCCCGGTTATTCCGTGGATCCCGACCATAGAGATAGCTCCAAGCGGAGACTCACATGAAAGACTTGCTGAATCTGTTCAACCAGCAGCGCACCGCGCCGGATTTTGACTCGATCAAGATCGCGCTTGCCTCGCCCGAACTGATCCGTTCCTGGTCCTACGGCGAAGTAAAGAAGCCGGAAACCATTAACTACCGTACGTTCAAGCCTGAGCGTGACGGCCTGTTCTGCGCCGCGATCTTTGGTCCGGTCAAGGACTACGAGTGCCTGTGCGGCAAGTACAAGCGCATGAAGCACCGCGGCGTCGTCTGCGAAAAGTGCGGCACCGAAGTCACCCTCGCCAAGGTGCGTCGCGAGCGCATGGGCCACATCGAGCTGGCCAGCCCGACCGCGCACATCTGGTTCCTCAAGTCGCTGCCGTCGCGCATCGGCCTGATGCTGGACATGACGCTGCGCGACATCGAGCGCATCCTGTACTTCGAAGCCTTCGTGGTGATCGATCCGGGTCTGACGGCGCTTGAGCGCGGCCAGCTCCTGAGCGAAGACCAGTACCTCGAAGCCGTCGAAGAGCACGGTGACGAGTTCGACGCGCGCATGGGTGCCGAGGCTGTGTACGAGCTGCTGAAGTCGCTCGACCTGCCGGGCGAAGTCATTCGCCTCAAGGAAGAAATCGCATCCACCAACTCCGAGACCAAGCTCAAGCGCCTCACCAAGCGCGTGAAGCTGATCGAGGCGTTCCTGGAGTCGGGCAACCGTCCGGAATGGATGGTGCTGACCGTGCTGCCGGTGCTCCCGCCGGACCTGCGTCCGCTGGTCCCGCTGGATGGCGGCCGTTTCGCCACGTCCGACCTCAATGACCTGTACCGCCGCGTCATCAACCGTAACAACCGCCTGAAGCGTCTGCTTGAGCTCAATGCGCCCGACATCATCGTGCGCAACGAAAAGCGCATGCTGCAGGAATCGGTCGATGCGCTGCTCGACAACGGCCGTCGCGGTCGTGCCATCACCGGCACGAACAAGCGCGCGCTGAAGTCGCTGGCCGACATGATCAAGGGCAAGCAGGGCCGCTTCCGTCAGAACCTGCTCGGCAAGCGCGTGGACTACTCCGGTCGTTCGGTGATCGTGGTCGGTCCGACCCTGCGCCTGCACCAGTGCGGCCTGCCCAAGAAGATGGCGCTTGAGCTGTTCAAGCCCTTCATCTTTGCCAAGCTGCAGGCCCGCGGCGAAGCCACCACCATCAAGGCCGCCAAGAAGCTCGTCGAGCGCGAAGAAGGCCAGGTGTGGGACATCCTCGAAGAGGTGATCCGCGAGCATCCCGTGATGCTGAACCGCGCGCCGACCCTGCACCGTCTGGGCATCCAGGCGTTTGAGCCGAAGCTGATCGAAGGCAAGGCCATCCAGCTGCATCCGCTCGTCTGTACGGCATTCAACGCCGACTTCGACGGTGACCAGATGGCTGTGCACGTGCCGCTGTCGATCGAGGCGCAGCTCGAAGCCCGCGCCCTGATGATGGCGACCAACAACATCCTCTCGCCCGCCAACGGCGAGCCGATCATCGTGCCGACGCAGGACGTGGTGCTTGGTCTGTACTACATGACCCGCGAACTGGTGAACGCGAAGGGCACCGGCATGGTGTTCTCGGGTATCGGCGAAGTGCGTCGTGCGTATGACAACCGCGCCGTGCAACTGCACGCCAAGATCAAGGTCCGCATCAACCAGGTGCAGATCGACGAAGACGGCAACCGGACGTCCGGTACCGCCATCGTCGACACCACCGTCGGTCGCGCGCTGCTCATCGAGATCATGCCGGAAGGCCTGCCGTTCTCCCTGGTCAACGTTGAGCTGACCAAGAAGAACATCTCGCGCCTGATCAACGCCTGCTACCGTCGCCTGGGTCTGAAGGACACGGTCGTGTTCGGTGACCAGCTGATGTACACCGGCTTCCGCTTCGCGACTCGCGCCGGTATCTCCATCGGCATCGATGACATGATCATCCCGGCCGAGAAGAAGGGCATCCTCGAGGAAGCCGAGAAGGAAGTCGTCGAGATCCAGGAGCAGTACCAGTCGGGTCTCGTGACTGCCGGCGAGCGCTACAACAAGGTCGTCGACATCTGGTCGCGTACCAACGAACTCGTCGCCAAGGCGATGATCGACGGTATCGGTACCGAGAAGGTGGTTGATACCGAAGGCAAGACCGTCGCCCAGAAGTCCATGAACTCGCTGTACATCATGGCCGACTCCGGCGCTCGTGGTTCGGTGGCCCAGATTCGTCAGCTGGCTGGTATGCGCGGCCTGATGGCTCGTCCGGACGGCTCGATCATCGAGACGCCCATCAAGGCGAACTTCCGCGAAGGCCTGAACGTTCTGCAGTACTTCAACTCGACCCACGGTGCTCGTAAGGGCCTGGCGGATACGGCGCTGAAGACCGCGAACTCCGGTTACCTCACCCGTCGTCTCGTCGACGTGGCGCAGGACGTGGTCATCACCTCGACCGATTGCGGTACCGAGGATGGCCTGATCATGCAGCCGATCGTTGAAGGCGGTGACGTGGTCGAGCCGTTGCGCGAGCGCGTGCTCGGTCGCGTCGTGGTCGAGGACGTCTATGGCCCCGGCAACGACGACGATCCGATCGTCACCCGCGACACCCTGCTGGACGAAGCCCTGGTCGAAAAGCTCGACAAGGCCGGCGTGCAGTCGATCAAGGTGCGTTCGCCGATCACCTGCCATGCGTCGCATGGCGTGTGCGCCCTGTGCTACGGCCGCGATCTGGCCCGTGGTCACCTGGTGAACATGGGTGAAGCGGTCGGCGTGGTTGCCGCGCAGTCCATCGGTGAGCCGGGTACCCAGCTGACCATGCGTACGTTCCACATCGGTGGTGCGGCGTCGCGAGCAGCTGCGGTCGACAACGTCACGGTGAAGACCACCGGTACGCTGAAGTTCAACAACCTCAAGACGGTGCAGCACACCCAGGGTCACCTGGTCGCCGTGTCGCGTTCGGGTGAAGTGTCGGTCATCGATGCCAACGGCCGCGAGCGTGAGCGCTACAAGGTGCCTTACGGCGCCACCATCGCCATCAAGGACGGCGATGCGGTCAAGGCTGGCCAGACCGTGGCCAACTGGGATCCGCATACCCATCCGATCGTGTCGGAAGTGGCCGGTACCGTTCGCTTCATCGACTTCATCGATGGCGTGACCGTGCAGAGCCAGACCGATGAACTGACCGGCCTGGAGTCGGCGGTGGTGACGGATCCGAAGCGCCGTGGTACGGCCGCCAAGGACCTGCGCCCGATCGTCCGCCTGGAAGATGCCAAGGGCCGCGAGCTCAAGCTGCCGGGTACCGACGTGCCTGCGCAGTACATGCTGCCCGCCGGCGCGATCGTGTCGATCCAGAACGGCGTGGAAGTGGGTGTGGGTGACGTGGTCGCCCGTATCCCGCAGGAAACGTCGAAGACCCGCGACATTACCGGTGGTCTGCCCCGCGTGGCCGACTTGTTCGAAGCCCGCAAGCCGAAGGAACCGGCGATCCTGGCCGAGCGCTCCGGTGTGGTCAGCTTCGGCAAGGACACCAAGGGCAAGCAGCGTCTGATCATCAAGGACGTGGACGGCAACGAGCACGAAGAGCTGATTCCGAAGTGGCGCCAGGTCATCGTGTTCGAAGGCGAGCACGTGGAGAAGGGTGAAACCGTCGTGGACGGCGAGCCCAATCCGCATGACATCCTGCGCCTGCTGGGTGTGCAGCCGCTGGCTGCCTACCTGGTCAAGGAAATCCAGGACGTCTACCGTCTGCAGGGCGTGAAGATCAATGACAAGCACATCGAAGCGATCATTCGCCAGATGCTGCGTAAGGTTGAAATCACGGAGACCGGCGAGAGCCATTACCTCCGTGGTGAACAGGTCGAGCGCGTGCGCATCAATGCCGAAAACGACCGTGCCGTTGCCCGCAACGAGCGTCCGGCCGAGTACCAGTCGGTGTTGCTGGGTATCACCAAGGCTTCGCTGGCCACCGAGTCGTTCATCTCGGCGGCCTCGTTCCAGGAAACCACCCGCGTTCTTACCGAAGCGGCGGTTCGTGGCACGCGCGATACCTTGCGTGGCCTGAAGGAAAATGTTATTGTCGGCCGTCTCATTCCGGCAGGTACGGGTCTGGCTTACCACGCACAGCGTCGGCGCCAGGGCGGTCTTACCGCCTCGGAACTGGAAACCCTCTCGGGTTCCTCGTCTCCGGTCACCTTCGCGGAGGCCACCGTCGGTAGCGACAATGGTTCGGAGTAAGGCCCTCGGCCTTATTCGCTAACATACGAAATGAGGCGCAAGGATTGCGCCTCGTGTTCGAGTCATGGAGGGCAGGGCGTCAGCTTGTCTGTGACGAGCTGCCCATGTTAAATTCCCGCTTCTTGGCAGACCGAGCTGATTCGGTCTGCCTTTATGTTTCTCAGGAAAAGTTTCGCATGTCGACTATCAACCAGTTGGTGCGCAAGTCCCGCAGCCCGAAGAGCTACAAGAGCGCTTCTCCGGCACTGCAGAACAGCCCGCAGCGTCGCGGCGTGTGCACGCGCGTTTACACCACCACCCCGAAGAAGCCGAACTCGGCCCTGCGTAAGGTTGCCAAGGTGCGCCTCACCAACGGTTACGAGGTCATCAGCTACATCGGCGGTGAAGGCCACAACCTTCAGGAGCACTCGGTGGTGCTGATCCGCGGCGGTCGCGTCAAGGATCTCCCCGGTGTTCGTTACCACACGGTGCGCGGCAGTCTCGACTGCGCCGGCGTCGCCAAGCGCCGCCAGTCGCGCTCCAAGTACGGCGCCAAGCGCCCGAAGAGCTAAGAGTCAGAGGACAGATACATGTCGCGTAAAGGTTCCCATCCCGCCCGTCTGGTCCTTCCGGACCCCAAGCACGGAAGCCAGCTGATTGCCCGTTTCATCAATATGGTGATGAAGAGCGGCAAAAAGTCCGTGGCCGAAAGCATCGTTTACGGTGCTCTTGATCACCTGGGCGAAAAGCACGCCGAGCCGGTGGCTCTGGTTGAAAAGGCGCTCAACAACATCGCTCCGGCGGTCGAAGTGAAGTCGCGTCGCGTTGGCGGTGCCACCTACCAGGTGCCCGTCGAAGTGCGTTCCGGTCGCCGCATGGCGCTGGCCATGCGCTGGGCCATCGAATCCGCCCGTAAGCGTGGCGAGACCTCGATGCCGCGCAAGCTGGCAGCCGAGCTGCTGGAAGCTTCCGAAAATCGCGGTGGCGCGATCAAGAAGCGCGAAGAAACGCACCGCATGGCCGAGGCCAACAAGGCCTTCTCGCATTACCGCTGGTAAGCATCAGACCAATTAGAGGTTAGTACCGTGGCACGCACCACTCCCATCGAGCGCTACCGCAACTTCGGCATCATGGCTCACATCGATGCCGGCAAGACCACCACCACGGAGCGCATCCTGTTCTACACCGGCGTCAGTCATAAGATTGGCGAGGTGCATGACGGTGCAGCGACGATGGACTGGATGGAGCAGGAGCAGGAGCGCGGCATCACCATTACGTCGGCGGCAACGACGGCGTTCTGGAAGGGCATGGATCGTTCCTTGCCCGAGCATCGCTTCAACATCATTGACACCCCTGGACACGTCGACTTCACCATCGAAGTGGAGCGCTCGCTGCGCGTCCTCGACGGTGCGGTGTTCGTGCTCTGCGCCGTGGGTGGCGTGCAGCCGCAGTCGGAAACCGTGTGGCGTCAGGCCAACAAGTACGGCGTGCCGCGTCTTGCGTTCGTCAACAAGATGGATCGCACCGGTGCCAACTTCGACAAGGTCGTTGACCAGCTGAAGGCTCGTCTGGGCGCCAACCCCGTCCCGATGCAGGTGCCGATCGGCGCCGAAGATAACTTCGAAGGCGTGGTCGACCTGCTCAAGATGAAGGCCATCAAGTGGGACATGGAGTCCCAGGGCATGAAGTTCGAGTACATCGACATCCCGGCCAACCTGGTCGAGAAGTCGAATGCTGCGCGCGAGTTCATGATCGAAGCCGCTGCTGAAGCCAGCGAAGAGCTGATGGAGAAGTACCTTGGCGGCGAAGAGCTGACCGAGGACGAGGTCATCGCTGCTCTGCGTTCGCGTACGCTCAAGAGCGAGATCATCCCGGTCTTCTGCGGTACCGCGTTCAAGAACAAGGGCGTGCAGGCCATGCTCGACGCCGTTGTGCAGCTGCTGCCGTCGCCGAGCGATCGTCCGCCGGTGCAGGGTCACGACGAGGACGACAAGGAAGCCACCCGCAATGCGGATGACAGCGCTCCGTTCTCGGCACTCGCGTTCAAGATCATGACGGACCCGTTCGTGGGCTCGCTGACGTTCTTCCGTGTCTACTCGGGCACCCTGAACGCCGGTGACCAGGTGTACAACCCGGTCAAGTCCAAGAAGGAGCGTATCGGCCGCATCCTGCAGATGCATGCCAACGAGCGTCAGGAAATCAAGGAAGTCCGCGCTGGCGACATCGCCGCTGCGGTCGGCCTGAAGGACGTGACGACCGGTGACACGCTGTGCTCGCAGGACCAGATCATCACCCTGGAGCGCATGACGTTCCCGGAACCGGTGATCTCGATGGCGGTCGAGCCGAAGACGAAGTCCGACCAGGAAAAGATGGGCATCGCGCTGGGTCGCCTGGCTGCCGAAGATCCGTCCTTCCGTGTTCGTACGGACGAAGAATCCGGCCAGACCATCATCTCGGGCATGGGTGAGCTGCATCTGGACATCCTCGTGGACCGCATGAAGCGCGAGTTCAACGTGGAAGCCAACGTCGGCAAGCCGCAGGTGGCCTACCGCGAGACGATCCGCAAGTCGGACGTCAAGTCGGACTACAAGCACGCCAAGCAGTCGGGTGGTAAGGGTCAGTACGGTCACGTCGTGATCGAGCTGTCGCCGATGACCGAAGAAGACAAGAAGCATCCGAACGTCAAGGATGATTTCCTGTTCCTCAACGAGATCACCGGTGGTGTGATTCCGAAGGAATTCATCCCGTCCGTCGAAAAGGGTCTGCGCGAGACGATTACCAGCGGTCCGCTGGCCGGCTTCCCGGTCGTGGGCATCAAGACCAAGCTCGTGTTCGGTTCGTACCATGACGTCGACTCCTCGGAAATGGCGTTCAAGCTCGCCGCGTCGATGGCGTTCAAGGAAGGTTTCCGCAAGGCCGATCCGGTCCTGCTGGAGCCGATCATGAAGGTCGAAGTTGTGACGCCGGAAGAGTACGTCGGTGACGTGATGGGCGACATGAGCCGCCGTCGCGGTCTGCTGCAGGGTCAGGACGACACGCCGTCGGGCAAGACCATCAATGCGATGGTTCCGCTGGGTGAAATGTTCGGCTACGCCACCACCATCCGTTCGCTGACCCAGGGTCGTGCGACGTTCACGATGGAGTTTGACCACTACGCTGAGGCGCCGAGCAACATCGCCGAGCAGGTCATCAAGAAGGCCTGATAAGGCCTTCTTCCTCCCAAACAACATTGTTCTTTTCAGAGGTTTAGAGTCATGGCAAAAGGTAAATTCGAACGCACCAAGCCGCACGTCAACGTCGGCACGATTGGTCACGTGGACCACGGCAAGACGACGCTGACGGCAGCGCTGACGAAGGTCGGTGCCGAGCGTTTCGGTGGCGAATTCAAGGCGTATGACGCGAT
>NZ_SIZZ01000004.1 GCF_004322705.1 Dyella terrae | reverse complement strand
GGCCCTTTGGAGGCTCAGTACGCCGATGGGTCGCAATTGAACGAGCGGCGGACACCGTCGGCGGATGGGAAGCAGCTCGTGGTGGATGGGGAGTGGAAGCCGCAGGGGATGGCGGATGCGGTGGGGTTCAAGAGGACGTACGTGGGGTTGCAGTGAGGGATTAGTTGACCGCACCCCTCACATGTCGTCATTGCGGCGAAAGCCGGAATCCACGGCGACGACCCATTTGTCGCCTCATCGCTGCAGCCTTGAAACGTGGTCGCAGTGGATTCCGGCTTTCGCCGGAATGACGGCCCTTTGGAGGCTCAGTACGCCGATGGGTCGCAATTGAACGAGCGGCGGACACCGTCCGCGGATGGGAAGCAACTGGTGGTGGATGGGGAGTGGAAGCCGCAGGGGATGGCGGATGCGGTGGGGTTCAAGAGGACGTATGTGGGGTTGCAGTGAGGGATTAGTTGACCGCACCCCTCACATGTCGTCATTCCGGCGAAAGCCGGAATCCACGGCGACGACCCATTTGTCGCCGCATCGCTGCAGCCTTGAAACGTGGTCGCAGTGGATTCCGGCTTTCGCCGGAATGACGGCCCTTTGGAGGCTCAGTACGCCGATGGGTCGCAATTGAACGAGCGGCGGACACCGTCGGCGGATGGGAAGCAGCTCGTGGTGGATGGGGAGTGGAAGCCGCAGGGGATGGCGGATGCGGTGGGGTTCAAGAGGACGTATGTGGGGTTGCAGTGAGGGGTTAGTTGACCGCACCCCTCACATGTCGTCATTCCGGCGAAAGCCGGCATCCAGGGGCGATCATGCTCATCTGTGCGATACCGCGACCGGGCCGCTTACGCAGCGGGCGTTTCGGCCTGGCTGCCGCCGGCCGAGGCCCAAAATAAAAGTAACCCAAAGAAAATGGCCTGAGAGGCGGGGTGCGCTCAAGTTAGATACGTGCCTCACGGGACGCGCAGGCTCAAGTGATCACCGGTGGGGCCAACTAACGTCCGACTGTTGGCTATCCGCCCCACCGCTAATGGCACTCGCGCACAATCCGCGTCGTCCATGAGCGACTACGCACGGTTTACACCCCACGTCCAAAAAAGCACCGTCATGCCTGCGAAGGCAGGCACCCAGTGACGACCACACACGGTTATCGCCCCACACTCCCACGTCGTCATGCCGGCGAAAGCCGGCATCCAGTGGGATGCGTCGTGCGAAGCACTCCATTTAATCGGCGTGCTGCGCACCCGTATTTCGCTGGATTTCGGCCTTCGCCGGAATGACGACGGTTGGGGAAGCAGCGCGATCTACTCCTCCTCCACCTCCCCCGGCCGCCAGCTCTTCTCAAACCACCCCTCCGTCGGCCCATACAACCGCAGAATCACGAACCACCCCTTCCCCGGCAGCGTCTGCACCCAGTTCACGCCTTTTCCCTTCGGCGCCGTCGGCCCGAAGTGCACGTCCACCGATCCATCGCCATTCTTGGCCAGCCCTTGTTTCTGGCTCCCGATCCCCGGCAACCGCTGATCCGTCTGCAGTTCCGAGCGCGTCTGCGTGTCGTAGACCACCAGCGACCAGAAATTTTTCGCCGGGATGCCGCTGGGCAAATGCACGCGATAGCTCTTGCCGCCGTCGAGCATCTGGCCGTGCGCGTCGACGTAGTTGGCCGCGTATTGCGAGCCCATGCCGGGTTTCGCTTCGCTCATCGCCGGCGTGATGCCGGTGGCCATGAAGAAGAACATCGAGCGCGGGTCGAGCAGGCGCACGCCGTTGTGCTCAAACGTCGAACTGCCGCCGATGAAACCGGTGACCCATGAACCGTCGGGATAGATCTTCGCGGCCTTGTCGCGATTGCGATACACCATGGAACGCAGCGTGGCCTGCCCCACGGTGGCAGCCTCGCCGAGGATCTTCCTCATGCGCGCATCCGGCGCGAACGGCTGGCCTTTGACGATGCCGATGGATGCAAGCACGCCCAGCGTCTCCGGATCGCTCGCTTCGGCGGGCTCTTCCTGCACCACTTCGTTGACCTGCTCGAAGAACGACGCGTCGGAGGCCTGGATCGTATTGAAAGCCTTGCCGGTGACATTGACGAAATGGAACGGCGGCGGTTTGTCCGCCTTCGCCAGCGCGAAGATCCGCAGCTTGCGCATGTTGGCGGCGGCAGGACGCGGGTTGCCGTTTTCGGTGAAGCCGCGAAGGATCAGCCAGTTGCCGAAGGTACGCGGACGCGACACGTAGTAGCCCGCCGGCACTTCGCCGCTGTAGCCCGGCGGGACAAACAGGTACTTCGCGCCCTTGCCGCCGTCGGGGCCGGCCAGGCCGATGTCGGTGACGTAGTGGAACCAGAAATCGTCGACGAGGCCCAGCACATGGGGTGGCACTTCCACCACGACCGGGCCTTCATGCAGGTCGATCCACGCCGTCGCGTAGACGGTGTCCGTATTGGCGGTGAGGAACAACGACTTCGAATCGAGCAGGTCACCGAACAGCAGGGCGGCATGCGCGCTGCCACCGGCACTATGAATCCCCTTGCGCATCGCGGCCAGCGAGGCGGCCTGCTGCGTATCGAGGAAAGCCTGCACGGCCCGCTGGAAATCGAGGTTGTCGTAAGCCTTTTGCGCGGTGTCTTCGTCGGGTACGCCGTCCTTGAAGTTGAGCGTGCCGATAGGCGTGTCGACGGAAGGGGGAATGGTCAGCGACGACGGTATGTCGGTCGTCATCTTCGGCCGCTTCGCATGCTTGGCGGCATGCTTGGGCGGGGAGTCCGCCGCGAAGCCGGGCACGATGAAGACCGACGCAACGAGGGCCAGGATGGCGGCGGCCAGCCGCGCACGGACGATGGACATACGCTCGCTCCCTTGCGTGAACGACTGTTCTCGCGGGGCGATGCACCGTACCCGGGGCAACGCATCCTGGCCGGGTATGTTCGCTTCGTCCTTGCCGGTGACCGCGTCGTGGGAGCCGTGGCGTTCGAGGCCCTGACGAAGGGGGATATCAGCACGGCGCGCAGGCGGTGGTTACCGTAAATTCACCGAATGCGCGCCAGTAGTTTTACTTAGGCGCCCGGGCGGCTTCCTCGATGGATTGCTTGAGCTGCTGGGCATCGCCGGATGCGGGGGCGACCGCCAGCAGCCGCTCCGCATAGCCGCGCGCAGCGACCCAGTCATGGGCATCGCGCTCGATGGCGGCGAGGGTGAAGAGCAGCGCCGGGTCGTACGGCGAGACCTTCAGCGCCTTCGCCAGGACGCTCTTCGCCGCATCGATCTGCCCGGACGATTGCAGGGCGACCGCATAGACATAGGCGAAGCGGGCGCTGTCCGGCGCGGCATCGGTGGCGCGCTTGAGCCAGGCCAGCGCCTCGGGCGTCTTGCCCGCGCGAACCAGTGCGAGACCCTTGGCGTGCAACAGGCTGGCATGGGCGGGCGCCGCTTTCAGGCCTTCTTCGATGACGGCGCTGGCCTCGTCTTCGCGCCCTTGCGAGCGGTACAGATCGGCGAGGTTGACGTAGGCCGGCACGAAGTCGGCCTGGCGCTTCATCGCCAGGCGGAACTCGCTTTCCGCTTTGGCGGCATCGCCGCGTTCGGCGTAGACGATGCCGATGTCGAAGTGCGGTTCGGGGCGATCGGCGTTGACGGCCTGGGCGTCCAGCCAGAACGCGAAGGCACGATCACGCGCTTCGCGTTGTGCCGGATCGAGCAGGTTGTCCGGAAGCGAGGCGACGGCACGCGCGGCCTTGATGCGCACGTTGCGCACCGGGTCGTCGACATGCGCCAGCGCCAGCTGCGCGCGCACCGGGGGCGGGAACGACAGCAGGGATTCCAGCGCCGCCATGCGCATCAACGGATCCGGATCACTCAAGGCGTGTTGCAGCGTGGGCAGCGCCTCACGGCTGGGATAACGCTGCAGTTCGTTGACCGCCGTCGCGCGGGCAATCGCTGGCGACGTGGCGTCCTGCGCCAGTTGCATCAGGCCCGATGCCGCCCCGGGCGCCCCCTTGCGGGCCGTGTCCAGCGCGGGGAGGAAGTGCTGGTAACCCTTG
Organism: Dyella terrae; assembly: GCF_004322705.1. Lineage (NCBI taxonomy): Bacteria > Pseudomonadati > Pseudomonadota > Gammaproteobacteria > Lysobacterales > Rhodanobacteraceae > Dyella > Dyella terrae. The sequence continues at coordinate 277,092 of NZ_SIZZ01000004.1, read as the reverse complement.
CGCTCAGGGCCATGGGCTTTTTCGATCGCCTGTGCTGCCCACGTCGCGCCCTTGTCGGCGTGGCAGGTGGCGCAGGCATTGGGCACGCCGAATTTCTCGGTGAGGTCCGGGCGCGGCACGCGGATGGAGTGATCCGGGCGCGGGTTGACCACCATGTAGTTCTTCGCGGGCATGTGGCAGGCGACGCATTGCGAGCCGGCGCTGTCGGCCTTGTGCATGTGGTGCGCGGTGGTGTCGAACTTGCTGGCGGTGTGGCAGCTCAGGCACAGCGCATTGCCCTGCGCGCGGGTCTTGCCGCTGTGCGGATCGTGGCAGTCGCTGCAGGTCACGCCCTGCGCGTACATCTTGCTCTGCAGGAACGAGGCGTAGACGTAGACCTCGTCCAGTTGCTGGCCGTCGGCGTGATAGAGGCCCGTTGTGAGCAAGGCCGGATCGTGCGTGTCCATCAGGCGGCCGGTGGGCGCGGAGTCTTTCGCGATCACGCCGCGCCGCGCATGACACACCGCGCAGGTTTCCACTTCGCGATGACTGGACAGCACCGCGCTTCGCACGGGACTACCGCTGGCTTCATTGGGTACCCAGTGCACGCCATGGCGCTCATCCAGGGCGATGGCCAGGCCCTTGCTCTTGTCGCCGGCTTTCTGCGTTTCGCTGCCTTTCGTCCAGTCGAGATGGCGCGAGCCGGGGCCATGACAGGCCTCGCAAGCCACATTGATGTCGCTCCACGTGCTCTTGAAGGTATCGGCGGTGGCGTCGTAGTTGCGCTGGAAGTTGGTGGAGTGGCAATCCGCGCACATGTAGTTCCAGTTCTGGTTCAGGCCGGTCCAGTGCAGGTTGTCGTGAGCGCCGATGTGTTCGCCGGGGTACTGATTGAACCAGCGCTGGCCACCGGCTTCGCGCGGACGCGCATCCCACGAGGCACGCAGGGCCTGATAGCGGCCATCCGGAAATTCGACCAGGTACTGCTGCAACGGATATACGCCGAAGGTGTACTTGATGGCGAAGTCCGCTGGCTGGCCGTCCTTGCCATCGGTGCGCAGGTAGAACATGTCGTCGCGCTTGAACGGCAAGGCCGTGCTGCCGTCGGCCTTGAACGCCACGCCATCGAAACGTCCCTTCACCGCATCACCCTGCGCCAGCATCATCGCCTGCGCGTGGTGCGAGCCCTGCCAGGACTGCATTTGCGCCTGATGACAACCGCCACAGGTCTGGGCTCCGACGTAATGCGCGGGCGGCGTGGCCGGTGCTGCCGCTGTGCTGGCGGCCGGTGCGGGCGGGGCGATGATCGTGGGCGAGGACGGCTCATGCAGCCACCAGGCGCCCAGCGCCAGGATCACCAGCAGGCCGATGGCCAGCGGGGCCCACCAGTAGCGGGTGGACGTGTCTTCGGGAACGGGGGTCGGCGCGGGTTTGGCAGGTGTCTGACGACGTTTCTTGGACCTACCCATTCCCGCCCTCCGGTGTGAATCGCTGGTCGTTATCGCGTGACAGGATCGTATACCGGGCCAGATGTCGAGTCTTGGTCAAACCGGGTTCAAGGGCGGCAGGTCGACCCGGCGGCGCCACGGTGGCGTATGCCGTCGCTGGCGCGCGGCTTTGAGCGCGTCGAGCAGCGGCTGCGCGGTCCAGCCATCGGCCGTCTTGCTTTCCTCGCCATAAACGCGCGCCAGCAGTTCGCGTGACTGCAGCCGCAGGCCGTCGTCGCCATACCGCCGGATCCAGGCATCCAGGCTGCCTGGTTCGCCTTGCCGCGCACAGCGGCGAAGCCAGTCGTCCACCGCGCGATAGACGCGGTCGGCATCGCTGCTGTGGCGAAGACGCATGAGCTTGTGGAACGCCACGCTCTCTGATTGCCGATGGCGCTCGCGCCGCTCACGCATCGACTGCACGGCGCGCCGCAAGTGTGCCCGGAACCACCACGCCGCCACGCCCAGCGCCACCAGCACGACGAGGGCGATGCCCAGGTCGCTGCGCAGGAACGCCCACGCACGCTCCACCGGCCCCTGCCCCGGCACGCCGAACCGCCCCTGGGCCGGCGCACCCCACCACGCATGGAACTTCACGGCAGGCACAGTGCTTTCGCGCCACTGATGGGTCTGCACATCCATCCAGCGCACGGTGACCGGCGGCAAGGTGTAATGCCCGCGCTCCTGGATCACATACGACACCGACTCCGTCCGCTCTCCGCCCATGAATCCACCTTGGTCGCCCACCGCATTGCGCGTCTGTGCCGGCGCGGCATAGGTGGTGAGTCCATGGATGGGAGGAAACGCCAGCGGCGGGATCATCATCGCCGGCGCACCGTCGGCAGTGATGACGATGCGTCGCGTGACGCTGTCGCCGACACGCAACCCGCCCTTGTCGGGTGCCACGGCCTGGCTGACCTTCACGTCGCTGGCGATCAGCGCCTCGGTAACGCCGGGCGGGAGCGGCAGTGCCTGCACGCGCAAAGGCACCGGGGGTGTCATCGCCGTCACCGTGTCGCCATTCGCCCCCAGGCTCACCGACACCTGGAACGAAGGAATCGTCATGCGCCCGCCGCTCAGCGGTGTCACCAGGTACACGCGGCTGATGCCGGACCAGTTGGCGCCATCGATCGTCACCACGGGATGCGCGGCGTTCTCGTCGGTGAGGGCGACGTAGAGTCCCTCGATGCGTGGCGTGGGCAGCGTCGGCGCTTCGTGGAAGAACTCCGGCGTCAGGAGGTCCACGACGAGGCGCGCCGTTTCGCCCTGCACGAGCGTGCCTTCGGGCTCCAGGTGCACGCGCAACTGCAGGCGCTTCGGATCGTCCGTATTGGGCAACGCCGTGTCGTCCGCTCGTGCCACGACGGTAAGCAGTGCCAGCAACAGGAACAAGGCTGCGCGGATCATTGCGCCGTGCTCCTCGCCGGTACCGTGCTGGCCGGCGCCGGCCCCTCTCTTTCGATATTGAATTTCATGCGCAGGAAATCCGCCGGCGACACGCTCAGGTTGCGCATCCACACATCGGCCGGCACCTGGCGTACGCCACCGGACTTCACCGCTTGCTTCTCCTTGCCGCGCTTGCCCTCTTGATCCTCCTTGATCTCGTCGGCCTTCTCGTCCGGCGGGTGATCTTCGGGTGGGTTCTTTTCGCGTTCGGCGATCAGTGCCTTCATCAGGTCGCGATTGTTTTTCGCTTCGACGAACGTCGGACGAAGTTTCAGCGCCATCTCGTAGCCGATCAGCGCATCATCGAATTCCATGCGATGCGCATGGCAATTGGCGGCCATGAAGGCCGCATCAGGGCCGGGAAGGCTCGCGAAAATCGTCTGCGCCTGCTCGAAACGGCCCCAGCGATACATCGCAAGCGCTTTCCAGTACGGGTCGGAAAAATGATGGGCGGCCGCTTCGTAGTTGCCGTGCTCGAAGTACCAGCGACCCTGCTGATCGGGCGTCACGAACCAGTTGATTACGGTGCCGTCGGCCGCGTGGGCCGGTGCCGGCAACATGGACGGTGCCAGTACGCCGAAGACGATCACCCAGCGCACCATCCAGCCGCGCCGGAACCAGAACAGCGCGATCAGCGCGAGCGGGAAGCACAGGATGTAACCGGACTCTTTCCAGCGCGTGGTCGCATTCGGGTCGTGCACGATTTCCAGGTGATGGATGGCTTCGCGCTGCACCCAGCGCACATCGGTGTTGTCGTTGGTGAGGCTGGCGAGCGGCACCTTGGCCCCGTCGGAAAGACGCTTCAGGGCCGCCTCGTCGAGCTTGGCGATCTCGGGCGCGCCGCCGCTGCCGATGACCATCTTTCCGTGGGCATCGACCAACGTGCCGCCTTCGGTCGTGCCGACGGCGAGCAGCAGCACCTGGGCGTGCGAGGTTTTTGCGTGTGCCTGGAAGGCGGGAATCTGCGCATCGTCAAAGCCGCTGGTGATGAAGACGATGGTGCCCGGATCGGCTTCGGCGGCCAGCAGGCGATCGGCCATGGCGAGCGCGGCCGCAGCGTTCTGGCCCTTGTCGGGCATGAGATCGGTCGACAGCGCGCTGACGAACAGCTCCATCAAGCTGGCGTCGTCCGTGGGCGGCAACACCATATGCGCGGAGCCGGCGTAGACCACCAGGCCGGTGCGACCACCGGCGCGCTCCTTCATCAGGTCGCGGATTTTCTGCTTGGCGCGTTCGAGTCGCGTGGGTGCCACGTCCACCGCGTTCATGGCGGGAGACAGATCGAGCGCCACCACCATGGCGGCGCGATCCTCGCTGAAGGGCGGCGGGTCGCGTTCCCACGTGGGACCGGCGCAGGCGATGCCGCCGATGACAAGCACCGCGCACACGAAGTGGATGGGGCGCGGATGCCAGTGGCCCATGTCGCCGATCACCAGGTGTTTGAGCAAGTGCGGCGCGATCAAGCCCTTCCAGCGTTGCAATGGATCGTTGCGGCGCTGCCACCACCAGCCCAGGAACAGCCCCGCCGGTAACAGCAGCAGCCACAGCGGGCGGATGAAGTGGAAGCCCTGTTCCATCGCTCAGGCGCTCCGTGGCTCTGGCACGGGCTCGTCGCGTCGCCGGGTCATGGGCGCGAGCACGGTCAGCATCAGCAGGTGGTAACCGAGCATCAGCAACAGGCTCAGTCCCAGCGGGTAGTAGTAGAGCTTGACCTTGGGGCGATAGACCGAGTGCTTCACCTTGCTGGGTGTCATGCGGTCGAGCAGGTGGTAGATGTCCGCGAGTTGTTCGCGGTTCTCGCCGCGATAGCTCTGGCCGCCGGTGACTTTGGCGATGCGCTCGAGCGCGCTCAGGTCCACCTGGTTTTCGCCGCTCGCGTCGGGATCGCCAATGCCGATGGTGTGGATGACGATGTGGTGGTCTTTGGCGATGGCGGCGGCTTTCTCGGCCGGCAGGCGACCGGCGGTGTCGTGACCGTCGGTGAGCAGAATCAGTACGCGTTCGCGCTGCGCCGAATGCTCGGTCATCTTCACTGCCATGCCGATGGCGTCGCCGACGGCAGTCTGCGGGCCGGCCATGCCCACGCGAAGATCATTGAGCAACTCGCGCACCGCGTTGTGATCGAGCGTGAGCGGTGCCTGCGGAAAGGCATTGGTGCCGAAGACGATCAGACCGATGCGGTCGGTCTTGCGACGGGTGATGAAATCGTCGACCACGCCTTTGACCGCCGACAGCCGGTCGATGCGCGCACCTTGCGCATCGAGGAAATCCGGTGTCTGCATCGACCCGGACAGATCCACGGCCAACAGCAGGTCGCGCGCGGACTCGGTGCGCTCGACCGGCGGCGCCAGCCATTGCGGGCCGGCCGTGGCCACCACGACCAGCACCCAGCACAGCGGCGCAAGGATGCGACGCAGCCAGTTCGAACGCAGGATCACGGCGCCACGCGCGGGCGTCTGCCCGGTGGCTAGCGCCACGTCGTCGAAGAACGGCACGCGGATCGCGCGCGTGCGCTCGCCATACGCGGGAAGCAGCCACCACACCAGCAAGGGCAGCGGCAAGGCGAGCAGGAGCCAGGGGTACTCAAGCTGGAACATGGTCGCGTATCCAGCGTCGCAGCAAGGCCAGCAGGGCGTCCTGTTCCGCGTTGCCCAATGCATCGCCGCCGTAGGCGATGGTTTCCAGCCGCTGCCCCGGCCCGGCGGTGAAGGGGTTCCCGGGCAAGGTGCGGTCGAGGAAGCCGAGCCACGCGTCACCGGTCATCGGCGCGATGCGTTGCCGGGGCGCCCACGTGAAAACCGTGCGCTTCACCAGCGCCGGCAGCGCTTCAAGCGCGGCACCGCGACGCGCGGGCTCGGCGAGATCGCGTTCGATCGCATCCAGCTCAAGCAGGGCGGCGCGCCTGTAGCGATCGGCCCACCAGCGCCATGCGCGCCGGATCGCGTAGACCAGCAAGGCCAGCACGATCAGCGCCAGCAACACCCACCAGCCCGGCGCCTGCGGCCAGTACGAGGTGGGCGGAGGCGGCAAGGGGAGATCCTTCAGCGTCGCCAGGCTGGGCACATTCGGACCGGGCGCCTGCGGCAGCATCACGTACGCTCCCGCCGGCGCGAGGCATGACCGAGCATGCGCGCCACCTGGAGTTTCGTGGACTGCTCGGTGTCCAGCGCCAACATCGGCACCGCACAACGGGTCAGCAGATCCAGCGTGTCGCGCTCGTGGGTGTTGAACATCTCGCGGATCGGTTCGCGGATCGAGGATTTCCCCAGGTCCAGCTCCACCTGCAGCTCGCCTTCGGTGACGACGATGCGACCACGATCCGGCACGGCGCGCGCGGAGGGATCGAAGACCAGCGCGGCAATGACGTCGTTGTGCTCGGCCAGTTCGCGGATCAGCTTGAGCGTGTGTTCGTCGGCGCCGTAGAAGTCGCTGATGATGCAGACGAGGTAGTCGTGCGTGGCCACTTTGTGCGCCGCGCGCAGGGCATCGTCGAGCTGGCTGGCCTTCGCGCGGACGGTCGTGTTGGCATCGAGGGACTGGTTGCTGCGAGCGAGTGCGCCGAGGATGGCCTGCACGCGCGTGCGGCTGCGATGCGGGCGCACGCTCTGGATGCGCTGGTCGTCGAACACCACCCCCCCGGCGCGGTCACCGGCCTGAAACGCCATCCACGCACCGATCGCCGCCATCTCGGCGGCGACCACGGATTTCATCGCGCGGCGCGTGCCATAGAACATCGAGATGCGCTGGTCGACTACGAACAGCGCTGGGCGGTCACGCTCTTCGGTGTACGAACGCACCAAGGCGCGACCGGCGCGCGAGGAGGCGCGCCAGTCCAAGTAGCGAATGTCGTCACCGGGCACGTAGGCGCGGATCTCCTCGAAATCCAGGCCGCGGCCACGCAGGCGTGACGCGTGCCGGCCAGCCAGCACGCTGTGGTGTGGGCGATGCGGAAAAAACGAAAGCCGGCGCGCGTCGTATTCGAGGCGTGCAAGGTATTCGGGCGTGACGTAAACCGTGCCGACGTCGTTGGGTGCGGTAGCAGGCATGCGACCCCCTCAGGCCGGCACCGCGACACGCTCCAGGATCGTGTCGATCACGGTGTCGGCTTCGATGCCTTCCGCACCGGCATCGTAGGAGAGGATCAGGCGATGGCGCAGCACGGCGTGTGCCGTGGCGCGAACGTCGTCGGGCGTGACGTGGTCGCGGCCTTCAAGCCAGGCATTGACGCGCGCGGTGCGATCAAGCGCGATGCCACCGCGCGGACTGGAGCCGATCTGGATCAGCGTGGCCAGGTCCTTGTCGTAGGCGGCCGGATGGCGCGTGGCGTCGATGATGCCGATGACGTACTGCTTGATCGCCGGTGCGACATGGATCGCATGGATCTGCTTGCGCGCTTCGAAAACGTGCTCGGGCGCGATTTTGACGACGGGCGCGGACGGACCGCCCACCCCCGCCGGCACTTCTTCGCTGCGCACCAGATCCAGCACCGAAATTTCGCTTTCCTTGTCCGGATAATCGACCAGCACCTTCATCAGGAAGCGATCCAGCTGCGCCTCTGGCAACGGGTACGTACCTTCCTGCTCGATGGGGTTCTGCGTCGCCATGACGATAAACAGGTCTGGCATGGCATGCGTGGTGCCGGCGACGGTGATCTGCCTTTCTTCCATCGCTTCGAGCAGGGCCGATTGCACTTTCGCGGGCGCGCGGTTGATTTCGTCGGCCAGAATCACGTTGCCGAAGATGGGCCCGGGCTGGAACTGGAAGATGTTCTGGCCGCCCTGCTGGTGCAGCACTTCGGTGCCAGTGATGTCCGACGGCAAGAGGTCCGGCGTGAACTGGATGCGGCGCATCTGCGTGTCGAGATGCTTGGCCATGCTTTTTACGGCACGCGTCTTGGCCAGGCCCGGCAAGCTCTCCAGCAGCAAGTGGCCGTTGCCCAGCAGACCGATGATCATCTGGCGGATCAGCTCGCGCTGGCCAACGATCGACGTCTCCATGCCGGCTTGCAGTTGGGCGATGGCCTCGCGTGCATCCATGGTCTGTCCTCTCGGGTTGGGGCGAAGGGCTACTGCCCTCCGCCGGCCATCCAGCGGTAGTAGGGGTTGTTGCCGTCTTCGGCCATGACCCGGTCGAGATTGCGTCCCCAGCGCTCTTGGTCACCCTGATAGACGGCCAGGCCCGCGTCGTAGAAGGCCATCAGGCGCTGGTTTTCCTGGGTGACGTCGGCGGCCAGTTCCGGCGTGGCGTGCTGGAGCGGCGCATCGGTGCGCAGCGCGAGCACTTCCGGCAACACGCGCGAGAACTCGTCGGTGCGCAGCCAGTTGCCGTACTCGATGCTCGGGTGATCGTCGGTGACCGCGTCGGCACCGCCGGCGTAGCGTTCGAGCATCGCACGATCGCCGACCCAGGTCGCCAGCACGGCAGCGGAGTTGGATACGCCCACTTCGCCCAGCGCGCGCGCCACGCTCGGCTGGTTGAAGCGGCGAGCCACTTCATTCGCGTCCAGCGTGATGGGCTGGTAGGAGCCGATGAGCATCATCTCGTGCAGCTCGGTGGTCCACAGCGTGGCGTACGGGTAGGCGTCGAGGAAGGCGCGCACCATGGCTTGCGAGTCTTCGTTGTTCTGCGTCGCAAGCGGCCACCACTGGGCGACAAGGCCGTTCGTGTTGAGGCGCGAACCGGCCAGTTGATAGAAGTCGCGCGAGTAGAGGTTCACCACGCCCGAGGCATTGGGCGGCGGGGGTTCGAGGGTGATCAGGTCGTAGGTCTGGTTGCTGGCTAGCAGCTCACGGCGACCGTCGCGCAGACGGATGTCGAGGCCCTTGTCGGTGGTGCCGGCGCCGTAGTTGCCCTGGAACTGACCGGCGGCACGCACGACGGCGGGCAGGAGTTCGGCCACGACGCGATGTTCGAGCCCCGGGTACTGCGACAAAGCACCGGCGGTGATGCCCGTGCCGAAACCGATCACCAGCGCCGACTTCGGCGCGTCTTTGTGGATCAGCAGCGGAAGCAGCGCCTGCAGGCGCATGTAGCGCTGCGAGGGCAGCGTGTCCCCGGAATTGGAAACGCCCTGGATGTAGAGGCGGTGGAAGCTGTTGGCCTGGCGGCCCTGCTGGAGCACGGCCACCGTACCGCCGCGGCTCTCTTCGTAATACGACACCGCACCGCCGCGCGCCTGCGACAACAGCTCGGCCATCCGTTGCGGCGACATCACGACCGCGATGGCGACGGAACAGGCCACCAGGCCGATGGTGGCCATGCGCGCGCGCTTTTGCAGCGATGCGCCGCCATACACGGCAACCCATCCCACGACGCCGGCCGCAATGCCAAGCATCGCCAGCGTGCGCACGAGACCGAAGGTGGGGATCAGCGCGAAACCCGTGAGCGTCGTGCCGGCGATACCGCCCAGCGTGTTGAGCGCGACGATCGAACCGACGTTGCGGCCTTCGTGGCCGGCTTGCGCGCACAGGCGCAGGGCCGCGGGAAAGGCGGCTCCAAGGGCCAGCGTCGGCGCCAACACCAGGCACGCGGAGGCCACGGCGAAACGTGCGCTCATGGCGGCCAGGCGACTGTCGGTCAGTCCCAGCGTCGTGCTGGCCGCGACGCGCTGGACATCCATCAGCCAGGTACCCAGCACCGCCAGTTGCAGCAGCGCCAGCGTCCCGGCGAGAGCGATCAGCACACCGAAGGCACCCCAGGGATCGCGGATGCGGTCGGCGTAGCGCGAGTAGATGGCGCTGCCGATCATCAGGCCACCGAGGTAGGTGGCGAGCATCACCGCGAAGGCGAAGGCGCGCGTGCTCATGAACTGCACGATCACCTGCGACCACACCACTTCGTAACCAAGGGCGATGCCGCCGGCGACGGCATAGAGGATCAGTGCGAGGCGGATGTGGCGCGGCAAGCGCTCGCCTTTGGGTTGATCGACGATGTCCGCGTTGCGCGCGCCGTGATCCAGAACGATGGCCAGCAAGGCGACCAGCAGATTGATGGCGGCGGCGGCCAAAGCCGAACCGCGCACGCCGAACGCCGGCAGCAACAGGAAGGGCGCCAAGAGCGCGCCCGCGATGGCGCCTGCCGTATTGGCGGCGTACAAGCGACCACCGGTCTGCGCCATGCCACGGCCGGCCTGCATGCAGGCACGCACGAGCACGGGCAAAGTGCCGCCCATCAACACGGCCGGCAGTCCGACCAGGGCAAAGGGAAGCACCCATGCCAGCGCGCCGGCACTGTTCTCCATGCGCGCGAACGCGGGCGCGCTGTGCGCCAGCAGCCATGTCGCGGCAACACCCAGTACGGCGACGCCGACTTCGAGCGCCGCGTAGAGTCGCAAGGGCCGTTCGAGCCGATCGGCACGAAGTCCCAGCCAGAACCCGCCCACGGCGAGCCCGGCGAAAAAGGCACTCACCGCGATGGTGACGGCGTAGACCTCCACGCCCACCACCAGCGAGAGCTGTTTGATCCAGAGCAATTGGTACACCAGTGCCGCGGCACCGGACAGGAACAGCATGGCGATGGGCCAGACGGCCGGCATGCTGGAGGTGACGGGTACCGCCTTGCTGGGCTTGGCGCCGAGCTGCGGACGACGGGGCAAGGCGTTGGGCACGGTACTCACGATGTGATTGGCTCCCCTGGTGTCCCGGGCATCGTGCGAAGGCGGATGTCTTTTCCGTGCGAAAGGGTGGACCGCGGGCGCGACAGGGGCGCCCGCGGTCCGGTCGGACTTACTTGGTCTTTGCGTCGATCTTCTGCTTTACGTCATGCACGATCTGGTCAATCGAGAAGCTCGCCGGGCGCTGGCTCGGCGGGTAGTCGACGAAGGTCTGCAGGAACGCGGCTGCCTTGGCGACACCATCGGCGAAGAGGTAGGCGTTTTCCGTGCGCCACTGGTCGTAACCCATGCCGGAGATATCGGCATGTTCAAACGGATCCATGCGCAGGTTGTACATCTTCGGCACACGCAGGCAGGTAAACGGCTCGGCCCAGATGTCGAATTGACCCGCACGGCGCTGTTCGCAGAACACGAACTTCCAGTTGTCCATGCGCATGGCAACCAGTTCGGCGTCGTCATTGAAGTAGTAGAACTCGTGACGTGCCGGGACCTTGCTCTTGCCGGTCAGGTACGGCAGCTGGTTGAAGCCATCCAGATGCACCTTGAAGCTCTTGCCGCCCACGCTGGTGCCCTTGAGCAGCTTGTTGGTGATGTCGGCATCGCCTGCCGCCGCCACCAGCGTCGGGAACCAATCGAGGCCCGAAACCATCACGTTGGAGACCGTATTGGCGCGGATATGGCCGGGCCAGCGGATCATGCCAGGTACGCGGAAGGCACCTTCCCAGTTCGAATCCTTCTCGCTGCGGAACGGCGAGGTTGCCGCGTCGGGCCACGAGAACATGTTCGGGCCGTTGTCGGTGCTGTAGATCACGATGGTGTTGTTCGTGACACCAAGGTCATCCAGCGACTTGAGCAGTTTGCCGACATCCTGGTCGTGCTCGATCATGCCATCGGCGTACTCGTTGCCTGGCATGCCACTCTGGCCGCGCATCGACTCACGCACGTGGGTAAACATATGCATGCGCGTGGTGTTCATCCAGACGAAGAACGGCTTGCCGGCCTTGACCTGGCGACCCATGAAGTCGATGGCCGCACCGGTGGTTTCGTCATCGATGGTTTCCATGCGCTTCTTGTTGAGCGGACCGGTGTCCTGGATCTTGCCGTCCGCGAACGAGTGGATGACGCCGCGCGGGTGGTACATCTTCAGGAAAGCCGGATCGTCCTTCGGCCAGTACGGACGCTCGGGTTCTTCTTCGGCATTGAGGTGATACAGGTTTCCGAAGAATTCATCGAAGCCATGTGCCGTCGGAAGAAACTTGTCCTGGTCACCCAGGTGGTTCTTGCCGAACTGGCCCGTGGCGTAGCCCATGCCATGTAGCACCTGGGCAATGGTCACGTCGCGGTCCTGGATGCCCGCCGGCGCACCCGGCACGCCGACCTTGGACATGCCCGTGCGCCACACCGTCTGACCGGTGATGAAGGTCGAACGACCGGCCGTACAGCTGTTTTCGCCGTAGTAGTCGGTGAACATCATGCCTTCGCGCGCGATGCGGTCGATGTTGGGCGTGCGATAGCCCACCAGGCCGTTCGAATACGCGCTGATGTTGGTGATGCCGACGTCATCGCCGAAGATCACCAGGATGTTTGGCTTGCCATTGTTCTGTTGCTGGTTCTGCGCCGGCTCCTGTGCTTTGACAGGTGTCGGTTCCATCGTGACAGCAGCCACCACCAGCAGCGCGGTCGCTGCGATGGTGGCGAACGTCTGAGCAATTGCCTTTCGCGGCCAGAACATAAAGCCTCCTGATATGCACGGCCGCGTTGGCAGCCTCTCGTGGGGTCTCTTCTTACGTCGTTCTCATGGCTTCTCTGCGGGGTAGATCACCTTCCAGTCTTTCTTCATGTCGACCACCAGCCATCCCTTGGCGGTGGCTTCATCCAGGGCTTTATCGAGCTTGCCGATGGAGGATTGGCGGTCGTACGCGAACTCGCGCTCGCCATCGGTGTGGTGCACAAGCGCGGCGAAGCGCGGCCCGGTGCCGGCGGCCGTCCACTCGAGCATCTGCTGGTCACCGTCGGAATTGCCGAAGGCGAAAACCGGGCGCTGGCCAATGAAGCGTTCGATGCCGACGGGCTTGCCGGGGCCGTCGTTGATCAGCGCAACCTTGGGTGTCTTCACGAGCGTGGGCTTGCCGTCGCGCAGCTCATACTTCAGCTCGCCTTCGCTGCCGATGACCTGTTCGGGCGGAATGCCATAGACGGCCCAGACCCAGGGGCGCATGAAGTCCTGGCCGCCGCCGGACACGATGTAAGTGCGATAGCCGTTGTCGCGCAGGTACGCGAGCAGTTCGAGCATCGGCTGGTAGACCATCTCGCTGAAATGCCGGTTGGTCTTGGGATGGCGCGCGGTGGCCATCCATTGATTGACGCGATCGCGGAATTCGTCGCTGGTCATGCCCGCATGCGTCACGGCCAGCAGCTCCATCAAACCCTTCTGTCCCGTCGCGGCAACGCCTTTCATGTCACCGGCGAGCGCGGACTTGAATGGCTCGGTGGTCTTCCATTCCGGATGCTTCGGCGACAGCGCCTTCACCTGATCCAGCACGAAAAACAGCTGGAAATACATCGGCTGCTCGGTCCACAGCGTGCCGTCGTTATCGAACACGGCGATGCGCTGGTCCGGCGCGATGAAATCCGGCGAACCCTTGGTGGTGGTCTTGGTGACGAAGGATGTGATGGCCTGCTTGGCCGGGCCGTCGTTCCATGAAGGGAGTGCATCGCGTGCGGCCAGCGCGACGCCGGCCCATAGTCCCGAGAGCATCACCAACAACGCGATGGCTTTTTGGCAGGCTGCTGTCGCCCGACTGCGCTTTCCGTGTGACATCGCCACGTGGCCACCTTTGACGCATTCACTGGGGGATGACATTTGTCGCGTGCCGATGCAGCGACAAATGCCCAGTCAACGGTGGTCTATCGGGCGCGGGGGAACAATAGAAAAAATACTTAAGTGTGTTGCGGAAAATATACGGCGGCGGCGTGGGGGGTGCTCGCGTTGCGAGCAGTGGGGGGCGCCCGCTGTGCGGGCTGTGAACGGTAAACGGTAAAAGCAGGAGACGAAGCGCTGCCCCCGCTCTTACTGTTCACTGTTTACCGTTTACAGCGCCGAAGGCGCGCCAACGTTGCGAGCAGGGGGGCGCCCGCCGTGCGGGCTGTGAACGGTAAACGGTAAGAGCGGGAGACGAAGCGCCGCCCCGCTCTTACTGTTCACTGTTTACCGTTTACAGCGCCGAAGGCGCGCCAACGTTGCGAGCAGGGGGGCGCCCGCTGTGCGGGCTGTGAACGGTAAACGGTAAAAGCAGGAGGCGAAGCGCCGCCCCCCGCTCTTACTGTTCACTGTTTACCCTTTACAGCGCCACAGGCGCGACCTCACCGGGCGCGACAGCGCCCGGCCTCACGTCGTGCGACCGGCTTCGAAGAGGAACCAGGCGCGGCGTTCGGCTTCATCGATCCAGTTCTCGAGCAGGCTCGTGGTCGCTACGTCGCCGTGGCCGCTGCATACCTCATGCGCTTCGCGCATCTCGGCGACGATGGACACGTTGTCTTCACGCAGTTCCGCAAGCATGTCCGCGGGCGTGACGAAATCGGCGTCGTTGTCGGGCAGGCGTTGTAGCCGGGCAATATGTCCGATCGAGCGCAACGTCGTGCCGCCGAGTTTGCGCACGCGTTCGGCGATGGGGTCGAGCGTGGCGTAGATGCTGTCAGCTTGCTCGTCGAGCAGCAGGTGATAGTCGCGGAAGTACGGGCCGGACATGTGCCAGTGGAAATTCTTCGTCTTCAGGTAGAGCGCGAAGAAGTCGGCCAGCAAGGCGTTGAGTGCGCCACTGATGTCGCGACGGGCGGCTTCGCCCAGACCGGTCGGCGTAGCGAGCGGTGCCTTGCGGCGTTGTTTGGCCTTGTCGGCGTCTTTGACGGGCATGATGAGCTCCCTGGTTGGCAATGCATGCGGGTGGGGAACTGCGAGGGTGGCACCGCCCATGTCATCGGCGGATCAAGAGCGATCGCGAGCACGCGCGGCACAACGCCGCGGAGGACGACGGGGCAGCCCGTCGTCCCTTCTGCATTAACGCGGCAGGTCGAACACCAGCACTTCGGCATCCTGCGCCGCGTCGAGCACGATCTCCGACTCGCCATCGAGCTTGAGCGCGTCACCGGCCTTCAGCACCACGCCATTGGCGGTGAGACTGCCGCGTGCCACGTGCACATAGCCCAGGCGGCCTTCGGCCAGCGCGCGGGTCACACGATCGCTGCCATCGAGGATGCTCGCGTAGAGCAAGGCGTCCTGGTTCATGCGCAGCGAGCCATCGCGGCCGTCCGGCGAAACGATCAGGCGCAGCTGACCGCGCTTGGAGGCTTCGTCGAAATGCTTCTCTTCGTAGCTGGGCTTCACGCCGTTGCGCTCGGGCATGATCCAGATCTGCAGGAAGTGCACCGGGTCGTTCGGATCATGGTTGAACTCGCTGTGGCGCACGCCGGTGCCGGCGCTCATGCGCTGGACGTCGCCGTAGTGCAGCACCGAGCCCGTGCCCATGCTGTCCTTGTGCTCCAGGGCGCCGCCCAGCACGTAGGAAATGATCTCCATGTTCTGGTGGCCGTGCGTTCCGAAGCCCTGGCCGCCCTGCACCTGGTCTTCGTTGATCACGCGCAGCGGACCGAAGCCCATGTGCCTGGGGTCGAAGTACTCGGCGAACGAAAAGGTGTGGCGCGACGACAGCCAGCCGTGTTCGGCAAGACCGCGCTCGGCGCTGGTACGGACCTGGATCATGGGGAACCTCCTGCTGTCATGTTCAATGAGTTCGATGGCCGTTGAACCTTGCCATTTCCCTCGGATGGACAGAGTATGAGCCGGCCATGACGCCGCACAAAGCGAGCGTTTTACCCATCTATCATCGAATTTTTCGAATGCTCCGACTCAGCCTGGAAGCCCTGCAGATCCTGGACGCCATCGACCGCCGCGGCTCGTTCGCGGGCGCCGCCAAGGAGCTGCATAAAGTGCCCTCCACCATCTCGTATTCGGTGGGGCAGCTGGAGGAACAGCTGGGGGTGCAGCTGTTCGAGAGGTCGGGGCCAAGGGTGGCGCTGACCGAACCCGGGGCGGAACTGCTGAAGGAAGGGCGTTACCTGTTGCGGGCGGCTGAGGATCTGGAGGCGCGCGTGCGACGCGTGGCGTCGGGTTGGGAGACCGAGCTTTCGATCGGCATGGATTCGTTGTTCGCGCCGATTGCATTGCAGGAAGACATCCGGGCGTTTCTTGCCGAGGCTGATCAGACGCGCTTGCGACTGGATCAGGGTGCGCTGACCGGGACCTGGGAATCGCTGCTGGACCGTCGCACGGATCTGTTGATTGGCGCGGCCGGTGACGGGCCGTCAGGCGGCGGTTATCAGACGGAGGCGATGGGGGAGTTGTCGTTTGTGTTTGTGGTGGCGCCGGAGCATCCGCTGGCCGCGGTCGGGCATCCGTTGAGCAAGTTGGATTTGCAGCCGCATCGGGTGGTGGTGGTGGCGGATTCGGCGCGCAAGTTGCCGACGCGGACGGTGGGGCTGCAGTCGGGGCAGCATGTGATTACGGTGCCGGATATTCGTAGCAAGTTTGAGTTTCAGCGGGCGGGGTTGGGGTGTGGGTTTTTGCCGGAGCCTTATGTGCGGGGGGCTGTTGCTGCGGGGGAGTTGATTGTCAAAGGCGTGGAGGAGCCTAAACCGGATGAGACGTTTTATTTGGCTTGGAGGACGGGGGAGGATGGGGAGGGGTTGAGGTGGTGGAGGGAGAGGATGAGGGGTGCTGGGACTTTGGAGAGGTTGTTGGTGTTGTCGTGTTGAGGGGTGGGGTGACGCGACCTTGGAGAGGCTGTTGGCGTTGTCGTGTTGAGGGGTGGGGTGATGCGGCCTTGGAGAGGCTGTTGGCGTTGTCGTGTTGAGGGGTGGGGTGATGCGGCCTTGGAGAGGCTGTTGGCGTTGTCGTGTTGAGGGGTGGGGTGACGCGACCTTGCCGCTTACGCCGCGGGGGCGTTTCGTCCGACTGCCGTCGGCCGAGTCACTTTTCTTTTGCTGGCCCAAAATAAAAGTAACCCAAAGAAAATGGCCTGAGAGCGGGGTGCGCGCTTACGTTAGATACGTGTCTCACGGGACTCGCAGGCTCAAGTCATCACCGGTGAGGCCAACTAACGTCCGACTGATTGCTATCCGCCCCACCGCCGAAAGCGGAGTGGGGAACGACCGAACGTCGGCCTCGAAGGGGTGAGCGCAGCGAATAATCCATGGGCGACTGCGCACGGTTTGCACCTCGCACCCAAAAAACACCGTCATGCTGGCGCAGGCAGGCACCCAGTGGCGACCACATATGGTTATGGCCCCACCCTCCCACGTCGTCATGCCGGCGAAAGCCGGCATCCACGGGCGACCACGCACAGTTTTTACCGCACACCCCAAAAAAACACCGTCATGCCTGCGCAGGCAGGCACCCAGTGGCGACCGCACCCGGTTATCGCCCAACACTCCCACGTCGTCATGCCGGCGAAAGCCGGCATCCACGGGCGACCACGCACAGTTTTTACCGCACACCCCAAAAAAACACCGTCATGCCTGCGCAGGCAGGCACCCAGTGGCGACCGCACCCAGTTATCGCCCCACACTCCCACGTCGTCATGCCGGCGAAAGCCGGCATCCAGTGGGATGCGTCGTGCGAAGCACTCCATTTAATCGGCGTGCTGCGCACCAGTATTTCACTGGATTCCGGCCTTCGCCGGAATGACGGCGTATGGGGGTCTTACGCCTTCAACCCTTTCACATAAGCACCTGGCGCAACGCCAACGAGCTTCCTGAAATCCCGGATGAAGTGCGCCTGGTCGAAGTACCCCAGCTCCTGCGCGAGCGCCGCCCACGACACCTCGCGCCCCTCCTGCAGCTGCGCCAGCGCCTCATGCAGCCGGTAGCGGTTGATGACCCACTTTGGGCCCACGCCGATGTACTCGCGGAAGAGTCGCTGCAGGCCACGCGCAGTCATGCCGGTGCGTTCGCATACATGCTCGACGGTGGTGATGCTGCGGTCGTCGATGATGCTGGCGATGAGGGTGTTGACGCGGTCCACGGTGGCGTCGGGTGATGGCCAGTGGGTTTCCAGCAGTGTGGTGGCGAGCGATTCCATCTGCGTCAGGCCGGGTGCGGCGAGTACGTCGCGCTCGTAGGCTTCGCCGTCGGCACCGAAGACGTCGGCCAGCGCGATCGATTGATCGGCCAGGGTCGACAAGGCCTTGCCGTAGAACGGATGAAAGCCTGCGGGCTTGAACTTGATGCCGAAGGTGCGCCCCTGCCCACTCAGCTCGCACTCGAAGCGGCCGCTGTGCACGCCATAGATACGTGCCTGCGGTGGCTCGACGACCAAATGCACGTTGGGGTGCGGCAAGGTGGCTTGCTGTTGGGGCGGCAGGTCGCGCAGGTCCCAGGCCACGTACCAGAAGTGCTCGATCAGCGGGCGCAGGTGCTCCGGCGGCAGATGCCGCTCGTGCACGAAACTGCCCTCGCCCAGGTCCGTGCGAAGCACGCCGCGCGCCTTGCCGGCGTCGGTCATGGCAGGGAATCCCGAAGACGCTGTCGCATATTTCCAATCCCTGTGCGTCGCGGGGCGTTTCAATACGCCCGACACCTCATGGAGCAGCCATCATGCGCCTTGCCTTCCGCACCGTCCTGGCAATGAGCCTGTCCATGAGCCTCGCGCCACTGGCGCTGGCGAACGATACCCACTCACCATCCTTCCCGGCAAAGGAGACCACCATGTTGCAGGCCCGCGGCGATTTCGACGTCACCCTTACCCCTCACGCCGGCCCGGAAGGCGGCCCGGAGTTCGGGCGCATGGGCATCCACAAGGTGTTCCATGGCGAGCTGGATGGCAGTTGCGAAGGGGAGATGCTTTCCGTGATGACCGCGACGAAGGGCTCGGGCGCCTATGTCGCGCTGGATCGCTTCACCGGCACGCTGGCCGGCAGGCGCGGCAGTTTCATGCTGATGCACTACGCCACCATGACGCGGGGCGCGCCACAGCTATCGGTGACGGTGGTGCCGGATTCGGGCACAGATGAGCTCGCCGGACTGAGCGGCACCCTTGCCATCCATATCGATGACAAGGGCGCACACAGCTACACCTTCGATTACGCCATCAACTGATTTTGGCGAAGCCTTCGGACGCGGTGACCAACGCCATGCCGACCAGCAGCAGGCCGACGCCGCGGGCCACCTGACGCCCCCAGTGGGGCCGGCTCGCCAGCCAGGCCTGTGCTCCGCCCGCCGCTCCCGCCAGGGCGCCGTAGACCAGCAGCTGGCACAAGACAATCACCAGGCCCATCTCCACGGCCTGCAGCCAGATCGGCCCGCGCTCGGGATGCATGAACTGCGGAAACACGGCCAGCATGAACAGGTAGGCCTTGGGATTGAGCAGGCAAGACATCGCGCCGCGCTTGAACGTCAGCCAGCCCTGGCTGATGCGTACGTCGGCGTCGGGCAGCAGCAGCGACTGGGCGCGCAGCATCTGGTAGCCGATCCAGGCCACGTAAGCGGCGCCCAGCCACAGCACCGCTGTGTAGAGGCCCGGCACCACCTTGATCAACACGCCCAGCCCCAGCGTGGTCATCACCACGTGGACCGCGCCGCCGGCCATCACGCCAGCCACGGCGGCCATGCCGTTGCGCCGGCCTCCGACCACCGAACTGCCCAGCACATAAGCCATGTCGAGGCCGGGCAGCACGATCACGCCCAGCACCAGTAGTGCATAAATCGCCAGTTCCATCGGGGGAAGCATCGGGAAGCTCCACGGGTTGAAAGTCCTGGCGAACAAGCTATCGCTTAATCAGGACACTATCCGCCCTGTTTCCTGGCTATGCTCCACGCCATGTATCACCCCACTACCCGCGCCCTTGCCGTCCTCGAGCTGCTGCAGACGCACCGACGCATCAGCGGCGCGGAAATCGCGCGGCGCCTGGAGGTTGACGTGCGCACGGTGCGGCGCTACATCGCGATGCTCGAGGAGATCGGCATTCCGATCACCGCCGAGCGCGGACGCCATGGTGCCTACCTGCTGGTGCCGGGCTTCAAACTACCTCCGATGATGTTCAACGAGGACGAGGCCCTGGCCTTGTCATTGGGCTTGCTGGCGGCGCGCAACCTGGGGCTGTCCGAAGCCTCCACCGCCGTGGCCAGCGCGCAGGCCAAGCTTGAACGCGTGATGCCGGCGACCCTGCAAAGTCGCGTTCGCGCCGTCTCGGAAGTGGTGTTGCTGGATCTTTCGCGGGCCAGCGCGGCCGGCGCCAGCGAAACCCTCTTCACGCTCAGCAGCGCCGCCCAGCAATACCGCCGCGTGCACATGGGGTACCAGGCCGCCCATGGCGCGGCCAGCGAACGCGAACTCGATCCTTACGGCCTCGCCTTGCGCGAAGGTCTCTGGTACGTGGTCGGCCACTGCCATCTGCGCGGTGGGCTGCGCTCTTTCCGCCTGGACCGCATGCAGGAGGTGCGCATGCTGGAGCAGCGTTTCAAACGACCCCAGAACTTCGACGCCGTGGCCCACCTCACCTTCAGCATCGCCACGCTGCCGCGCGCGTATACCGCCGAAGTGATCTTGCATACCGACCTGCTCTACGCGATCGAGCGACTGGGCGGCGGCATGGGCCTGTTCGAGCCGGTGGAAGAAGGCGTCCTGTTGCGCGCGCAACTGGACGACCTCGATTGGTTCGCACGCCAACTCGCACGCATGCCGTTCGAATTCCGCGTGCTTTCGCCAAAACGTTTGCGCGCCGCGCTGGGCAAATTGTCGCGGCGCCTGCTTGCCATCTCGCTGACATAAATCGCAGCGCGCCGCATATCGGTGCCATGGCGTACAAATTGACGCAGCGAATTAAGTAGAAATACCGACTTTTTACCTGCTCCCGCACGACGTCTTTTTCACATCTTTGTCGACACGATGTGGACAAGGACTTAGTTGCTGGACTGACGCTTCCTAGTTGTTGCTCAGACGGCGCATGACACGACACGGATGCCGCCATGAGCGATCGCAACGAATCTGCCATCAGGCTTGCCACGCATCGTCGCGCGATGCCGGGCCACCAGGGGAAGGAGCGCTTCGTGTTTTCGTGGAAAAGAAACCTGCTCGCGGTTGCTCTGCTCGCGTGCGTGAGTCCGGTCTTTGCCCAGGACAGCAACGCGCAACTGAAGGCCGAGGTGGATGATCTGCGCGAAACGGTGAAGCAGTTGCAGGCCGAGGTGAAGGCCTTGAAAGCCAATCAGCAACAGCCGCCGGCGGTCACACAAACACCGACGACGACGCCGACACAACCCACGACACAAGTGGCGCAGGTGCCTTCGACCAACGTGCCCGTAGGCGCACCCGCAACGGCGCAGGTCACCGGCGTCCCCGCGCCCACCCTGCCGGCGCGTCAAAGCGTGTCGGACAACCCCGCCGGCGCATCGCGCCTGGACAACCAGGCGCCGCCGACCGATCCGGAACTGAAGGGCTTCATTCCGATCCCCGGCACCGACACCATGATTCGCCTGGGTGGCTACGCCAAGCTCGACGCGATGTACGACACCAAGGCGATGGGCAACACCGATCAGTTCGTGACGGCCAGCATCCCGGTGCCGCACGACGAGGACACGACCGGCAACTTCAACATGCATGCGCGCCAGACGCGCTTCAGTTTCGAAGTGCGACGCCCATCGAACATTGGCGGCACCATGCGTTTCTATCTGGAGAATGATTTCTTCGGCGGCGACAACGGCCAGTACAACTTCCACCTGCGCCAGGCCTTCGGCCAGCTGGGCAATACGTACGGCGGTTATGGCTACTCGGCTTTCATGGACGCCGATGCCCTGCCCGACACACTGGACTTTGCCGGCCCCGGCGGCCAGCTGTTCCTGCTCCAGCCGAGCATCCACCAGGCCTTCCACCTGGGCAAGTCATCCAGCCTCACGGTATCCGTCGAAAAGCCCGATTCCGAAGTGAGCACCATCAACGAAAACGACCCGGTCCGCGGCACGCAGCAGTTGCCCGACGTGGTCGTCGCCGCACGCACGGAGCACGACTGGGGCCATGTGCAAGGTAGCGTCGTGGCGCGCCAGCTCGGCTACACCAACGGCACGCGCAACGATCACGCCTTTGGCGGCGGTGTCGCGCTCACGGGTACATTCAACGTCACCGATCGCGGCAGCAACAACGACCTGGTGATGTTCAGCGGCAGCTGGGGCAAGGGCATCGCGCACTTCATTTCCGATACGGGTGCATCTGGCCTCGACGCCGCGGTCGACGCGCAAGGTCAGCTGCATGCGCTTGACGCCTGGGGTGCCTACGCCGCCTACACGCATTACTGGAACAAGGACTGGCGCAGCAACCTGGTTTACGGCGTCGCGCAGGCGCAGCGCAGCAACCTGCTTGCCAGCACGGCGTTCCGCGAGAGCAGCTACGGCGCGCTCAACCTGATCTGGAGCCCCTTCGCCACGCTCACGATGGGCGTCGAAGTGCTTTACGGCCGGCTGGAACAGCAAAGCGGTGCCGCCAGCAACAACATGCGTATCCAGGGCTCGCTGCAATACAGCTTCGTGCGCTGACCGTTCGATCCCTTACCCACCCGGGAGCCATACCATGGCAGACGAAAGCAAAAAGATTGGTGTTGTCGCCGCCACCTTCCTGGTGGCCGGCAACATGATGGGGTCCGGCGTGTTTTTGCTGCCGGGCAGCCTGGCCAAGATCGGCACCGTGTCGATGTGGGGCTGGGTGGTGACCACCATCGGCTCGCTGCTGCTGGCCTTCGTGTTCGCCAAGCTCGGGCGACTGGCGCCCAAGGCGGGTGGTCCCTATGCGTACGCGCGCGATGCGTTCGGCCCTTACATGGGTTTCCAGACCAACACCATCTACTGGTTCGCCAACTGGATCGGCAACGTGGCTCTGCCCGTCGCCGCGGTGGGCTACTTCAGTTACTTCATACCGGCGTTGAAGGAACCGATGATCCGCTCGGTCGTGGTGATCGCGCTGATCTGGCTGTTCACCTTCGCCAACATTCTTGGCGCCACGGTGGTGACGAGAATCCAGTCGATCACGACGTCGTTCGCGCTGGTGCCGCTCTTCGGCATTGCCATCTTCGGCTGGTTCTTCTTCAAGTCGGACATCTTTGCCGGCGCACACAACGTGTCGGGCAAGGGTGACTTCCAGGCGATTTCCAGCGCCGCGTCGCTGACCTTGTGGGCCTTTATCGGTGTCGAGTCGGCTTCCGTGTCGGCGGCCGTAGTGAAGAACCCGGAAAAGAACGTCGCCATCGCCACTATCGCCGGCGTGGCACTGGCCGCCGTGGTCTACATCTCCAGCTCCGCCGTGATCATGGGCATGATCCCCAACGATCAGCTGCAGGTGGCCGACGCGCCGTTTGCGCTGGCCGCACAAGTGGCCGTTGGCAATGTCGGCGGCTGGGTGGTGAGCCTTTGCGCGGCGCTGGGTGCCGGCGGTTCGCTGGGTGGCTGGATCCTGCTGACGGCATTGAGCGCCAAGGCGGCCGGCGACGATGGCCTGTTCCCGAAGATCTTCAGCAAGGCCAACAAGGACGACACGCCGGTTCAGGGCCTGCTGATCGTCGGCGTGCTGATGACCCTGATCGTGCTGGTGACGGCCGCCTCGCCGACGGCCTCCTCGCAGTTCGAAGTCATCACGCAGGCCGCCGTGGTGCTGACCCTGTTGCCGTACATCTACTCCTGCGTGGCCTGCTACTTCGCCGTCGAAGGCAGCCACACCACCACGCACACCGGTTTCTACTGGGTGCTGACCAGCATCACCGTCGTGTACTGCCTGTGGGCCATCTTCGGCACCTCTGGCGACCTGGTCACCTACGCCTTCCTGTTCATGCTCTTCATCTCGGTCTTCTATCCGTTCTTCAGCGAGCAGCGCCGCCGTGGCGAGCTCACTGTGCCGGTAAAGAAGACCCCGCTGTGATCCCCCGCGTTTCCCCTGCTTGCTGACGGAGTTAGGCCATGTATTTCAAAGCCCTCGACTATCCCATCGTCATCATCGATGCCGATTACGACTCGCCGCGCATCAACGGCATCCTGGTCCGCGCCCTCGCGGACGAGATCCGCTCGAACGGCCAGCGTGTGCTCAGCGGCCTCACCATGGACGATGCCGAGGCCGGTGCGCGCACGTACAACGCGGCATCGGCGGTGCTGATCTCCATCGATGGCACGGAAGAAGGGCCCCAGCAATTCGACCGGTTGTACAACTTCCTCGATACGCAACTGGCGTATCGGGAAAACCTGCCGATCTTCCTGTACGGCGAACGCCGTACGGTCGAACAGGTGCCGACCAAGCTGCTGAGCGTCACGCATGGCTTCATCTTCCTCTACGAAGACACCAAGAGCTTCATCGCCCGACAGGTGCTGCGTGCGGCCAGCGAGTACATGGAAGGCTTGTTGCCGCCGTTCTTCAAGGCGCTTGTAAACCACGCCGCGGAGTCGAACTACTCCTGGCACACGCCGGGCCACGGCGGCGGCGTGGCGTTCACCAAGTCGGCGGTGGGTCGTGCGTTCCACCAGTTCTTTGGTGAGAACACGCTGCGCAGCGATCTGTCGGTCTCGGTACCCGAGCTGGGATCGCTGCTCGATCACACTGGCCCGGTGAAGGCGGCCGAAAAAGAGGCTGCGCGCAACTTCGGCGCGGATCACACGTTCTTCGTCACCAACGGCACGTCCACCGCCAACAAGATCGTGTGGCACGGCACGGTGGCGCGCGGCGACGTGGTGTTCGTCGATCGCAATTGCCACAAGTCGCTGCTGCATTCGCTGATCATGACTGGCGCAGTGCCGGTGTACTTCCGCCCGACGCGCAATGCGCACGGCATCATCGGCCCGATCACGCTGGACCAGTTCGATCCGAAGGCGATGGCCAAGCGCGTCGCCGAGCATCCGCTGGCCAGCAAGGTAGCCAAGGCCAAGGGCAAGGATTTCCAGCCGCGTATCGCCGTGGTGACCAACTCCACGTACGACGGGCTTTGCTACAACGTGGAGCGCATTGCGGCGGACATTGGTGGCGGTACCGAGTACCTGCATTTCGATGAAGCCTGGTACGGCTACGCGGCCTTCCACGAGATGTACGAGAACCACTACGCGATGGCGAAGGGCAAACCACGCGACCAGGATCCGATCATTTTCGCCACGCATTCGACGCACAAGTTGCTGGCCGCCTTCTCGCAGGCCTCGATGATCCACGCCCGCAACAGCAAGACCCGCGAACTGGACGCCGCGCGCTTCAACGAGGCGTACATGATGCACACGTCCACCTCGCCGCACTACGGCATCATCGCCTCCTGCGATATCGCGTCGAAAATGATGGAAGGCCGCACCGGCCGCAGCCTGATCGAGCAGATGCACAAGGAAGCCATCGCCTTCCGCCGTGCCGTGCTGCACGTTGGCGATAGCATGAAGAAGGGCGACTGGTGGTTCCAGGTGTGGCAGCCGGATCAGCTGCGCGACCGTTTCGATGAAGGCGAGCGCGCGGGCATTCCGGTGAGCACCAAGCAAGCCGACTGGCAGCTGCAGCCCAAGGCCGCTTGGCACGGCTTCGGGGATATCCCGAAGAACTACGTGATGATCGACCCGATCAAGGTCACCCTGCTGATGCCGGGCCTGACCATGGACGGCAAGACGGAGAAGCGTGGCATTCCCGCCGCCGTGGTTTCCCGCTTCCTGTGGACCCGCGGCATCACGGTGGAGAAGACCAACCTCTACTCGTTCCTGATCCTGTTCTCCATGGGCATCACCAAGGGCAAGTGGAGCACGCTGACCACGGAGCTGCTGGCGTTCAAGGAGCTTTATGACGCCAATGCGCCGCTGGATGTGGCGCTGCCGACGCTGGTTCAGGACCATCCCGAGGCTTACAGCACGATGGGCCTGCGCGAACTGTGCGATGGATTGCACGCCTTCAATAACGAGCACAAGGTCGCGCAGGTGATGCGCGAGATGTACGTCGACTTGCCGGAGCCGGTGATGACGCCGTCGGAGGCTTACGACAAGCTGGTGCGCGGTGAGGTGGAGCGTGTCGAGATCGACAAGCTGTCCGGGCGGATTGCCTCGACGATGCTGGTGCCGTATCCGCCAGGTATTCCGACGATCATGCCGGGTGAGAAGTTTGGGGCGCAGAGCACCGCCATCCTGGAATCGCTACGGATTGCGCGCGCGCAGAATGAGCGCTTCCCGGGGTTTGAGTCGGATGTGCATGGGTTGATTGTGGAGGACGGTCCGAAGGGGCCGCGGTATGTGGTGGAGGTCTTGAAGAAGTGATTTGTGCGGCGGGTGGCCTTCCGCCCACCCGCCGTCATTCCGGCGAAAGCCGGACGGAGCCCAGCGGGCGGAGAACGACCGAAGGTCGGCCCCAGCGGGGTGAGGGAAGCGAATAATCCATGGGCGACACCGCTGGATCAAGCGACAACGTAGAAGGCCGCGCATTGGCCTTTGGTACGTCGTCGCGGCATCGCACCTTGTCGTAACTGGATTCTGGCCTTCGCCGGAATGACGACATGAAATGGTGAGGCAACGACCAACCGCTGTCGCACATGGATTCCGGCTTTCGCCGGAATGACGGCATGAAATGGTGAGGCGACGACCAACTGCTGTCGCACATGGATTATTCGCTTCGCTCACCCCGCTGGGGCCGACCTTCGGTCGTTCTCCGCCCGCTGGGCTCCGTCCGGCTTTCGCCGGAATGACGGCCTTGGGTGGTGAGTGGACCATTCATCGCTGTCGTCACTGGGCTCCTGCCTGCGCAGGAGTGACGGGATCTTGTGAGACAGCCCCAAGACAATGCAACGCGCTATCCTTCGCACCCATCATGGACACCTCACGCGAACAAACCCAACTCCGCCTCTCCATCTTCATCACCTTCCTCGTCGGCGCCAGCTGCGTTGGCATGGGTCTGGTGCTGAGGTCGCAGGCGATTGCGTTCGATGGCTTCTATTCGCTGATCGACGTGGTGCTCACCACGGGTGCGTTGGCGGTGTCCCGGCTGGTGATGAGCGAGGGTAGTCCTCGCTTCCAGTTCGGCTACTGGCACCTGGAGCCACTGGTCGTGGCGTTCAACGCGACCGTGCTGGCGATGACCTGTGGTTACGCCGCGCTCACCGCCGTGCAGGACCTGCTCAAGGGTGGGCACGAGCTGGCCTTCGGGCTGGGTGCCATGTGGGCAGCGTTGATCGGCATCGTCAGCATCGCGCTGGCGCTTTACATGAATCGCAAGAGCCGGCTGCTTCGTTCCACGTTGCTTAAACTCGATGCGCACGGCTGGATGATCGGTGGCGGCATCAGTATCGCGGTGCTGGTCGGTTACGGGATCGCCGCGATCCTGCATGGTGGCCCGTACGACAGCTTCACGCGTTACATCGACTCCACCGTGCTTTTGGTCGTCACGCTCGCCCTGCTTCCGCTCCCGCTCGGCAGCCTCGCGTCGGCGATGCGCGACGTGCTTCAGCTGGCGCCGGATGCACTCGACCACCGCGTGCGCACCGCCATGCAGGACGTGGTGCGCGACCGGGGTTATCTGGAGTTCGCCAGTTACGTCGCCAAGATGGGGCGCATGAGCTTCATCGACATCCACATCCTGGTCAGCCCGAACATGGAGCTCGGCAGCATGGCCGAGGTGGATGAGATTCGCGCGGACATCGCGCGACGCATCGGCGGCGATATCCGCGCGGAATGGCTGACGATCGTGTTTACCGGCAAGAAGGAGTGGCTGTAAGGATCGCGCCGGACGCTTACGGTTCGTCGTCCTCAAGCTCATCGCGCAGGCAATCCTTCAGCTCTTTGAGCGCCTCGGGAATGCCCGATGCGCCGATCAGGCTGGTCAGGAAGTTGTTGATCGCGTCGATCCATTTACGGAACGGCTTGATCCATGTGCCGCGTAAACGGCTGGCAATGGCTTCGCGCAGGGACCGATTCGCACGCGTGACCTGCTGCTCTTTCAAGTCCAGCTGCGCGCCATAGAAACCCGCGCGCTGAAAGCGCTCCAGCGGCGTGGCGAAAATCAGCGCCTCCGGGTGCACCAGTCCCGCGTCGGCCGGACGACGCCAGACATCACCCAGGCATTCGTCGATGGCGGCGCGCACGCGGTCGGCGGCGTCGCCGAACATGAAAGGCGCATTGATGCCGATCACCTCGAAGGTATCAATGGTGTCGGCGAGCATCAGCATCACGCGGCGGCGCGTGTCATTCAGATCGGACGTGGCCATGGGCATGACACGGCTCCAGCGTGGGGACACCGGTCAGCGTATGCCGTGCGAGGCTCCGGCGGGATTCGCCGGAAGCCATAGGTGAACCGCTGTAAGCGCCGGCACGGTCGGTGCCGGCGCTTACCTTGTTACGGGAACTTCTTCTCCACGCCGAGCAGGATCGACTGGTTGTCGCGACTGCTGTTGTCGAGCAGGTTCTGGTACTCGGCGCGAAGGATGAAGCCGCCCAGGGTCTGCAGCTCAATGCCGGCACCCAGCAGGGTGTGGTTGCGCGACTGGTTGGCGAGCGTGGCCTGGTACATCGGGCCGGTCAGCAGGTCGGCGTAACGCATAGTGGCCGTGCTCGAGCCCTGGAAGTCGTGGCCGAACTCGGCGCGCAGGCGCGGGATCCACACGCCGTAATCACGTTTGGCCGTCCATTCGGCACGCACACCCAGGGTGCCGGTGCTCGTCTTGACCGTCTGGCGACCATAGTTGAGCGCGTAGATCGCGTCGCCCTGCTCGGTGTAGCTGTCGAGCTTGGCCTGCGCGATATCCAGGCGGGCGTACGGCGACACCAGGCTGCCGTCGGTGCGGTGCTCGTAGCCGATGGCGAAGGAGCCAAACCACTGCTTGCCGTCGCGGCTGCCGTGGACGGTGTTGCCGTTGTCGGTGACGTAGCGGCGCGCGTCGAAGGAGAGCCACTGGTAGCCGACCAGGCCATCCAGGTACATCGAGGCGATCGGGCGGTAGCTGCCGTAGATGGCCACGTTGTAGCTGTCGACCGTGCTGCGGCTGTTGTGGCGACCGATGTCCGAGGCATCGTGACCGTAGCCCACACCGGCACCCAGCGCGAGGTTCGGGCCGAACTGCTTGTCGATACCGAGGCTGAGGCCCGAGGTGGTGAAGTCGATGCCGTTGTCGCTGGCGCCGACCTGGCTCTTGCCGAAGTTCACGGCACCGCCGGTCCACACGGCCACGTCACCCGGCAGGCCGGGACCCACCGATTTCGCACCCGAGGTGCCGGGCTCGTCGTCGTTCACCAGGTAGCGGCGGGTGAACTCGTCGCCTTCGCGCAGGCCGTTCATCGGGTCGCGGTTCTGGCGGCTGCCGGCCGAGGCCATGGTGATGCCGTTGGTGAAGCCGCTGCTGACGCCGTTGTGCAGGCTCTCCAGGCGACGCGTGAAGTTGCTGATCTGGCCGATGGCCAGGCGGCGGGCGGCGTCGGCCTGGGCGTCCAGGATGCCGCGCACTTCAGCGTCCTTCGAGGGATCGCTGCGGCCGGTCACCTTGACCGTCACCGTACCCGGTGCCGACGTCGCATAGGCGTTGGCGAGGGTGTAGGTGACCACGGCGTCACCGGCGTAGTGGATGTCGGCGGTGAAATCGAGCGCGTAGCCCGAGCCGCTCGCATGCACCGTGGCGGTACCGGCATTGGACGGCGTCACCGAGACCAGCGTGGCTGCGGTGAACGGGCCGCCATGCGCGCCAGCGGTGAGATCGACGGTCACCTGCTTACCTGCCGCTACCGCCGCCGTCTTCGGCACAGTGATCGGCAGCGGATTGACGGTCACCGTCACATGCGCCGGCGCGGACGTGCCAAACGGATTGGACAGCGTGTAGTCGAATCCGGTGGCGCCCTGCGCGTCGGCGGCCGCCGTGTACGTCATGTCGGTGCCACTGACGGTGACCGTTCCCACGGTCGGCGCCGTCGAGATGGCCAGGCCGGTGAACGGCGAACCCGTGGCGCCAGCCGCACCATGGATAACCACGCTCTGGCCGGCAAGCACCGTGATCGTCTGCGGTGCTGCCGTCGGCACGGCCAGCGGCGCGACGGCCACCGTCACGGTCGCATCGTTCGAGGTGCCGCCCGGGCCGGTAGCGGTGTAGTGGAACGTGTCAGTGCCGAAGAAGTTGGTCGCCGGCGTGTAGATCGCGTTGAGGCCGTTCACCGTGACGGTGCCATGCCCCGGGGCGCTGGTGATGGCAATGCTGGTGATCGGGCCCGTGTCGTTGCTGGTGACCGGAATGGTGACGGCGCTGTTCGCGTTCACCCCAGCGTTGTCGTTGACGGCAACCGGCGTCACATCCACCACGTTGATGGTGAGTGCCTGCTCGCCACTGAACCCACCGGGCCCCGTCGCCTTGACGGTGAAGTTGTAGCTGCCCGGCGTGGTAGGCGTACCGGAGAGCACGCCCGCGCTGGACAAGCCGATGCCCACGGGCAGGCCACCCGCACCGGACAGCGTGAAGGTGAATGAACCGGCCATACCCGAGGCCGTCAGCTGCGACGACATCGGCACGCCAACCTTCTGGTTCGGAAGGGAGGTAGGCGTGATCGAGATCGCCGGCGCGCCGATGTGGATGGTGACGCTCTGCCGGCCGTCGTAGGGCGCGTTCGGCCCGGTGGTGGTGTCCGTCGCGATCACTTCGAACGTGAAGTCACCCGCCGCCGTTGCGGCACCTGACAACTGACCCGACGAAGAGAGGCTGATGCCTGGCGGCAGGCCCCCGGTGCCGACGCTGAAGCTGTAACCGGGCGTGCCACCGGATGCGGTCACGCTGCCGGAGTACGGCACCATCGCGTCGGCCGATGGCACGGTCGCCGTGATCGCAATCTGCGGCGGGGCCAGGGTCCAGTCGTAGGCCTGCGTGGCGGTGAAGCCGTTGTCGTCGGTGACCTTGATGGTGAACTGCGTCTGGCCCGCCTTGGTCGGCGTGCCGGAAATGGCGCCGTCGCCGTGGAAGATCATGCTGGTGGGGAGCACCGTCCCCGCGTCCATCGTATACGTGTACGGGCCATGGCCACCCGTGGCGGTGAACGTGTGGTTGTAGCTTTGCCCGATCACCGGCAGCGGAAGTGTCGTCGGCAGGGAGATGCCCGGCGGGTTGACGATCAGCTGCACGACCGCGTTGACGGAGAAAGGCGCACCCGTGCCCGTGCTCGAGTCGGTGATCTTGAAGATCAGGTTGAAGTTGCCCGACTGCTTGGGCGTACCCGACAAGATGCCCGTGGCCGGGTCCAAGGTGAGGCCCGTGGGCAGGGTACTGGCCGTGGTCACCTCGTACGGCGCCGTGCCGCCCGTCGCACTGAAGGTGGCCGTGTAGGGCTCGCCGCCCGTCGTGGTCTGATCGAACGTCGAGGTGTTGATCAGCGTCGGCGGGGCGGGATGCAGCTGATACAGCTTCGATACCACACCACCGTTGCTGTCATTGACGGTGAGGGTGAATGACGACGTAGCCGTCGTCGTCGGCGTCCAGCTGATTTCGCCCGTCGTCGACGAGACGGTCAGGCCCGATGGTGCGCCCGCTACCGTGTAGGTGTACGGCGGAACGCCGCCCGTCACGGCCACGGTGGACGTGTATGGCTGCCCGATTTTCGCGGTGTCCGGAATCGTCGGCGGCAGGTTCATCGCCGGAACGTCGACGATGAGCGTGTAGTTCGCCGCGATCTGCCCGACCGTGCCAGTGGTGCTGTCGGTCACCGAGATCGTGATCGGGAAGTTGCCCGGTTGCGTTGGCGTACCGGAAAGTAGACCGGTGGATGCGTTGAAGCTCACGCCGTTGGGCAGGGTGCCGGTCTGTGTGAAGTGGTAGGGCGTATTGCCGCCGGCCGTGGTGAACGTCTGGCTGTAGGCCACGCCGTAGGTTGCATTGAGTGAGCCGCTCGCGGGCGACAGCGTCAGGACCGGGTCGCCGATGGTCAGAGGGTACGCCTGGGATCCCGTATAGGGTCCCGTGCCCGTCGACTTGTCGGTCGCCGTGATGGTGAAGTTGACTGAGCCGGTGGCCGTTGGCGTGCCGTGGAGCAGGCCGTTGGCATCCAGCGTCAGGCCGGCGGGCAGGCCCAAAGCGCTGAAGGTGTGGGGCGATATGCCGCCGGAGGCGACGATCGTCTGCGATACAGGGTTGCCGGCCCTCAGCGTCAGGCTGGTCGGAGTGACCGTGATCGTGGGCGCACCGATGTTCAGCGTGAGCGAGCCGCTCGTCGTGCTGAAGGGTCCGGTGCCGGTGCTCGAGTCCTTCGCTGTGATCGTGAACGTATAGGTGCCGCCACCCGTGGGTGTGCCGCTCAAGGTGCCGTTGGCGGCAAGCGTCAGGCCAGGCGGCAGCGAGCCACTGGCCGTGTAGGTGTACGGCGCGGTGCCACCGGTTGCGCCGGCCATGGGTTGGCTATAGGCCACGCCCACGGTGCCCCCCACCGTTGTCGGCGCGTAAACGATGGCCGCATTGGAGACGGTGATCGACACCGTCGCCGGCGACGATGTACCGGACGCGTTGGTCGCGGTGTAGGCAAACGAGTCGGTGCCCGAATAGCTGGCCACCGGCGTGTACGTGATGCTCGTGCCGACTGCGGTCGCGGTGCCGTGCGTCGCCTGGGTACTCACGGCGACGCTCGTTGCCGGGCCGCCCGTGAGTGGCAGATTGATGTTGTTGCTGCTGCTGCCGTGGGCAACGGTCGCCGATTGAATGCCTGCGACCGGCGGCGGGACAGCGAGGATGTTGACGGCGAAACTGGCGGCGGCAAAGTCGCCGTTCGCGTCCATCGCCTTGATGTTGAAGTTCGATGTACCGAGGGTCGTCGGCGTGCCGCTGAGCGTGCCGTCCGAGGCCAGGGTAAGGCCGGCGGGAAGCGTGCCGGTGTCCTTGGTGAAGGTGTAGGGTGACACGCCACCCGTTGCGGTGAACTTATAGCTGTAAGTGGTGCTGACCGCGCCGTTGGGCGGCGTGCCGGTCACCGTGATCGTCGCCTGGGTCACCGTCAGGTTGAAGGCCGCCGTGCCAGTGGCCGCCGTCGAATCAGTCACCGTCACCGTGATGTTGTAGTTGCCCAGCGTCGTCGGCGTACCGGAGATCAGGCCGGTGCCCGACATGGTCAGGCCGGGTGGCAGGCCGCCAGACACCGAGAACTGATAGGGGCCGGTGCCGCCGGTGCCGTGCAGCTGCTGGCTGTAGGCGACATTGCGCTGCGGTGAGGGCAGCGTCGATTCCTGGGTAGTAATTGTCGACGCGGCGCCAGTAATCGTGACATTGACCTGGACAAGATCGCCGTCGGAATCCAGAAAGGAGAAGAAGTCGGACGTGTGCGTCGTATCGTTCGTCGAATAGACGAAGTGACTCGTGCCCACATTACGGTCGACGTTGCCCCACTGTGCAGGCGTCACGATGTTGCCGACGCCGCCGAAGGATACGCAATCATTCGCGTCCAGGTCATAGGACGAACCGCTCGCTACGGTGATGTTGTATGGCCCGCACAACACCGAATTGGCCGCCATCGCTGGCGCCGGCCACATCGCGGCGAGCATCGCCAACACAGCCAGCGCGCACCCGACACGCGCGTACGACGAAAAGCGCATCGCAACGCGATGCAGCAGCGAACGGAGCAGCATGTGGATTCCCCTTGCGCGCCTCTTCCATGGCGTTGCGCTGGCGACCGGATGCGGCGCGCATCATCGGTGGCCCTGTGAGATGGCGACTGGAATTGCCCCGTACAAAAATGCGACTCAACGGGCTCAATCGTCCCGCATGGCCGATCTTCCCTGCCATGCTGAGTAACTTCCTGCGACCGGATATTTTCGCTGCCGGAACGGGCGTCTTGTCAAGCAGTGGGACAGTACGCCAGAGTAATAGTCTCAGGGCAGCCGGGACGGCTGGCCGGACACGGGGGACAACATGTCGGAACGCTTCATGGGGAACATCATCCCCGTCGGCTTTAACTTCGCGCCCAAGTATTTTGCCTTCTGCAATGGACAGATCCTGTCCATCCAGCAAAACCAGGCGCTGTTTTCATTGCTCGGCACCACCTACGGGGGCAACGGGACCACCGTCTTCCAATTGCCCAACCTGCAGGGTCGTACGCCTCTGGGCACAGGCGTGAGCCCCTCAAGCGGACAACCCTGGCAGATCGGCCAGGTCGGCGGCGTCGAACAGGTCACCCTGACGACGAACAACCTGCCTGCGCACAACCACATCGTCATGGGCACCAACGTCGCGGCCACCTCGCGCAATCCCGCGCTGGGCGTACCGGGCAACACGGGCTCCGAGAACGTGTATGCGGATGCCACCGGCCCGCAGGTATCGCTCAACGCCGCGGAGATCGCGCCGGTGGGCGGCAATGCCCCGCATGAAAACATGCAGCCCTACCTGGTGGTGAACTTCTGCATCGCTCTCCAGGGCCTCTTTCCCAGCCGTTCTTGACCGGAGCATCGACATGACACCTTATCTCGGAGAAATCCGGTTGCTCCCGTACACGCGCGTTCCGCTGGGTTGGATGGAATGCAATGGCGCACTCGTATCGATTGCCGAAAACGATGCGCTCTACACGCTCCTCGGCACCACGTACGGCGGCGATGGCGTACAGACCTTCGGCCTGCCCAACCTCCAGAGTCGCGTAGCGGTTCACCAGGGCACCGGGCAGGGTCTGAGCACTCGCGTGTTGGGCCAGGTGGGCGGCAAGGAGACGGTCACGCTCACCGCGCAGACCATGCCGACGCACACTCATATCATGCACGCGACAACGACCACCGCCACGGCCAATGCACCGTCGAACGCCCTTGAATACGGCGCCGTCGGCGGCGACACGATGTATTCCACGACGGTGGACGTGAACAGCGCGACCTTCCTGGCGACGTCGGTCACCATGTCGGGTGGCAACCTGCCACACGACAACATCATGCCGACCGTGGCCGTGCGCTATTTCATTTGCGTGTCCGGCGTCTTCCCGACACAGAACTGACCCGCTGTCCTCTGGACGCCACTTCTTACTAGAGAGAATGACTGATGGAGAGTTTCACCGGGGAAATCCAGCTTTTCGCGTTTAACTTCGCGCCCGCTCAATGGGCGTTTTGCCAGGGTCAGCTCGTCGCGATCCAGCAGAACACGGCGCTGTTTTCGTTGATTGGCACGCAGTTCGGCGGTAACGGGCAGTCGACCTTCCAGCTTCCCAACCTGGGCGGCCAGGTCGTCGCTGGTGCGGGTCAGGGTCCGGGACTGTCGCCGTGGGTGCAGGGCGAGCAAGAGGGTTCGCAGCAGGTTTCATTGCTGCTGCAGGAGATTCCCCAGCATACGCATGGCCTGCGCGCGTACGACCAGCGTGATGCCACCAAGCGCCATGCAACGCCCGCCAACGGTGACGCACTGGCGCTGCCGGGCAACGCCGCCCTCGCAACCAAGGACGTGACGCCCAACACGCAGTTTCCGCTGCAGATGCTTGATGTGACGGGCCAGTCGCTGCCGCACGAGAACATGCAGCCCTATCTGGCGCTGAATTTCTGCATCTGCCTGCAGGGCAATTTTCCGGCGTTCCAGTGAACCACCCGCTGCCCGCCTTCCCGCCGCGTGCGGGATGGATGCCCGACGAGACGCCGGCCTCCGCGCCGGCGTTTTCGTGGCGTGCAGCCACGGGCGACGACCTGCCCTTCCTGCGTGAGCTTTACGCGCAGCACCGCGCCCCGGAGTTCGCGGCGCTTGGCTGGCCGGAGTCGATGCTGCGGACGTTCCTCGATGGCCAGTTCGACATGCAACACCGCAACTACATCGCCTGCTACACGCCGGCCGATTTCCTTGTCGTTTTGCGCGAGGGTCGTGCGGTCGGACGCCTGTATCTCTACGGCACGGAAGACGCGATCCACATCATCGATATCCTGCTCATGCCATCCGAACGGGGTACGGGCATGGGAACGCATCTGCTGCGCACCGTGCAGGACGCCGTGCAGCGCAACGGCATGCAGGCCGTGAGCCTTCAGGTCGACGCACACAACCACGGTGCCCAACGCCTCTACGCGCGCCTTGGCTTCGCCTGCGAAGACGTCGGCGACGTGCAGTGGCGCATGCGCTGGCGCGCGGGCGTTACCGCCTGATCAGTTGAACACGGCCTGGTAAACGAAGCCCGATTTGTCGCGCGCGATCGGCACCAGGAACACGCCAAACTGGCCGAGCTTGCCGTGCGTCATGTCATAGATGCGTTGCGGGAAAAGCACCGCTGATTCGTTACGGAACAACAGCGAAAACGGCGTGCGCACCATGCCGGGAAAGAGCTTGCCCTGCGGGATGGGCGCCGCTTCGACCAGTACGAAATCCGTTTCGCCGTGTTGGTCGATGCGCACCCGGAACGTCTCGTTGACGTAGCTCGCGAAATGTTCGAGCTGGAAGAACTGCATGGTGATCCCCTGTCGGACGCTCCGCGTCCGTAAGGGATCAACGGTAAACGGTAAACGGCGATTGGGGAAGGCGCCGTCAGCCGGGACCGCGCATGTCCTTGATCACGCCGATGAGGGCCCGCAGGCCGGCGGGAACATGGCGGTGGCCCGGGTAGTACAGCGCGAGGCCTTCGTACGGAGGCGTCCAGTCGACCAGCGTGCGACGCAAGGTGCCGCGCTCGAGATCCGGCTGCACGTTCCACAGATTGAGATAGGCCAGGCCCAGGCTGGCGCGTGCCGCCTCCACGATCAGGCGTGGCTCGTCGAGCGTGATGGGGCCTTGCACGTCGACCGCCACCGCCTCGCCGCGCTTCTCGAACTCCCAGCGATAGACGCCGCCGCTGGGCAGTCGGTTGCGCACGCACACATGGTGCGCGAGGTCGGTCGGGACGCGCGGTTCCCCGTGCGCCTCAAAGTACGCGGGCGACCCCACAACGGCGAACTCCTGTGGTGCGCCCAGCGACACGGCGACCATGTCCTGCGGCACCAGCTCGGTGAGGCGGATACCGGCATCGAAGCCGCCCGCGACGATATCGACCAGCTTCCCCTCGGTAACGATATCCAGCTTCATCTGCGGATAGCGACGCAGGAACGCCACCAGCATGGGCATGCACTGCCACGCGGCGCCCGCGGAGGTGTTGATGCGCAACGTGCCCGATGGCGTGTCGCGGTGTTCACCGGCCTGCTCGATGGCCCCGCGGATCTGACCCATGGCCGGTGCCACGGACGCGACGAACTGCTCGCCGGCTTCGGAGAGCGACACGCTGCGCGTGGTGCGGTGGAACAGGCGCACGCCCATGCGGGTTTCCAGCGCGGCCACGGCGTGACTCAGCGCCGAGGTGGACATGCCCAGTTCGGTGGCGGCCGCGCGGAAGCTGCGCAGGCGGGCCACGGCCAGGACGGCTTCGAGTTCGATCAGTCCGGAGCTGCGCATTATCCCGATTTCCGCAATAGCTCATTGAGGTTTGTGCGGCTACACAACGCAATGATAGGCGCCTACCTTGATCCGTGCATCCCCTTCCCCCTTGAGGCAACCCCATGTACGCGATCAACCAGATCTATATCGACGGCGCCTTTGTCACCCCGCACGGCCAGGAGCTTTACGACCTGCACAACCCGGCGACCGGTGAGGTCAATGGCCAGGTCCGCCTTGCCGACGCCGAGGACGCCCGCCGCGCCGTGGCAGCTGCCAAGCGCGCTTTCCCCGCCTTCTCGCGCACCAGCAAGGCCGAGCGCGTCGCCCTGCTGCGCCGCCTGCACGACGCGGTGAAGGCGCGCGAGAACGACATCCTGGAGGCGCTGGTCGAGGAGTACGGCGCGCCGGTATCCCGCGCGGCATGGATGGCAGGCCACGCGAGCAGCGTGCTGGCCGATGCCGCCGACGTGCTGGAACACTACGCGTTCGAGCAGCAGGCGGGCCGCGCCCTCGTGCGCATGGAGCCGCTGGGCGTGGCCGGCATGATCACGCCGTGGAACAACGATGCCGGTTTCATCTGCGGCAAGCTCGCCGCCGCCATCGCCGCCGGTTGCACGGCGGTGATCAAACCCAGCGAGATGAGCGCACGGCAGACACAGGTGGTCACCGAAGCCCTGCACGAAGCGGGCTTGCCGCCAGGCGTCTTCAACATTGTCACTGGCCGTGGCGAGGTGGTTGGCGAGGCCATCACCACGCATCCGGACGTCGCCAAGGTGTCCTTCACCGGCTCCACCGCCGTGGGTCGCGCCATCCTTCGCAACGCCTCGGAAACCTTCAAGCGCGTCACCCTCGAACTGGGCGGCAAGTCGCCGGTGGTGATTCTCGACGACGCCAACCTGCGCGAAGCGATTCCCATGGCACTGCAGGCGGCCTACATGAACAGCGGGCAGGCCTGCATTGCCGGCACGCGCATCCTGATTCCCGCCTCGCGCAAGGCGGAAGCCGAAGCGATCGCGCGCGATGCCGCCGCGCAGATCAAGGTGGGTGATCCACGCGACACCGAGACGGCCGTCGGCCCGATGGTCAGCGCGAAACAGTGGGAGCGCGTGCAGCACTATATCCGTATCGGGCAGGAAGAAGGCGCGCGTCTGCTGGCTGGCGGCGAAGGCTTGCCGGGGTCGGTGCAGCGCGGCTGGTTCGTGCGTCCGACGGTGTTCACCGACGTGCGCAACGACATGACCATTGCGCGCGAGGAGATCTTCGGGCCGGTGGCGTCATTGATTACGTACGACGACGAGGCCGATGCCATCGCGATCGCCAATGATACGCCATACGGCTTGCAGGCTTACGTGATGTCTGCGGACGTGCCGCGCGCCGAACGCGTGGCATCGCAGATCACCGCCGGCCGCGTGCTGATCAACACGCTTTCGCACGAGCCGAAGGCGCCGTTCGGTGGCTTCAAGCAGTCGGGCATCGGTCGCGAGAACGGACGCTTTGGCCTGGAGGCGTTCCTGGAACCGAAGTCGATCCTGATGCCGTGAGCCTCACAGACGCGCGAGCCAGTCACCGAGCTGCTTGAACACCTGCGTGCGCGCCGGCTCCGCCTCGTTGAACAGCTCGTGGTACAGGGTGTCGAAGAAGCGCGTCGTCAGCTTCTGCGTGGCCCAGGCAGCCGCGGCGAAATCGCGGCTGCCGGCAGGGTTCACCAGATCGTCGCTGCCTGCGACCAGCAGCAAGGTGGGAATCGCCAGGTCGCGACCGTCGGCAACGGTCGTATGACCGGTGCGGAAAATGAAATCGGCCAGGCGCGGCGTGATGCGGCGATGGCACAGCGGGTCGGCCTTGTAGGCAGTGGCGACACGCACGTCGTGGGAAAGCTTGTCGAGCTTGAGGCCGTTGTCCAGCGGCAGGCGCGGGGCGATCTTCGCCAGCGAACCCGCCAGTCGCTGCAGCCAGGCCGGCTCGTGGCAACGCAGGGCCGGCGACGACAGGATCAGCGCCGACGCGCCGACCTGGCGGTCCAGCACGCAGCGCGCCGCCACCAGGCCGCCCATGCTGTGGCCCAGCAGCAGCGGCGGATTGTCCTGCTGTTCCGCGAAATCGTTGAACACCACGGCCAGGTCATCAACCAGGTCGTCACTGGTCTCCAGCCCGCCGCGCGGCCCTTCGCTGCGACCATGGCCGCGCTGGTCGTAACGGCGCACCGCATAGCCACGGGCATGGAACCACCGCGCCAGCGCTTCGTGCCGGCCACTGTGCTCACCCAGGCCGTGCACGATCAGGACGGAGGCGCGCGGCGCCTCGGGCGCGCTGTCCACCACGGCCAGACGGCAGCCGTCGGCCATGGCGAGTGAATGCTGGCGGGTGACGGGCGCGGAGCCCGGCGGAGCGACTTGCATGCGAAACCTGCTGTTCTTCCCATACTGACCACCGGGGTTTGCGACACCGGCGACCACCAACCGTCGCCGATGTCGCTGCACAAATCAATGTTCGTTGACTTGCAGCCCCTTGAGCAGCAGGTCGAGCTGGGTCTTCATCTTGTCCTGCGGCTGGGTCCCGCCCATGGTGAAGAACGCCGTGTAAACCACCGTGTCCTTGCCCACGTCGCCGGCCAGCTTCGGTGCGGCGATCTTGGTGTTGCCGTCGGCCGCATAGGCCTGGCTTTCGTAGGGATGGCGCCGGTTGATCAGCTTGTCCCAGTAGGACGCGTAGCTTTCGTCGAGCGACGCCGGCGGCTTCACATTGCGATAAATCACCAGGTAGTTCGACTCCGAACGGCGCGGGTTGTAGTGCAGCCCCACGGGGCCCCAGATCACCTTGCCATGGTCGGGCAGCATGCCCAGCGGCATCGAGAGCTGGCTGTCCGGCTCAATGCCCAGCAGGTCCGGCGTAAACGCCACATTGAAGCGCGGCGTGCGCAGGCTCAGGCTCTTCTGGTACGTCACATCCAGATGCACATCCTTGATGGCGTCCGGCAGCAGGCTGGTGTTTTTCAGGAACTCCGCCCACTGCGCCAGGCTGCCGTCGTACTCGACCGTCATGAAGTCGGTGATGGCGCGCAGGTCGGCCGCGGAGTCGTAGGCGCCACCCGCCGAGGCGAAGACCATCGACATCGCATAGCCGTCAGGCAACGGCAGGCAGTAGACGATGATCTTGGTGTCGTCGTACGGCAGGGTCCAGGTGCGGACCTGCCAGCGGCGCTTCCAGCCGTCGACATGCACCGTGTCGCTGATGGGCTTGCCCAGCGAGGTGATGCGCACGTGCTCGGGACCGACCGTACGCGCGAACAGTCCCGACTTGGCCAGCAGGTCGCCCAGCACCACCGGGTCGGTATAGAAGTTGGCGACCGGCGTGTTGTCCGGGCGACGCAGGTGCATGACGAACTTGCTCTGCGCCATCGATACGTCCAGATAGCCGTTGTTCGACAGCGACTGCCGTTTGGTGGTGTTGCTCTGCAGGAACCACTCGCCGGTGTTGCTGCGCACGATCATGCGCGGGAGCATGTTGCTCCACACCTCGTTGTACAGCAGGCGATCGCTGCCCTCGCCTCGCGGGAAGACGCGATCGGCATCCTTGGCCAGGATGTCCTTGAGCTGCGTTTCCACGTAGGCGTTGAACAGTTTGGTATAGCTGGCGAAGAAGTCCGGCAGCGTCTGTGGCAGCGGGAACGTGCCCTTGAAAGAGTTGCTGAGCGTCGTGTCGAAGATGTCCAGGCGATAGCTCAGGCGGCTGTCGATGACCGCGTTCTTCTCGGGCGCGTCGAGCACTTCCTTCATCTGCAGCGCGTAGTTGAGGTTCTCGTTGGCCGACTTCATCAGCACCACGCCGATGACCTTGCCGTCCTTGTCCAGCAACGGGCCGCCGCTGTTGCCCGGCGACGCCGCGGCCGAGAAGCGCATCCACTTCCACTGGCCCTGCTCCTGCTCGGGCGTGTCGGAGGTG
Organism: Dyella terrae; assembly: GCF_004322705.1. Classification (NCBI taxonomy): domain Bacteria; kingdom Pseudomonadati; phylum Pseudomonadota; class Gammaproteobacteria; order Lysobacterales; family Rhodanobacteraceae; genus Dyella; species Dyella terrae. The sequence goes on along the minus strand of NZ_SIZZ01000004.1, from coordinate 236,302 downwards.
TACAGGCCGTCGCGGATCACCACGCCCGTACCCAGCGCATTACCCACCGCGTAAACCTCCTGGTTCATCACGGGGCTCGTGTTGATCTCCAGCGGCTCGGGTGCCGGATCCTTGACCAGCGAGAACACCACCAGGTCGCGGCGCAGATCGAACTTCTCGATCTTGTCGATGGCGTAGACGTTGCCCTTGGCATCGCGCAACGACGGTTGGCCCCACAGGCTGTCGAGGCCAGCCATCAGCACGTGGCCGGCCGTCACGTAGCGGTTTTTGCCGATCGCGAAGGCGGTGCCGATGGAGAAGTATTTGTCGGTCCGGTCCTGGTAATCGAGCAGCTCCAGCGGCAGGGGCTTTTCGTAGGTCAGCGGATCCTTGTCCGGCTTGGCCGCCACCACTTCGAATGTCGCGCCCTGGATCCGCGGCAGCAAGGAGGCATCCAGGCTTGCCGCGCATGCCGTCCCGACCCACGCCGAACCCACCACCATCCACACCACCAGCACCAGCCAGCCCCGGATTGCCCGGCGACCCCATCCCTTCGTTGCGAACATACGTATCCCGCGCATGATGCGCGCCACCGATACCCCCCCTGGGTAGTCAGGAAGTGGCGCCAATGGGTCTCATAGTGGCACGGGCGCGGGGCCGCCCGCGAGTGTGCGCCATGGCGGGATGCGGGCAGGTTCTTGCGTGCGGAACGAACGAAGGGCCGGCATGGCCCGGCCCTTCGCTTCGCCCGTATCCGGGCCTTACAGGTCGGCCTTGAACTCCACGCCGATCACGCGCGGGTCGTTGACGAACGCGGTGCGGTTGTTGAAGTCGATGGCGCCGGTGATGACCTTCTTGTTGGTCAGGTTGCGGCCATACAGCGCGATTTCACGACGACCGAAGTCCCAGTTGTAGCCAACGCGGATACCGCCTTCGAGGAAGGGCTTGCTCTGGAATTCCTTCGACTCGTACAGGAAGAAATTTACGTCGCTGCGGTAGTTCCAGTCGGTGTAGACGAAGAACTCGCCGCTGTCGCCGTACGGAATGCCGTAGCGCGCGGTCAGCGTGCCGATCCACTTGGGCGCGTTGGGCAACGTGTTGCCGTCGACCAGCGCATTGCCCTGGGCGTTGAGCGGGTCGAGCACGGTGCAGCCCGAACCGCAGATGGCCACGGCCAGGTTCGGATCCTTCAGTTCCGTGTGGTTGTAGCTGCCGCCGGCGGTGACGATGAAGTTCGGCGTGAGGTAGGCCTCCAGGTCGAACTCGGCGCCGTAGCCGTCGGTCTTTTTGGCATTGAGCAGGCGAGTGACATTGATGTCGCCGCCCACGGCCGTCAGCTGCTGGTTGTGCATGGTGTAGCTGTACACGTCCGCATTGAAGCGCACGCGGTTGTCCATGCCGGTGGTTTTGATGCCCAGCTCGTACGAGGTGATCGTTTCAGGCTTGGCCACCGAGATGCTGTTGGCGAACAGCACGCGACCCTGCACGCTCGGCGCGCGGAAACCGTTGGCCACGCGCAGGTACAGGTTGACGTTCGGGTCGACCTGCCAGGTGCCGGTGACGTCGCCGCTCCAGCGCGAGTCGTGCGGATCGGCGGCCAGCGTCAGGGGGCCGCCACCGATCGGCGACAGGATGCGATCGACGCGGAAAGTGCGCGAGTCGTGCGAGTAGCGCGCACCGGCACGCACGTCGAAATCGTCGGCGATCTGGTACTTCGCCGATCCGAACACCGCCCACGCCTTGGTGCGCTGGGTCTGTTCGGCGTAGCCGTCCAGCGCATGATTGTTGAGCGTGGCGTAATCGAAGTTGCTGATCGCGATGTCTTCGTCGAAATAGTACGCACCGACCTGCCAGCTCAGCTGTTCCTTCGGATCGCTGGCCAGACGGAACTCCTGTGTGATCTGGCGATCGTGCGGGAGCGCGTCGGCCGTCTCGGACGGGAACGGCGTCACCCACTGCTGCTGCGCCGGCGTGTGCGGGATGGCGATACCGCCGTCGACGTCGCCGAGGCTGTACGTGGTGGCGCGCTCGAGGCCCGTGATCGACGTGAAGGTGTAATCGCCCAGCTTCCAGTTCAGGTGCAGGTTGGTGCCCCAGCTGAAGAGATGCTGGCGATTCTTGCCGTCCTGGTAGACCACATCGCGATCGAAGTTCGGGACGAAGCTGTTCTCGCCCAGCGGGATCGCATTGGCGCGGTTGACCATGGCGCTGCCGTCGAGCCAGCGTGCGTGCGCGCTGATCAGCGCGTTGAAGTCACCGTTTTCATACAGCGCCTGCAGACGGATGGCGCGATCGTTGTAACCGCCCAGCGCGTCCTTCTTGCCGGTGTAATCGTTGTCGATCCAGCCGTCGCGATGCTGCGCCAGCGCGGACACGCGACCGGACCAGTGCGAGCTGAGCGCGCCGCCGATCGCCGCTTCGGCGTTGGCAGTGCCCAGCGTGCCGTAGGAGACGCGTGCATAGCCGCTGGTTTCCTGGCTCGGCTTGCGCGATTCGAACTTGATCACGCCAGCCGGCGAGTTACGGCCGAACAGCGTGCCCTGCGGGCCGCGCAGCACTTCCACCTGGTCCAGGTCGAACAGCGGGAAACCCTTGAGGATGGGGTTTTCCTGCACGATGTCGTCGTACACCATCGACACCGGCTGCGACGCGTTCAGGTCGAAGTCGCTGTTGCCCAGGCCGCGGATGTAGAAGCGCGGGAACTCACGACCGTAAGAGGTTTCGGCGTAGACGCTGGGCGCGCGGGAAGCGAGCTGGAGCACGGTATCGCCGGCCTGGCCGAAGGCTTCGAGCTTCTCGGCCGGTAGCACGGTCATCGACACCGGGACTTTCTGCAGGTCTTCCACGCGCTTTTCCGCCGTCACGGTGACGGCCTGCAGCTCGGTGGGCTTCTTCTTCGAAGCGGTGTTATCCGTTTGGGCCGTGTTGTCCTGCGCATGGAGGGCAACGGGAAGCGCCAGGGCGGAGGCAATGGCAAGGGCGAGCACGGCGGACCGCGACGGGTGAACGCTCATGGTGTGAATCCCCAAGGATGTGAAGGCAGCAACGGTGTCATCCGGCGCAATACGCGAGCGCACGGTTTGGGCGTCGTATTGTCATGCAAACCTGCTAAGGGCGAAAGCGAAGATTTTTACGAAGGCTTGCCGCAAGCTGCTCACGCCCCCATCTGGTTACCCTGTCCGCCTGACGCCGATACAGCCCCTAAGCCCATGTCCCTGCTTGAGTTTCATCCCGCCGTGCGACAGTGGTTCGAGCGCCGTTTTCCGTCGCCGACCGCGGCGCAAATAGCCGCCTGGCCGTCCATACGTTCAGGAAAACCTACGCTTGTGGCGGCGCCCACGGGCTCGGGCAAGACGCTGACGGCCTTTCTTGCGGCCATCGACGGGCTGGTGCGTGAAGGCGTCGCCCAGGGCGGCGTGCTTCCCGACAGCACCGCGGTGATCTACGTCTCGCCATTGAAGGCACTGTCGAACGACATCCACGTGAACCTGGAGGAACCGCTCGAGGGCATCCGCGCGGAGCTGGAGGCCCTGGGGCTGCCGGACGTCGCCATCCGCACCGCGGTGCGCACCGGGGATACCCCGCAGGCCGAACGCAACCTGATGCGCAAGCATCCGCCGCACATCCTCGTCACCACGCCGGAGTCGCTTTACATCCTGCTGGGCTCCGACTCCGGTCGCGCGATGCTCGGTAGCGCCCGGACCGTGATCGTCGATGAAATCCATGCGATGGCGGCGAGCAAACGCGGCTCGCACCTCGCGCTGTCGCTGGCGCGACTGGACGCGCTGTGCCAGCGGCGCTTGCTGCGCATTGGCCTGTCGGCCACGCAGAAACCCATCGAAGAAGTCGCGCGTTTTCTGGTGGGCACGGATGTGCCCGGGGACGCATGCAACATCATCGATATCGGTCACACGCGCAAGCGCGATCTGGGCATCGTGGTGCCGCCGGTGCCGCTTGAGGCGGTGATGTCCAACGATGCGTGGGAGCTGGTCTACAACCAGCTTGCCGCCCTTTCGCAAACGCATCGCACAACGCTGGTGTTCGTCAACACGCGACGCATGGCCGAACGCGTGGCACGCCATCTTTCCGAACGCATGGGCAAGGACGTGGTCGCGGCGCACCACGGCAGCCTCGCGCGCGATCAGCGCCTGGATGCGGAGCAGCGCCTCAAGCGTGGCGAGCTCAAGGTGCTGGTTGCCACGGCCTCGCTGGAACTTGGCATCGACATCGGTGACGTCGATCTCGTGTGCCAGCTCGAATCACCACGTTCGATCGCGGCGTTCCTGCAGCGCGCCGGCCGCTCGGGGCATGCGGTGAACGGCACGCCCAAGGCGCGGCTGTTTCCGACGTCGCGCGATGATTTGCTCGAATGCACCGCCCTGCTCGACAGCGTGCGTCGCGGCGAACTCGACGCCCTGGAAGTACCGCCCAAGCCCCTGGACGTCCTGGCTCAGCAGATCGTCGCCGAGGTCGCCTGCCAGGAATGGAGCGAGGACGCGCTGTTCGACCTGGCTCGGCAGGCGTGGCCCTATCGCGATCTGTCGCGTGATGAATTCAGCGCCATCGTGCGCATGCTGGCGGAGGGCTTCACCACGCGACGCGGCGCGCGGGCGGCGTACATCCATCGCGATGCGGTGCACGGGCAATTGCGCGCGCGTCGTGGCGCGCGACTGACGGCGGTGACGTCCGGCGGTGCCATCCCAGACACCGCTGATTACCTCGTGGTACTGGAACCGCAGGCCACCGTGATCGGTACGGTGCACGAAGATTTCGCCGTGGAATCGCTAGCGGGCGATATCTTCCAGCTGGGCAACACCAGTTACCGCATCCTGCGTGTCGAACGCGATCGACTGCGCGTGGAAGACGCACATGGCGTGCCGCCGAGCATTCCGTTCTGGTTGGGTGAAGCGCCCGGACGCAGTGACGAGCTGTCGTTTGCCGTGTCCCGATTGCGCGAGGAGGCCGAAGTGCATCTCGACGCCGGTGGTGTCGATGCGCTGCGCCAGTGGCTGATCGCGGAGCTGGGCTTGAACGAAGCGGCCGCACAGCAGTTGACTGACTACATGGCGGCTGCGCGCGCCGCGCTTGGCGTGCTCCCCACGCAACACACCCTCGTGTTCGAACGCTTTTTCGACGAGTCCGGTGGCACGCAGCTGGTCATCCACACGCCCTGGGGCAGCCGCGTCAATCGTGCCTGGGGTTTGGCCTTGCGCAAGCGCTTCTGTCGCCAGTTCAACTTCGAGTTGCAGGCGGCGGCGACCGAGGACGCCATCGTGCTGTCGCTGTCGACCAGCCATAGTTTTCCGCTGGAAGAAGTCGCGCGCTATCTGCATTCCAATACCGCCGAGCATGTACTTGTCCAGGCCTTGCTCGATGCACCACTGTTCCCCGCGCGCTGGCGCTGGAACGCGACGACGTCGCTGGCGCTGCCGCGATTCCAGGGTGGCAAGAAAGTGCCGCCGCAGTTGCAGCGCATGAAGAGTGAGGATTTGCTGGCGACAGTCTTTCCCGATCAGGTCGCCTGCCTGGAGAACATTCAGGGCGAGCGCCAGATTCCCGATCACCCGCTGGTGAATCAGACGCTGTACGACTGCCTGCGTGAAGCGATGGACGTGGATGGCCTGCTCGACGTCCTGCGCGGCCTCGAGCGTGGTGATATCCGCGTCGTGGCGCGCGACCTCACGGCGCCTAGCCCGCTGGCCAGCGAGGTGCTCACCGCGGCGCCTTACGCGTATCTCGACGACGCTCCCTTGGAGGAACGCCGCACGCAGGCCGTGTCCACGCGTCGCGCTGGCGAGCCCATGCAATCAGGTGACTACGCGCAGCTGGATCTTTCGGCGATCGAGGCGGTGCGTGCCGAAGCCTGGCCGCAGGTGCGCAACGCCGACGAAATGCATGAAGCGCTGATGGTGCTGGGCGCAGTCACCGATGACGAAGCGGCAGCGCATCCTTCGTGGGAGGACTGGCTAGCCTCGCTGTCACGTGATCATCGCGCGACAAGGCTGGCACCGCGTGGACAACACGGCATCTGGGTCGCAGCGGAGCGCCTGCCTGTCCTTCAGGCCATGCACCCCGGGGCGCCCATGCAACCGGCCATCGAGGCACCGGCCGAGTTCACGAAAGTCGCGTGGACACGTGAGGATGCGCTGCTCGAAACCTTGCGCAGCCGCATGGTCGGCCTGGGCCCGATGTCGGAAGCGACGCTGGCTGCGGCCCTGGCAGCCGATGCCAGCGATGTCCATGCCGCCCTGCTGCGTCTGCAATCCGAAGGCTACGTCATGCAGGGCTACTTCACGCCCGGCACTGAGACTCTCGAATGGTGCGAACGCCATCTGCTCGCGCGCATCCATCGCTACACCCTCGGACGACTGCGTCGCGAAATCGAGCCGGTCAGTCGACGCGACTTCATGCGCTTCCAGTTTGCGTGGCAGCATGTCGGGCAGGGCCAGCGGCTGAGCGGTCCTGATGCGCTATTGGCCGTGCTTGCACATATGGAAGGGTTCGAGGCGGCGGCGGGCGCGTGGGAAAGTGAGATTCTGCCTTCGCGCATCGATGACTACGCCATCCACTGGCTCGACGATCTGTGCCGCGCCGGCCGCATCGGCTGGGCCCGGCTTCGCTGCGGCGGCGGCGGCTCGGGCCCCGTGCGAGCCACGCCCATCGTGCTGTTGCCACGCAAGGAATCGGGCATCTGGTCAAGCCTTGCCGCCGAAGCAGCCAACGGCGAGGTCGAACTGCCTTCGCGTGCTCAGGCGGTCGCCGACACGCTCAAGGAACACGGCGCCTTGTTCTTCGACGAACTCGTCGACAGTGCGCGACTGCTTCGCACCGAGCTGGAGGATGCCCTGGGCGAACTCGTGGCCGCCGGTCGCGTGACGGCCGACAGCTTCGCGGGCCTGCGTGCCCTGCTCCTTCCCGCCGCCAAACGTGACCAGCATCGACATCGCCGCGTTCGCCGGCACATGCTGAGCGGCATCGAAGACGCCGGTCGCTGGTCGCTGGTGCGGCCGCCACGCGTGGAGAGTGAAGCACGTGGTGAATACGTCGAGCACGTGGCGCGGGTCTTGTTGCGGCGTTATGGCGTGGTGTTCTGGAAGCTGCTTGAGCGCGAGGCATCGTGGATGCCGACGTGGCGCGAATTGCTGCGCGTGTATCACCGGCTGGAGGCACGCGGTGAAATTCGCGGCGGCCGGTTCATCGAAGGCCTGGTTGGCGAACAGTTTGCGCTGCCGGAAGCCGTAGCCAAGCTCAAACAGATGCGCGAGATGCCGGAGGACGGCCACCTCGTGTGCATCAGCGGCTGCGATCCGCTGAATCTGGTGGGTACCGTGCTGAGCGGCAATCGACTGCCGGCGCTGATCGGGACGCGCGTGTTGTTCGAGGACGGCGTCGCCGTGGCGGCGCTGGTGGGGAACAAAGCGCAGTGGTTGGTGGAGGGGGATTCGGCGCAGCAGGCGCGGTGGAAGCTGGGGTTGTTGCGGCGTGGAGTGGTTGGGGAAGAAGTGCGGGAAGCGGAAGGCTAAGCCTTAGACAACCTTCCCTTGTGCCGTCTTTCCGGCGAAAGCCGGAATGACGGCCATTGAAGGGTGATCAGGCGTCATCAACCGCTGAAATCACCCATGTAAATCAGCAACCCATCCCGCACCCGGAACTCACACCGCCCCGTCAGCGAAATCTGCTGACCCGCCCTCACCCCGTTCGGCAGGTCGATATGGCGGCGCTGGTGGGGAACAAGGCGCAGGGTTGGTCGAGGCGGATTCGGCGCAGCAGGCGAGGTGGAAGCGGGGGTGTTGCGGCGTGGTGTGGCGGCGGACGAAGAGTGGGAGGCGAAGGGGTAAGCCTCAACGTTTCTCTGCCGTCATTCCGGCGAAAGCCGGAATCCACTCGCGACAGTCATCGGTTGTCGCGAGTGGGTCGTGCGGGTGTTGTGTGGAGCGCTGGACGTGGTCGCCACTGGATTCCGGCTTTCGCCGAATGACGACCATGGTGGGCGCGCTTTCCATCAACCGCTGAAATCACCGATATAGATCAGCAACCCGTCCCGCACGCGGAACTCGCTGCGCCCGGTCAGCGAAATCTGCTGCCCTGCCCGCACGCCGTTCGGGAGATCGATGCCGAACGTGCCGTCGAACAGGATGTCCGCCGTCGCCGCGTCGCCATCCTGGCGGAATGACGTAATGATCTGGCGACGCGCGCTGAACAAATGCAGCGAGCTGCGCGCCAGATGCTCCAGCTCCGGCATGCCCAACGTGCGCACGCTCAGCACGCCCGAGGTGTAGTTCTCGAAGATCACTTCGCGATGCATCGTGGCCAGCATGGCCGTGACGTCCATGCGGTTGTAGGCGTCGATGTAGCGGTCGATGAGCTCGCGCATGGGAACATCTCGTAAGGCGGGGACGGCGGGAGCATAGCAATCCCGGCGGTGAATCGGCGCAGTTACTGCCAGGAAGCGCGGGCGATCAGGGCGATGGCGACCAGGGCAAGCAGCAGGCCCAGCGTATTCACGCGCGTCAGGCGCTCGCGAAAAGCCACGACGCCCACCAGCGCACCCAGTGCCACGACGCCCAGGTTCATGCCGGCGAATACAAGCGCAGGCTGCTGCGGGAGCGCCTGGTGCCCTTTCACGTAGAAGACGATGTTGCCGAAGTTGATCAGCCCCAGCAGCAGGCCGGCCCCTGCGTCGCGCAGGCTCAGGCGCGTCTGCCGGCGCAAGGCGCGGGCAACGGCCAGGGCGGTCGCCACGACCCACGCCAGCGCGAAACTTCCCTGCAAGGTTGCGGCAAACGGCACGCCCCCGAGTGCGACTTGCTTGAACAGGATGTCGATCAGGCCAAAGCCGACGAACACGGCCAGCGGCCATGCCCACGCGCCGGCGTCGCGGTCGCCGGGTGCGCCCGACGGTTTCCACACCATGCACAGCAAGGCCATCAGGCCCACGGCGATGCCCGCGCCCTTCAGGGCACCGGGCTGCTCGCCAAACAACAGGAACGCCGCCAGCAGCGAGATCAGCAGGGACAAACGCTGCGCCGCGTCGCTGCGCACGATGCCCGCATGGCGCACGGATGCGCCCAGCGCAATGAAAATGCTCGGCAGCAGCAGGCCCAGGCCCACGAGCGCGATCCAGGGCACGCCAGGTCCCTGCAGCACAGCCATGTCCGGCTTGAAGATCAGCGCCGTCAGCACGCTGGTGGCCACGTAGTTCCACGAGACGGCCTGGCCGATATCGACACCGAAGCGGCGCGCCAGCTTCAGCAGCACGGACACCAGGACACTGCACAGCACGCTCAGAAAGACGAAGGTCATGGTTGGGGGAATCAGCAGGCGAAGCGTTCGCGATAGCGTGCAGGACTGATCTGCAGCGTGCGGCGGAAATGGTGGCGTAGTGTATCGGCTGTGCCGAAGCCACAGGCGTCGGCGATCTGCTCCACCGCCAGATCGCTGGCCTCCAGCAGCTCCCGGGCGCGGGCGAGGCGCTCCTGCGTCAGCCATTGCTTGGGCGACAAGCCGGTGGCCTCCTCGAAGCGGCGGAGGAATGTGCGTTCGCTCATGCGCGCACGCTCAGCCAGCGCCGGGATCGTCAGGCCATCGCCCAGGCGGCGGCGCATCCAGTCCAGTACCGGGCCCATGGCAGCGCCCTGCTCCGGCAGCGGAGACGGCACGAACTGCGCCTGACCGCCGTCGCGGTGGGTCGGCACCACGGCGCGACGCGCAACGCGATTGGCGATCAGGGGACCCCAGTCACGCCGTATCAGGTGCAGCGAGAGATCGATGGCGGCCGCCGTACCGGCCGAGGTCAGGACCGAACCTTCGTCCACGTACAGCACGTCCGGTTCGACCGTGACGCGGGGATAGCGCTGCGCCAGGGCATCGGCATAGCGCCAGTGCGTGGTGGCCCGGCGGCCGTCGAGCAAACCCGCGGCCGCCAGCACGAACACGCCCGAGCAGAACGACAGTAACCGCGCGCCGCGCTCATGCGCGTCACGCAGGCGGGCGAGCAGTGCGGGCGGTGGCGCAGCATCCACGCCACGCCAGCCCGGCACGATGATGGTGCCGGCATCTTTGAGGAGCGCGAGACCGCCCTGCGCGCTGACCGTAAGGCCGCCGGCCGCCCGAAGCGGGCCGCGTTCGACGGCGCAGGTGGCGAAGTCGTACCAGCCGTCCAGTTCCGGCCGCGGTAGCCCGAACATCTCCACGGCCACGCCGTATTCGAACGTGCACAGGCCGTCGTACGCCAGCGCGACAACACGTCGATTGGCGGGCCCTGGCCGGCTGCGGGAACGCTTTGGCGGTTTTTTCATGGTGATGGCCATTTTTGCCAATGTCGGGCGGCTTCGCCAGTCCCCACACTGGGCGCACTTTCCGAAGGAGTCCGCCACCATGAGCAGTGTCGTTCGTTACATCCCGGCCGCCGACAGCGCCCAGGCGCTGGCGCACTTTCAGCAGCGCCTGACGTTTGAGACCGACTGCGCCGACGTGCATTACGCCCTGACGCACGAGCAGCCCGATTTCGTGCTGCTCGACGTGCGCACGCCGGCCATGTTCGCCGCCAGCCATGTGCCGGGCGCGATCAACATGCCGACCCGCACGATCGCCGCGCAGCGTCTGGGCGACTATCCGGCGGATACACTGTTTGTGGTGTATTGCGCCGGCCCGCACTGCAACGGCGCGAACAAGGCGGCCGTGAAGCTGGCGCAGCTGGGCCGCCCGGTGAAGGAAATGATCGGTGGGATCACCGGCTGGCTGGACGAAGGCTTCACCCTGGCGAGCGAAGCCGCGGTCGCCTGAGCGACTTACTTCAGTCCGCGCGCTTCCCGCGCCAGCAACTCGATGCCGGCCCAGTCGCCGGCCTTGAGCTTGTCGGCCGGCGTGAGCCACGAACCGCCGACGCAGATGACGTTCGGCAGCGACAGGAAGTCCGGTGCCGACGAGAGGCTGATGCCGCCGGTCGGACAGAAGCGCACCTGCGGCAACGGGCTTGCCCAGGCGGCGATGAGTTTGTGGCCGCCGGCAGGAACGGCCGGGAAAAACTTCAGGTGGCGATAGCCGCGCTCAAGCAAGGTCATCACTTCGGACGCGGTCGCGGTGCCCGGAAGCAGCGGCAGGTCGCTGTCGTCCGCCGCCGCGAGGATATTCGGCGAGATGCCCGGCGACACGGCGAAGCGCGCACCAGCTTCCCGCGCGGCGTGCAGATCCTTCGGCGTGAGCACGGTACCGACGCCAACGACAGCGCCTTCGACTTCCTGCGCGATGGCGCGCACCGCTTCCAGCGCCGCCGGGGTACGCAGGGTCACCTCGATCGCCGGAATGCCGCCGGCCACCAGCGCACGCGCCATCGGCACCGCGGCTTTCGCGTCATCGATGATGACGACCGGAACGACGGGCGCAAGCGCAAGAGTGGCCGCGATGCTTTGTTGCTTGGAATCGATGTGCATGGGAATCCGACGTTGAATAGGTGGATGGGCCGGTCGCTCAGAGCACGCCCGCGCCCAGATCGGCCTCGACCGCGGCCTGCCGGAACAAACCGAACAGCTCGCGACCCATGCCATGGTGGTGGGCGCTCAGGTCGGCGGTAGCCGGTACACGCGCGGCAAACTCGCCGGCTTCGACCAGCACTTCGACCGTGCCGTTGACCGCATCGAGGCGAATCATGTCGCCGTCGCGGATCTTGGCGATCGCGCCATGCGCGTTGGCTTCCGGCGTGACATGGATGGCCGCGGGCACGCGACCCGACGCGCCGGACATGCGGCCATCGGTCAGCAGCGCGATGCGATAACCACGATCCTGCAGCACCGCCAGCGTCGGCGTGAGCTTGTGCAGCTCCGGCATGCCGATGGCCTGCGGGCCCTGAAAACGCACGACGGCGATGAAATCGCGATTGAGTTCACCGCGCTCGAAGGCACGACGCACGTCGTCCTGGTCGTGGAAGACCACGGCCGGCGCTTCGATCACCAGGCGATCTTCCGGCACGGACGAAACCTTGATGACCGCGCGACCGAGATTGCCCTTGAGCATGCGCAGGCCACCATCCGGGCGGAACGGTTCGGCCATGCTGCGCAGCACCCCACGATTGCCGCTTTCCTTGCTGACCGGTGCCCAGGCGAGTTTGTGGTGCGAGTCCAGGTAGGGCACCTGCGCATAGCCGTCGAGGCCCGTGCCGAACACCGTACGTGCGTCGCGATGCAACAGCCCCGCGCTCAGCAGCTGATCGATCAGGAAGCTCATGCCGCCGGCTTCATGGAACTGGTTCACGTCGGCGTAGCCGTTCGGGTATACGCGTGCCAGCAGCGGCACTACCGATGACAGCGCATCGAAGTCGTCCCAGCGCAACTGGATGCCGGCCGCGCGCGCCATGGCCACCAGGTGGAGCAGATGATTGGTCGAGCCACCGGTGGCGTGCAGGCCGATGACGCCGTTGATGATGGCCTTCTCGTCGATGATGTGGCCGATCGGCAGATGGGACGAACCCTGCGCGCTCAGTTCCGCCAAGCGCTGCACGGCCTCGGCCGTGAGCGCATCGCGCAGCGGCGTATCCGGCGCGACGAAGCTGGCGCCCGGCAGGTGCAGGCCCATGATCTCCATCAGCATCTGGTTGGAGTTGGCGGTGCCGTAGAAGGTGCAGGTGCCCGGCGCGTGGTAGGCGGCCGCTTCGGCTTCCAGCAGTTCCGCGCGCCCGACCTTGCCCTCGGCATAGGCCTGGCGCACCTTGGACTTCTCTTCGTTGGTGATGCCGCTGGGCATCGGGCCGCTCGGAATGAAGATGCCCGGCAGGTGGCCGAAACTCAGGGCGCCGATCAGGAGGCCCGGTACGATCTTGTCGCAGATGCCCAGGTAGATCGCGCCGTCGAACATGTCATGCGAAAGCGAAACCGCCGTCGCCATCGCGATGAGGTCGCGCGAGAACAGCGACAGCTCCATGCCGGCGCGTCCCTGCGTCACGCCATCGCACATCGCCGGCACGCCACCGGCCACCTGGGCGGTGATGCCGGCTTCGCGCGCGATCTGGCGGATCAGCTCGGGGTAGCGCTCGTACGGCTGGTGCGCCGAAAGCATGTCGTTGTAGGACGTGACGATGCCGAGGTTCGGCGTGTGGCCTTCGCGCAGCGCTTCTTTGTCGTTCGGACCGCAGGCGGCGAAACCGTGCGCGAGGTTGCCGCAGGACAGTCGCTCGCGATGCGTGCCCGTGCTGCCGGCGGCATCGATGCGGCGCAGGTAGGCGCTGCGCGTCTCGTGGCTGCGCTCGCGCAGGCGCTCGGTGACTTCGGCAACGACGGGATGCAACTGGGTCATGTCTTACTCGATGGATGGGGGAAGAAGCGGGGAACGAACGTTGAGGGCCGTTCGTCCCCCGCTCTGTTGCTGGTACGTAAGAGCAGGCTCTACGGGCACCAGTACACGGATACCGGCGTACGGGTCTGCTCGAGCACCGCACGCACGGGATATTGCCGGGCTTCGCCGAGGCCCAGTCGGGCATCGGCGAGGATCTTCTGTTTGGCTTCGCCTTCGATGTGCAGGAACAAGGCCTGCGTATCGAGCAGCGCCGGGAGCGTGAACGTGATGCGCGGCTCGCCCGCACCGGCGGCACGCATCGGCAACACCAAAGCCGTGCCGGACAGGTCCAACGCCTCGGCCAGGCGATCGCCGCCCGGGAAAAACGACGCCGTGTGCCCGTCGCCGCCCATGCCCAGCACCACGGCATCGAAGGGATATGGCAGCGCGGCCATGCGCGCGCGGACCAGAACCAGCGCGGCTTCCGGCGTCGGCGCATCGGCGTAGAACGGCACGAAATGCGCGGCCGATGCCGCGTGCTGCAGCAGCTCGGCCTTCACCATGCGCGCGTTGGATCGCTCGTGCGACTCGGGCACCCAACGCTCGTCCACCAACACGACCTGCACCTTGCTCCAGTCGAGCTCCATGCGCGCCAGCTGCCGGAAGAAATGCACCGGCGTGCTTCCACCGGAGACTGCAAGCAAGGCCTTGCCGCGCCTTGCAAGGCCTTCGCGCAGTTTGTCGGCGACGCGCCCGGCCAGCGCGTGTGCCAACGCGTGGCAGTCAGTGAAGCTGTGGCTGGTGATGGAAAGCATGGTGATGGGAGGTCGGGTGAATGGGGAGGTCACCGAACGCGTGACGCTAGCAATCCGCGTGCAAGATTCCGGTGAACAGCCTGTTAGTCAGTGTCTTCGTTCCAGGTACGGCCATCGCGCTCAATCAGCGCCACGGCGGCGCTCGGCCCCCAGGTGCCCGCGGTATAGGGACGCGGTGGCTCGTTGCTGGCAGCCCAGGCTTCCAGGATCGGATCGGCCCATTTCCATGCCGCCTCCACTTCATCGCGCCGCATGAACAGGGTGGGATTGCCGCGTACGACATCAAGCAGAAGACGCTCGTACGCATCGGGCTGCTGCACGCCGAACGCTTCGGCAAAACTCATGTCCAGCGGCACGTGGCGCAGGCGCAAGCCACCGGGGCCGGGGTGCTTGATCGTCAGCCACAATTTCACGCCTTCGTCCGGCTGCAGGCGCAGCACCAGGCGGTTGTGCGCCAGCGGGCCCGCGTCGGCATTGAAGATGGAATGCGGGACGGACTTGAAGACCACCACGATTTCCGACACGCGCGCCGGCAGGCGCTTGCCGGTGCGCAGGTAGAACGGCACGCCGGCCCAGCGCCAGTTGTCAATTTCGGCCTTGATGGCGACAAAGGTTTCGGTGCCCGACTTGGTGTCTCCGTCGAGCTCCTCCAGGTAACCCGGCACGCTCTGGCCTTCGGCCGCACCGGCGCGGTACTGCCCGCGCACGGTCAGCTGTGCCGCGTTGGATTCGTCGATGTGCTTGAGCGAACGCAGCACCTTGAGCTTTTCGTCGCGCACCGCGTCGGGCGCAAGCGAATACGGCGGCTCCATGGCCACCATGCACAGCAGCTGCAGGATATGGTTCTGCACCATGTCGCGCAGTGCGCCGGCACGGTCGTAGTAAGCGCCACGGCGGCCGACACCCAGGGTTTCGGCGACGGTGATCTGCACGTGGTCGATGTGCTCGGCATTCCACAGCGGCTCGAACAGGGCATTGCCGAAGCGCAGCGCCAGCAGGTTCTGCACCGTTTCCTTGCCGAGGTAGTGATCGATGCGGAACGTCTGCGATTCATTGAAGTACTGGCCGACCGCATCATTGATGCGATTGGCACTGGCCAGGTCACGACCGATCGGCTTCTCCAGCACCACGCGCGACTTGCCTTCATTCAGGCCGTGATGACCCAGGCGCTGGCAGATGTCGACGAACAATTCCGGCGAGGTGGAGAGATAGAACACGCGCACATGGTCGGGCTGCGTGCCGATCATCTCGGCGAAGTCGTCCCAGCCTTCATCCTTGCGGGCATCGAGCGGCCGGTAATGCACCTGGCCCAGGAACTGCTCGATCTTGTCCTTCGCACCGCCTGCCTCGACCAGCGCATTGCGAATGCTTGCGCGGTAGCCGTCATCGTCCAGCGCTTCGCGGGCAACGCCGACGACGCGGCTGTGTTCGGGGATCTGGCCGTCGAGGAAGCGGTGGAACATGGCGGGCAGCAGCTTGCGCAGGGCAAGGTCGCCGGTACCGCCGAAAATCACCAGGTCAAAGGGATCGACCGGGGGGGAAGAAGCCGTCACTGCCGTCACCTCGACCTATGCGGGGAGCTGTGGGACCGATGGCTGTCACCGGCCTGGGAGTCTGATCCTACCGTACCACTGAAATACCAGACAACACCACTTGCGACAAACCGCATCAGGTCCGGCCTCCGGCAGCCTCAACCGGCCAACTGGTAGCGCCTGCAGGGCCCTGATTTATCCCATGCTTGTGGAATTGGTATGGTCATTGGTATCGTGACCACCATGGAAACCGCCCTGGCCAACGAATACCACCGACTCAGCCGCGATTCGGCTGCCCACCAGCCCCTGGCTTACCTGAGGCTGCGTCGGGCCATCCGCAACGTGGTCGAGCACCGCGACATCGAACCGGGTCAGGCATTGCCAAGCGAACGCGACCTGTCGCGTGCGCTCAACCTGTCACGCGTGACGGTGCGCAAGGCCATCGCCGGCCTGGTGGAAGAAGGCATCCTCACCCAGCGCCACGGCGCCGGCACGTTCGTCGCCGAGCGCATCATCAAGCCGATGTCGCGCCTCACCAGCTTCACGGAAGACCTTCGCGCCCGCGGACTGAACCCGCGCTCGGAGTTCTTCGAACGCGGCATCGGCGAAGTGACGCCGGAAGAGTCGATGGCGATGAACCTGTCGCCCGGCGTGCTCGTCGCGCGACTGCATCGCGTGCGCTACGCCAAGGAAGAGCCGCTGGCGATCGAGCGCAGCGTGGTGCCGGCCAGCATCCTGCCCGATCCGCTGGCGGTGCGTGATTCACTCTATGAAGTGCTTGAAAGCCTGGGCGCCCGCCCGCGCCGCGCCTTGCAGCGTCTTCGCGCGGTTTCGCTTGGCGCGCAACAGGCGCGCCTGCTGCATGTGCCCACGGGAAGCGCCGGCCTCAACATCGAACGCCGCAGCTTTCTCGATGACGGTCGCGTGGTGGAATTCACCACGTCGTGGTATCGGGGCGACATCTACGATTTCGTGGCGGAACTTCATACTGACTAGAGGAACGGTGAACAGCAAACGGTAAACGGACAAAGCAGCGCTTACCGCTCTTACTGTTTACTGTTCACAGTTAATCGTTTCTCTCATTCAAAAAGGCCGCCAGCTTTCACTGGCGGCCAACGGGGAGTGAGCGCCACATCCGTGTGGCGCTCGGTGAACCCGATTACATGGAGAAGTCGTAGCGCACGCCGAACTGGAAGTAGCGCGGCGACTGGAACGCCACCGGACGCAGGTAATCCACGCTGCGCACCGGCTTGTTGGTCACCGAACTGATCGAGCTTTCGCCCACTTCGATGATGGCGGTCGGTTCCTGCTTCGAGAACACGTTGAACACCGTGGCGGTGAATGCCAGCGGCTGCGAGTCGCCAGCCCAGCGCGGGCGGTACTCGGCGTTCAGGTCAAGCGACCAGGTCCACGGCAGGCGACCCTTCGAACCGCGCGGGCTGGGCTCGAAGTTGCACTCGAAGTACGAGGCGCCGTAGTGGATGGCGTCGACCGGGTCGAAACCGATGCAGTTCTTCGGACGACCCGAGGCAATCGCCAGGTTCGAACCGAACAGCCATTCCGGCGTCATCTGGTAGAAGCCGTACGCCTTGAACTGATGCGTGCGGTCGTTCGGCAGCGGGCCGTTGGTGTACTGCATGATTTCCGGGGCATCCCAGTCCTGGGTCACCGACGGATCGAGCTGGCCGATGTCGGACTTGAGCTGGCCTTCGGAGTTGCCGTAGCTACGCGAGAACGTGTAGTCGACGCGGCCGTACCACTTCGCATCGAACTGATGCTCAAGATACAGATCCAGCGAGTAGTACTTGCGCTTGAGCGGCGGGAAGCTCACGCCAGCTGGCGTGGTGAAGTCTTCCTTGGTCAGCTTGAAGGGCACGAAGTTGCCCTGGCCATTCACGTCCACCAGGAAGGTGTTGCTCTCGCCCGGATTGAACAGGTAGCAACCGGCAATGCGCGCATTGCTGATGTCGATGTTGTTGCGCGCGGCGTACTTCTCGAACGGACGCGAATCGCAGAAGTCGTCGATCGAGCTCTTGAGCTTGCGCACCGTGGCCTTCGCGCCGAAGGTCCAGTTGCTGCCGAGCATCTTGTCGAAGCCCAGGATGTACTCATCCTGGTAGTACGCCTTGATGCCCTGCGCGGCCACCGAGCGGGGATCGGGCGTCGTGCCGTCTTCGCCGTTGAGGTAGCTGCGCGAACCGAGCTGCGTCAGGTTGAGCGGCTCGCCGTTCGGTGCCACGCCGTTGTAGGTGTAGTACTCGCTGTAGTAGTTCGAGGCCGAGGCGCCGCGGATAGCCACGTTGGACGGAATCGCCAGGTGGTAGCGACCGGCGTTGCCGTAGACCTTGAACGACGAGTCACCGAACACGTCCCAGGTGACGCCCAGGCGCGGGGCCAGCTGGTGACGCTGCTTGACGTACACGTCGCCGGCGCCGTTGAGGTTCTTGAACTGCTCGTTGCGCAGGCCGATCTTGGCCAGCCAGCGGTCGGTGATCTGCCAGTTGTCTTCGATGAACTGCGCTTCCTGCTCCACCTTGACCGCTGCACCGGTCTGGAACAGACGCTTTTCAGCGACGTACTGCGTGCCCGGCGGCGGCACGATGTCCGGACGGCCGGTGACAGGGCCCGCGTTGCGATAGACCCAGCGATAGCCGCCTTCGTAGATGTTGCCCGCCTGCGATTCAAGCGTCTGGTTGTCCAGACCGGCACGCAGCGTGTGGCTGCCCAGGCGGTATTCGACGTCGAGGCGCCAGCCGTGCGTCTTGTCGTTGGCACCGGGGCCAAGCACCGTGCCGTTGACCAGGCCGCAACCGATGATGGTGTTCGGTGCGCCCTGGCGTGAGTCAAGAATCCACGGGCAGTTCGGATTGCTGGCGTAACCGAGGTTGCGCACGTGGTCGGTCTTGCTCTTGCCGTACAGGGCGTTCACCGTCAGGTCGTCGGTGATGTAGCCGGTGTAGCGACCGATGTAGACGTCACCGCCCGGCTGCGAGCCCGGGCCGGAGTCGAAGTTCTTCGTCTTGTCGGTACCCAGGTAGGAGGTGGCCACGCCCTGCGCGTAGTTGTAGCGGTAGATGCTCTTGTCGACGTCCGTCTTGTCGGAAATACCCGTCAGTTCGAGCAGGTGGCTGTCGGTGATGTTCCAGTTGACCTTCACCAACCACTTCATCGCCTTGATGTCGTCCGTACTGCGCTGCGGAGCAACGATCGACGTCGTGGTGTGGGCACGGGAGTCGGTCAGGTCGGCCGCGCCGTAGAAGAACAGCTTGTCCTTGACCAGCGGGCCGCTGACGTAGCCGGTGTACTGCATGGACGAGGTCTTGTTGTCGCCGCGGTACTGCCACAGCTGGCCGTTGGTGCGGTAGATGCTGCGCGGCGAATCGCGGAAGTACTGCGGAATGACATACATGCCAAGCCCGGCCTTCCAGGTGTTGCCGCCGCTCTTGGTGATCACGTTGATCACGCCGCCGGTGGAACGACCGTATTCGGCGCTGTAACCGCCGGTGTAGATCTGCTGCTGATCGATCGCGTCATACGGCAGGCTGGTGAAGCCCAGGCCGGTGAGCGCGTTGGTCACGGCATAGCCGTTGATGTAGTACTGGTTTTCCGACGCCGACGAACCACCGAACGACGCGACGTTGCCGTAGCGCGAGTCACCGGCCACCACGCCAGGCGCCAGCAGCGCGGCCGCGGTGACGTTACGTGCCAGCGGCAGTTTCTGCAGCTGTTCGGAGGTCAGCACGGTGCGCGAGTCAACCGACGACACGTCGATCGCCGGCAAGGCGCTGGCCACGACCTGCACGCCTTCAAGGTTCTGCGCGTTGGCCGAAGCGGCGGCTGAGCCACCGGCAAACGACACATCGACACCGCTACCCAGGGCGACCTGGATGTTGTCGCGCGATTCGATGGCCTTGCCATCCTTCTGCAGCGTCACCTTGTAGCGACCCACCGGCAGCGAGCCGGCACGGTAACGACCTTCGTTATCAACCTGCACGTCACGCGTGAAGCCGGTATCGATATTGGTCAGCTGGATGGTGGTACCCGGTTCGGCCGTGCGGCCGAAAATCACGCCGGAGGCATTGGACTGAGCCAGGGCCGTGCCGGCGATGCCCATGCCGAGCGCGAGGGCAAGGGCAGTTCGTTGCAACGCAAAGGTATTACGAGACGTACGCATATCGCTTATCTCCCCAGAAAGACGATCAATAGGGGTGGCAGGCGCCACCCAATGCGCAAAGCGGAGGAATTGCGGACCATCCCGGTCGGCCGTCTAGATGTCTTTCTGGAGCCCCCCGCTCCCGGCGCTTCCGCAATTTCTCACGACTCGCAAGGCGAACTTAGTGAGCACAGGGGCACCGCGTCAACAATTTCTTAATATTACAGTCGCAACTATGTACGTGACAGTAAGTTATTGAGCAAATGGCGAAAAATGGCCCCGCGACGCGCCCCGAAGGCACCCGTGGGCGTCAAGAAATCATGAACGCTCTATTAATGGCCTGTAAGAAAATGCGTCAATTTGCGTAATGAATGTGAAGCAGAGAAGGCGTTCCTGCCTGGCGGGCGCGAGCGATCAACGACCTTGTGCGCGCTGCCGAACAAAAAATGGCCGCCGGTTTGCCCGGCGGCCAATCGGGGAGATCCGCGCCAGGTGATCCCTGGCGCTTGTTCTGATTACAGCGTGAAGTCGTATCGGGCCGACAGGCGGACAGAACGCGGTGCCGAGTAGCTCAGGATGCGGCCGTAGTTCGGACTGATCGCGCCGCTGCCAAGCTGGTAGGTTTCGACGCGGTTCTGGGCGCGCTGCTGGTTGAACACATTGAAGACGTCCGCGCTGATGGCCAGCTTGTGGTCAGCCCAGGCCGGACGCCACTCGGTGCTCAGGTTCAGCTGGTAGGTCCACGGCAACGTGCCCTGGCTGCCGCGGGTTGCCACGGCACCGTTGCAGTAGAAGTACGACGAGCCGTACTGGTACGGATCGCTCGGGTAGATGCCCATGCAGTTCTTCGGGCGACCCGAGGACACGAGCAATACACCGCCAACCAGCCACTCCGGCGTCACCTGGTAGTAGCCATAGGACTTCAACTGGTGGCGACGATCATTGGGCAGGTTGCCCGTGGCACCGATCATGATCTCCGGGAAGTCCCAGGTCTGTGTCACCGACGGATCGATCTGGCCGATGTCCGAGAGCAGCAGGCCTTCGGAATTACCGTAACTGTGCGACCAGGTGTACTCGAAGCGCGCGTACCACTTCTGGTCGAACTGATGCTCAAGATACAGATTCACGGCGTAGTACTTGCGCTTGAGCTTCGGGAAGCCCAGCTCGTCCGCCGTCAGCGTGATGTCCTTGAGCGTGCCGTTGCCGTCGTGATCGATGGTGAACGTGCCACCTTCGCCCGGATTGAACAGCAAGCACGGCGCGCCGTCGGTTTGCCAGTTGGTGAATGCCGGGTTGGTGATGGGCGTGCCGGCCGCCTGCTCATGGGCGAGGAACGCGCGAGCATCGCAGAAGTCGTCGATGATGCTCTTGAGATTGCGGTAGATGACCTTCGCGCCCGTGGTCCAGTTGGGTGCGAACTGCCAGTCGGCACCAGCGATGTACTCATCCTGGTAATACGCACTCAGACCATGCTTCGCCAGCGTTTTCGGATCCGGAGCCTCACCGTTGGCACCGTTGGCGTAGAACACACTGCTGATGGGCGTGGGATTGATGGGCGCGTTGGTGACCGGATCGACACCGCTGTAGGTGAAGTACTGGTTCTCGAAGCGCTGCGGGCCGGCGCCGCGAATGGCAACGTTTGCCGGCACGGCGAGGTGATAACGACCGGCGTTGGCGTACACCTTGAGTGACGAATCGCCCATCACGTCCCAGGTTGCGCCGATACGCGGAGCGAGCTGGTGGCGCTGCTTCACGAACACGACGCCATCGGTGTTGAAGTTCTTGAACTGCTCGTTGCGCAAGCCGACCTGCAGCAGCCAGCGATCGGATATCTGCCAGCGGTCTTCAATGAACTGGGCTTCCTGTTCCACCTTCACCTTGCCGGCAGCGCTGAAGATCGTGCGCTGGGCCACTTCGGTCGCACCGGCGGGAACATTCATGCCCGGTACGGTCGAGAAGTCGTCGGTTGCGTCGTAGTAGGTCCACAGCGCGCCGCCCTGGGTGGCACGGCCCGAGAACGAGTTGATGGTCTGGTTATCGATACCAGCGCGCAGCGAATGCGAGCCGATGTGGTACGAGATATCGAAGCGCAGCGCCTTGGTCTCGTCATTCGCGCCCGGTGCCAACAAGTTGCCGCCGACGGGAGCGCAGCTGACGCGAGTCGGAACCGAGCGGCTGTCGGTGATGTTCGGGCAGACCACGCCTGCCGAACCAGCCACCGTATCCACGTGATCGGACGTGCTCTTGCCGTAGAGGGCGCTGATGACAAGGTCATCGGTGATGTAGCCGGTGTACTTGCCGACGTAGACCGTGCCGCCGACGGACGTGTTAGCCGTGCCAGTGTTCTTCTGGTGCTCCGTGCCCTTGAGCGTGCCGACGGTGTTGGTGTTGTAGTTGTAGTTGTAGATCGACGTGTCCTGGATATTGGTTTCACCCATGCCGGTGAATTCCAGGATGTGACTGTCCGTGATGTTCCAGTCGACCTTGGTCAACCAGCGCGTCACCTTGTTGGTGTCCGTGGTGGTCTTGGTGCTGTTGCCGTTGGTGCCGTTGTTGATGCCGAACTGCGCCAGACCGGTGTTGCGGGTCAGTTCGCCGCTGCCGTAGAAGAACAGCTTGTCCTTGACCAGCGGGCCGCTGATGTAGGCCCCGTAGAGCGTGTTGGTGCTGTTCTCGTTCGGTCGGAAGTACACCTTGCCATCGGTAGAGCGGCCGCTGCCTACCGGATAGTAGATGTAGCGCTGATTTGCCTTGAGCGCCGCCGGGGTCCACTGGACGTCCGCGCCCGCTTTCCACGAGTTCGAACCGTGCTTGGTGATGATGTTCACCACGCCGCCGGTCGAGCGGCCGTACTCAGCACCGTAGCCGCCGGTAAAGACCTGCTCCTGATCGATCGCATCGAAGGGCAGGCTGGTGAAGCCCAGGCCGGTCAGTGGGTTGGTGACGGGAAAACCGTTGATGTAGTACTGGTTTTCCGCCGCCGACGCGCCACCCATCGAGATGGAGTTGCCATAGCGGCTGTCACCGGCGGTCGTACCCGGCGCGAGCAGTGCGGCGGCGTTGACGTTGTTGAGCACCGGCAGCTTTTGCAGTTGCTCGGCCGTCATCACGGTTCGCGAGTCGACCGACGAAACGTCGATAGCAGGCAGTGCATTGGCCGTGACCTGAATGCCCTCGAGGTTCTTGGCATTGGCGGCAGCGGTGAAGGAAATTTCCTGGCCGGTGCCGACGACGACCTGCACGTTGTCGCGGGTATCGACGGTCTTGCCGTCTTTCACCAACGAGACGCGGTAGCGACCGATCGGCAACGCGACGGCGCGATAGCGACCGGAAGAATCCACTTGAACATCGCGTGCGAGACCGGTGTCGAGGTTTTCGACGTGGACCGTCGCCGCATTGTCATCCGCGCGACCAAAAATGCTGCCCGACGCGTTGGACTGGCCATGAACGATGCCCGCCAGGCCCATGCTCAGGGCGACGGCCAGCGCGGTATGACGCCACACCGGCGCGCGCCGGTGAGTCAGAAGCTTGCTCATTGCTCTCTCCCCAGAAAGAAATCGAATCCGAATGGCTCGAATGCCCACGGCGTGCACGGTGCCGTGCCTTGCAGAACGCAAGCCGTTCCCGTGGCGGCCCGAGGGCCACCATGCAAAAGCTTGCGTTCCTGATTCCCCTTGCGTTTCCCCTAGCGCCTCGAATCGCAATATCTGGCGAGGCGCGCGTCGAAAGTAATCACGATGCTCCGGGCGCGTCAACAACTATTTTACGATTTTGTGCAATGTGCCTTTCGTCACGTTGACATTGATAAACGATGGCTTGCGGCAAACTTGCGAATGCACCATTGATGCCGTTCGAATGGCCGTCCAGACGGCTATTCGGGCGTGATGCTTTGTTTTTGCTTAGTGCCTTGAATGACTCGCGAAGTTGCGGCTGCATCGCACCCCGGCTAAAGTCCCGCCGTTCGGGTGTCCCGGTTTTACCGGGATGAAACGGGAAGCCGGTGCGTTCCTTTGACAGGAATCAGTCCGGCGCTGCCCCCGCAACGGTAAGCGAGAGAGTTGGAGCGGAACCGTCGGCCACTGTGCGTGAAGCATGGGAAGGCCGTTCCGCAGGCACGCCTTGGGGCGTGCGCTCGCAAGCCCGGAGACCGGCCCGAATCTGAAACCTGGCGGATCGCGGTGGGCGATGCGGACCTCGTTGCGGCCTGCCGGCCCGTCGGCGTTCGTACGCTCTTCGCTTCGCCAGCTCATGAACCGTGAGCCGTGCGCGTGGCGCGGCGAGGAAGCTCCACCGATGAAGAAGACCCTGCTGGCGACGGCCCTGCTGTCCTGCATTTCCCTGGCGCATGCCGCCGACCAGGCTCCCCAGGACCTGGCCCCCGTTGTCGTGACGGCAACGCGCGTGGCAACGCCGATGGATGAAACCCTGGCACCGGTCACGGTGATCACCCGCGAAGACATCGAGCGCCTGCAGCCGGCGTCGGTGCAGGACCTGCTGATGGGCCTGCCCGGCGTGACGATGACCAACGCGGGCGGCTTCGGCCAGCAGACCTCGCTGTTCATGCGCGGCACCAATTCCTCGCACACGCTGTTGCTGGTCGACGGCGTGCGCATCGGCACCGTGGGCGCCGGCATCCCGGCCTACGAGCAGCTGCCGGTGGATCAGATCGACCGCATCGAAATCGTGCGCGGCCCGCGCTCCAGCCTCTACGGCTCGGACGCCATTGGCGGCGTGATCCAGATCTTCACCCGTCACGGCCAGAAGGGTGACAGCCCCACCCCGTCCTTCAGCATCACCGGTGGCAGCCACCGCTACACCGACGGCCAGGCCGGCATCTCCGGCGGCACCGAACACGGCTGGTACAACGCCAGTGTGGGCGGCCAGTACACGCGTGGCATCAACAGCTGCCGCGCTGCTGCTCTGAACGTCGGCGGCTGCTTTACCAACGAGCCGGACGACGATGGCTATCGCACGTACTTCGGCTCGCTCGGTGGCGGATATCGCTGGGACAACGGCACGGAGCTCACCGCCAACCTGCTCAAGAGCAAGGGTGACATCGAGTACGACGGCGATTTCCAGAACGACACGCGTCGCTCACAGCAGGTCGCCGGTGCGCGCCTGGGCTTTGGCGTCATGGACTTCTGGAAGATGAGTCTTTCCGTCGGCCAGAACATCGATCGCGCGGACAATTATCTCGATCGCGCGGATCTTGGCGCCGACATGGTGCGCGAGGGCTATCTGTATTCGCGTCGCAACCAGGCGTCGTGGCAGAACGACTTCACGCTGGCTCCGGGCCAGACGCTGAGCGCCGGCGTCGACTACCAGCAGGAACACCTGCAGAGCGACACCGACTACCTGAGCACCACGCGCAACAACACCGGCGTGTTTGGTTTCTACCAGGGCCTGTTCGGCGCGCATGAGTTGCAGTTGTCCGCGCGCCACGACCACAACGGCCAGTTCGGCAATCACAATACGGGTGCGGCGGCTTACGGTTACACGCTGGGCAACGGCATCAAGCTCACCGCGTCCTATGGCACGTCGTTCCATGCGCCGACGTTCAACGACCTGTACTTCCCGCCCTTCTTCGGTTTCCCCACGGCCAACCCGGACCTGAAGCCGGAAAAGGCACGCACCACCGAGCTGGGCGTGTCAGGCAAGCCGGGCATCTGGAACTGGGCGGTCAACGCGTATGACACGCGCATCAATGATCTGATCGAACTGGACGAGAACTACGTCCCGGCCAACACCAGCAAGGCGCGCATTCGGGGCATCGAAGGCCAGCTGGGCGCGGATGTCGACGGATGGCACCTGCGTGGCTACCTCACCTACCAGCGCCCGAAGAACGACGGCAACGGCGTGAATCACGACAACCTGCTGGCGCGTCGCCCGGAGCGCATCGCCCGCTTCGACATTGATCGCGATGTCGGTGCGTTCAGCGTGGGCACGTCATTGACCGCGCAGAGCTATCGTTACGACGACGCCGCCAACCTCAACCGCCTGGGCGGTTACGGCACGGTCGACCTGCGTGCAACGTGGAACTTCCTGCCGGGATGGAGCGTGCAGGCCCGCGTCGCCAACGTGTTCGATCACACCTACGAGACGGCGCGCTTTTACAACCAGCTTGGGCGCACGGCGTACCTGACGCTGCGCTACTCGCCGGCGAAGTAACGATGAAAAGCGGGCTTCGGCCCGCTTTTTCGTTGTGGCGAATGACAGGTCCATGACTTCTCACCTGTCACCGCGATGCTTAAGGGCCCCGCAAGTTTCTTCGATTAGCATGTGATCCAGTGCACGGAACCATGCGCTTTTCCCCGGGCGCATCGACAGGGCACGTGTTGCTACTCCCCGGTGGTCTGCGTCGAACGCTTCGGACGAAGCGGTCGCGGGCTGCTGCGTCCTCAAGCCCGGCCCGTGATGTGAACCATGGACTCTGTTTCGCACGCAACTCGTCATCGTCGTACACGCGCCGCGCATACCCGTGGCGTGCTGCCGGTCTGGGGCGTCTTGCGCGATGCGGTCACCGCACCGAGCGCCTTGCGCTGGCGCATGCGCTGGCAGCGCCTGATGGCCGAGCATCACGCGCTCCAGAACGCGGCCGAACGCGATTCCCGCCTGCTTGATCGTTGGCAGCATCGCTATCTGAATCGCCATTTCGGTCCGCAGGAAAAGGCGCGTCGCCTGGTGGAGCATTTCCAGTCACTGACCTCGATGCTCACCCCGGTGGCGCTGGAAGCCATCCATGCCCAGGGCGGGCTGCGCCTGGGCACCGTCGTGCTCAAGGACGGACGCGAGCTGGCACTCAAGCTGGCGCCACCGCCGGTGTGGGGCTGCGAAGGCGAGCTCGACCTGGCGTTGTCCCACGCCGAATGCGATCGACTGTATTCCCTTACCCTGACCTTCTCCGCGACCCGGGGCGAGTTGCTGATCGGTTGCCTGCAAGGCCCCTGGGGTGACGAAGGCCGCGACGTCGTGCGCGACGTGACCAAGGGTTGCCACGGCCTGCGCCCGAAGAACCTGCTGATGTCGATGGTTTACCCGCTGGCCGAAACCCTGGGCCTGCCTTCCATCAAGGGCATTTCCAATGACGCCCATCCCCTGTCGCGCACCGGCAAGATCAAGGCGTCGTACGACGGCTTCTGGGAGGAACAGGGCGGCCAGCTCGGCGATGACGGCTATTACCGCTTGCCCGCCGCGGAGAGTCCGCGCGACGAGTCCGGGGTGGCGTCGCGCCATCGTGCCGAATTCCGTCGCCGCGAAAGCTTGCGCCAGGGGCTGATCGACCAGCTGCGCCTCACCCTCGCGCAATCGCGGGCCTGACTCCCCCACTTCAGGCACATCCCGAACACCCCCTTCTGCGGACAGAATTCGCGTTGTTCAAGCTTGCTGTCCGGGGCGCGGCCGCGTCCCGCCATGCGTTACCCGTACGCGACAGGGAAGTTCGGGGAGCCTGGTGAATATTTTTGCGCCACTGATTCGTCGTCCCATTGGCACCTTGCTGATGGCGCTGGGCCTCGCGATGGCGGGCCTGTGGGCCTATTTGCTGCTGGGTGTCGCGGCCCTGCCGACGATCGAGTTCCCCGGCATGTCGGTTTACGCCGAAGTGCCCGGCGCCAATGCGCAGACGATGGCATCCAGCGTGGCTGCGCCGCTGGAACGGCACCTGGGCCGGATCCCCGGCATCAAGGAAATGGATTCGAGCAGCAACGACGGCTCGACCTCCATCGTGATCCTGTTCGAGCCGGGTCGCTCCACCGACAAGCTCGCCCGCGACGTGGAGGCGGCCATCAACGCATCGGCGGCGGACCTGCCCTCGACAATGACGATCCCGCCGCGCTACTTCAAGTTCAATACGTCCGGCATCCCCGTGCTGCTGATGTCGATCACCTCGCACACGCTGCCGCCAGATCGCCTGTTCGACCTGACCGATACCCTGATCAAGCCGGCCATGTCGCAGATCCCGGGCGTGGCCCAGGTGCGCGTGATGGGCGGCCGCCCGAAGGCCGTGCGCGTGGAGCTGGACAACAACGCGCTGGCCGCCCGCAATCTCACCGGCAATGACGTGCGCAACGCGCTGCGCGCGGCCAACGTGACCTCGCCGCAAGGCCTGCTGACCGACGGCAAGACCAACATGACGGTCACCGCCACGGACCAGTTGAGCGAGCCGAAGGATTTCGCCGATGTGCTGATCTCGGTGAAGAACGGCGTGCCGGTGCGCCTGTCCGATGTGGCTCGCGTCTACAGCGGCCAGCAGGACGAGTACCAGGCGGCCTGGTTCAATGGCCAGCGTTCGGTCAGCGTGCGCATCAGCAAGCGGCCGGAGGCCAATGCCGTGGCCACGGCGGATGCCGTTCGCGCGATGCTGCCGCAGATCCGCGCGTGGTTGCCGGCGGACCTGGAAATCACGCCGATCTTCGACCTGACCCAGACCACCAAGTCCGCCCTGCGCGAAGTGCAGATCGCGCTGATGCTGAGCGTCCTGATGGTCGCGGTCGTGATGCTGGTGTTCCTGCGCCGCGTGCGGCCCACGCTGATCGCCATGTTCAGCGTGCCGCTGTCGCTGGCGGGCGCCTTTATCGTGATGTGGTCGCTGGGCTACACGCTCAACACCCTGTCGCTGGTGGCGCTGGTGTTGTGCATCGGCTTCGTCGTCGACGATGCCATCGTCGTGATCGAGAACATCGTGCGCCACATGGAGCACGGCGAAGCGCCCTTGCCTGCCGCGCTGGTCGGCGTGCGCGAGATCGGTTTCACCGTCATCTCGATCACGCTGTCGCTGGTGGCGGTGTTCGTGCCGCTGCTGTTCGGCAACAGCCAGTTCACGCTGCTGATGCGCGAGTTCTCGGTCACGCTGACGGCTGCGGTGGTGATTTCCGCTGTAGTCTCGCTGACCGTGACACCGGCCCTGTGCGGCCGCTACTTCCGCACGGAGCTGCCCGGCCAGCGCCAGCCCGGGCGCATCGAGGCGGCGGTGGAACGCTTCGATCGCAAAGTCCATCACATCTACGAACGCGCGCTCGACTGGGCCCTGCACCACCGGCGCCTGATGCGCTGGCAGCCGCCGATCCTGCTGGTGGTCACCATCCTGCTGGCGGTCGCCGTGGTGAAGTCCGCGGGCTTCAATTTCATGCCGCAGGAAGACATCGGCATGATCCAGGGCGATATCCGCGCGGATGCCAACATCTCGCCGCTGCTGATGGCCGAGCGCGCGAAGAAGGCCGCCGCGATCATGCGCGACGATCCTGCCGTGCTCGACGTGACGACGTTCCTGGGCAGTGACCGCGCCGGCGGTGCCGTTGGCAACCAGGCCACGATGTTCGTCGACCTCAAGCCCAAGGGCGACGGCCCCGGCCAGCGCCCCGAACACATCGATAAAGTGATCGAGCGGCTGGGCAAGGCCTACGAAAAGCTGCCGGAGCTGCGGGTATCGCTGCGTTCGATCGGCTTCTTCAACGGGGGTGGTGGCGGCGGCAGCAACGGCAGCGAGAGCTTCCAGCTGGTGAGCACCAACAGCATCGACCTGCAGCCGTGGGTCTACAAGGTGACGCGCATGATGCGCGACACCAAGGTGTTCCGCGATGTCACCAGTGACTACGACACCGTCGACAAGCAGCAGATGCTCAAGGTGGATCGCAAAGCCGCCGGCCGCCTGCACGTGAGCATGGGCATGGTCGACACGGCGCTCTACAACGCCTTCGGCCAGAACCAGGTGTCGATCATCTATTCGGACATCAACCAGTACTGGGTGGTGCTGACGTCCGCGGCCGAGCGCTCGCTCAGTCCCGAGGCGCTGCTCAACACTTATGTGCGCAACAACCAGGGCGGCATGGTGCCGCTGTCGGCGATCGCGCATATCGAGCCGGCGGTGACGCCTTCCTTCGTCAACCACTACAACCAGCTTGAATCGGCGCAGATCTATTACAACCTGCCGCCGAACTATCCGCGCGACAAGGCGATGGGCCTGATCGAAAGCGTCATGAACCATGCGGGCCTGCCCGCGGGCGTGAAGCTCGCTTACACCGGCGAGAACGAGCAGTTGCAGGACACCCAGGACAACACGTCGATCCTGCTGCTGGGCTCGATCCTGGCCATGTACATCGTGCTGGGCATGCTTTACGAGAGCCTGGGCCAGCCGCTGACCATTCTCTCCACCCTGCCGGCCGCCGGTGCCGGCGCGTTCCTGGCGATGCTGGTGACGCATACGCCGCTGTCGCTGATTGGCGTGATCGCGATCCTGATGCTGATCGGCATCGTGAAGAAGAACGCCATCCTGATGGTCGACTTCGCCCTGGTGGCCGAACGCGAATACGGCATGTCGTCGCTCGACGCCATTCGCCAGGCCGCCCTGGTGCGCTTCCGTCCCATCACCATGACGACGCTCGTGGCGATTGGCGCGGCGTTGCCGCTGGCGATCGGCTTCGGCATCGGATCGGAAATGCGCCAGCCGCTGGGCGTGGCCATCGTCGGTGGCTTGCTGGTGTCCCAGCTGCTTACGCTGCTGAGCACGCCGGCGATCTACTTGTGGAACTACGACCGTCTCGCCCGTCATGCGATGGGCCTGATGCCTCTGCGCCTGAAGTGGACGTCGGGTGTAAGCGTCGCGCTGGGTTCGGCCATGGGTGTGGCGGCACTGGTTTACCTGCTCGCGCCGGCGCTGCAGGACAAGCTCAGCATCAACCCGCTCGCCAGCCTGCCGCTGATGGCCTACGGCGCGGCGCTGGCGTGGGCAGGTCTCAAGGCCTGGCGCAAGGTTCGTCGCGCGCGCTTCGTCGTGTTGGGCTTGCTTGCGGTGGTACTGGCGCCGGCCATGCTGGTTGCTGCGTCCGCCTATCTGAACGATCAGGGTGGCCTGATGGGCGTCCTGTTGCCGGCGGCGCTGCTGGCTTATGTCACCTGGGCGGTCTTCAGCCGCCGCACGCGCCATTACTTTGCCGAGCGCCTGCGCCAGGTCCATCCCCTGCCCGCGCCACTGGGCGCCTGAGCGAAACCTGTCGTCACCGCGCCGCCCCGCACATCGGGGCGGCGCCCCACTTTTGGCACCCTGCCTTCCGGCACGGACGGACTTCCTGCACATTCGCCGCGCACACGTGGGGTAGTCATATAGTCGCTATGATTGCGCCCGCCTCCAGCGCCGCGCGTGCTGGCACACGATCCCCGCGTCTGGCATGCCAAGCAGGTATGCCTGGGCATGCGCACCGACAGCCCGGTACGGAAACCACGTGAACATCTTTGCGCCATTGATTCGCCGACCCGTCGGCACCTCCCTGCTTGGGCTCGGCTTGTTGCTGGCCGGCTTCTTTGCGTATCGCCTTCTGGGTGTCGCCGCCCTGCCGACGCTGGAATTCCCCGGCGTTTATGTCGCCGCCTCGATGCCAGGCGCCAGTGCGCAGACGATGGCCAATACGGTGCTGGCGCCGCTGGAGCGTCACCTGGGCCGTATTCCAGGCATCGAAGATATGTACGGCAATGCCACCGAAGGCTCGGCCTCGGTGCAGATCCGCTTCAACCTCGATCGCTCGGCCGACAAGGCCGCGCGCGACGTCCAGGCCGCCATCAATGCCGCCGCCGTCGACCTGCCGACGGGCATGCCGTCACTGCCGCAGTACTTCAAGTTCGACACGTCGCAGATTCCGATCCTGCTGGTCTCGTTCACCTCGACCAGCCTGCCGCCGGACAAGCTCTACGACTTGACCGACACCCTGCTCAAGCCCGCCATCTCGCAGATCGACGGCGTGGCCCAGGTGCAGGTGTTCGGCGGCGCGCCACATGCGGTGCGCGTGGAGCTGGACAATAACGCCCTGGCTGCCAAGGGCCTGACGGCCGACAACGTCACCAACGCCCTGATCGCCGCCAACGTCACCTCGCCGCAAGGCATGCTGACCGACGGCCGCACGCAGATGACCGTCACGGCCAACGACTCGCTGCATACGCCGGAAGAATTCGGCAGCCTGATGATTGCCGTGAAGAACGGCGTGCCGGTGCGCCTGGCGGATGTCGCGAAGATCTACAGCGGCCCGCAGGACATCTACCAGGGTGCCTGGTTCAACGATAAGACCACCGTGGCGATGCAGATCAGCAAGCGCGCCGATGCCAACGCCGTGGATACGGTGGATCGCATTCGCGCCAAGCTGCCGCAGTTCCATGAGTGGATGCCGGCGGACGTGCAGATCACGCCGATCTTCGACCTCACCCAGACCGCCAAATCGGCGCTGCATGAAGTCCAGGTCGCGCTGCTGATCAGTATCGTGATGGTGGTGATGGTGATGCTGGTGTTCCTGCGTCGCCTGCGCCCTACCCTCATCGCGTCGCTCAGCGTGCCGCTGTCCCTGGCCGGCGCGTTCGTGATCATGTATTTCCTCGGCTACACGCTCAACACGCTGTCGCTGGTGGCGCTGGTGTTGTGTATCGGCTTCGTCGTCGACGATGCCATCGTGGTGATCGAGAACATCGTGCGCCACATGGAACATGGCGAAGCGCCCTTGCCTGCCGCCCTGATCGGCGTGCGCGAGATCGGCTTCACCGTGGTGTCGATCACCTTGTCGCTGGTGGCCGTGTTCGCGCCGATGCTGTTCGGCAACAACATGATCATCAAGCTGTTGCGTGAGTTCTCGGTGACGCTCGCCGTGGCGGTGATCTTCTCGGCCATCGTGTCGCTGACGCTGACGCCGGCACTGTGCGGCTACTTCCTGCGCCATGAAGAACCCGGCGAGCACAAGCCCGGTCGCATTGAACGCGCGCTGGAGCGTTTCGATCGCGGGCTGCATGACGTCTACGAACGCTCGCTCAACTGGGCCATGCGCCATCGCCGCTGGATGCGCTGGCAGCCGCTGATCTGCTTCATCCTTACCATTCTCCTTGGCTTTGCCGTGGTGAAGACCGCGGGTGGCAACTTCATGCCCGAGGAAGACATCGGCATGCTGCAGGCCGATATCCGCGCGGATGCCAACATTTCGCCGACCGCCATGGCCGCGCGCGTACAGCGTGCGACGGAAATCATGCGCAAGGACCCGGCGGTGCTGGACGTGCTCACCACGCTCGGCGCCAACGGCGGCGATGGCGCGGTCGGCAATGCCGGCAGCATGTTCGTGGATCTCAAGCCCAAGGGCGAAGGCCCCGGCATGCGCAAGGAAAGCGTCAAACAAGTGATGGAACGCCTGTCCAAGCAGTACGAGCTGCTCCCGGACGTGCGCGTGTCGCTTGATGCCGTGCAGTTCCTGGGCGGCGGCGGTAGTGGTGACGCCGGTAGCCAGTACGAGTTCCAGCTGATCGGCAGCAGCGGCGAGAACCTGCAGCCGTGGTCGCTGAAAATGGTGCAGTGGCTGCGCGCGCGACCGGAAATGCGCGACGTGAAAAGCAACTTCGACCTCACCGGCAAGCAGCAGATGCTGAAGGTCGATCGCGAAGCCGCCGGCCGGCTGGGCCTGAATATGGGCCAGATCGATACCGCGCTGTACAACTCGTTCGGCCAGCGTCAGGTCTCGGTGATCTATTCGGACATCAACCAGTACTGGGTGGTGCTGACGTCGTCGTCCGCCACGTCGCTGAGTCCGGAAGCGCTGCTCAATGTGCGCGTGCGTAATCCGAAGGGACAGATGATCCCGCTATCGGCCGTGGCAAGCATCCAGCCGACCATCTCGCCGATGCGCATCCGCCATCACAACCAGCTCGAAGCCTCGACCATCGGCTACAACCTGCGTCAGGGCGTGGAGCAGGATCGCGGCATAACGCTGGTGAACCAGGCAGCCATTGCCCTGGCGCTGCCGGCCGGCGTCCGCGTGGAATTCACCGGCCAGAACCAGCGATTGCAGCAGGCCAAATCCAACGGCATGGTCCTGCTGATCGCGTCGATCGTCGCGATGTACATCGTGCTCGGGATTCTCTACGAGAGCCTGGGTCATCCGCTCACCATTCTCTCCACCCTGCCCGCCGCCGGCATGGGCGCGTTCCTGGCGATGCTGGTGACGCAGATGCAGCTCACGCTGATGGCCATCATCGCGATCCTGATGTTGATTGGTATCGTGAAGAAGAACGCCATCCTGATGGTCGACTTCGCGTTGGTCGCGCAGCGCGAGCGAAACCTGTCGCCACCGGATGCGATTCGCGAAGCCGCGCTGGTGCGCTTCCGCCCGATCACCATGACGACGCTGGTAGCGATGGGCGCAGCGTTGCCGCTGGCCATCGGTTTCGGCATCGGTTCGGAGATGCGCCAGCCGCTGGGCGTGGCCATCGTCGGTGGCCTGCTGGTGTCGCAGCTGCTCACGCTGCTGAGCACCCCGGCGATCTACCTGTGGAACTTCGACCGCCTGGTGCGCCATGCTAAGGGCCTGATGCCGTTGCGGCTGATGTGGACGTCGGGCATCACCATTGCCTTGGGCGGCGCCCTGGGCATTACGGGGCTTCTCGCCGTATTCGCCCGTGGCATGCAGGACAAGATGCATCTCAATCCGCTCGTAGCGCTGATGCTGGCGATCTATGGCTGGGCGCTCGTTCGCACCGCCATCGCCACCCTGCGCAAGACTCGCCGCGCCCGCTTCCTGATGTATGCGCTGGTGGCGGTGCCTTTGATTCCAGCCGTGCTGGGCCAGATCGCCGCCATGGCGAACGGTGGCGGCAGCATGCTGGTGCTGATCGTGGGTGGCATCTTCCTGCTCTATGCGAGCTGGGGTGTCTTTAGTGGGCGGACGCGCGAATACTTCGGTGAACGCAAGCGACGTGAGCAGGACACCTCACTGATGACGCCTGTGGGGGCGTGATCGATCAAGCGATCGATTCAGAGTGAAGGCATCCACGAAAAAGGCCGCCGGAGTGAATGCTCCGGCGGCCTTTTCTTATGCGATGACCGGTGGACTCAGGCGTCGCCTTCGACCACCGCAGGGATCAGCGATGCCTTCGCATGCGGTGCACTCAACATATGCGCCTTCCGCCAGCCACCCCACTTGTAATACCCCATCGCCATCAGCATCGCCGCCATCGAACCCAGCGGGAAACTCCACCATATCGCCTCTGCACCGATGCTCGGCATCAGCGTCACCGCGAACGGCGGACGGATCAGCCACATCGAAATAGTGAGCACGATCAGCGGCGGCCACACGGCGCCCGTTGAACGCACCACGCCGAACAGCACGAAGGTGACGCCGAAGAACAGGAACGACCATACGGCGATCATGTTCAGATGCGCCGCCAGTGCGAGCGCTTCTCCGTCGCCGGGCAGGAACAGGTTCAGCGCAGCGCGGTTGAAGATATAGATGATGCCGATGAGCAGGCCGCTGAGCAGGAAGTTGTAGCCCACGCCAATGCGCGCAATGCGATTGACGCGATCCCACAGCTGCGCGCCGACGTTCTGCGCGGCCATGGACGACACCGCCGCGCCGATGGCCATCGCCGGCATCTGCACGTAAGTCCACAGCTGCGTCGCCGCACCGTAAGCGGCCACCGTCTGCGAACCGTAGCTGTTGACCAGGCGCATCATCAGCATCGACGACGAGGAGATCACCAGCATCTGCAGGCCCATCGGGAGGCCCTTGAAAATCAACGCACGCAAGATCACCGGATCGGGCTTGAGGAAACCAAGCTCTGCGCGCGTCAGGCGCAGAAAGTGTTTGCGCCCGTACAACGTACTGAGCAAGGCGATCAGAGCCACGCTCTGCGCGATCAGCGTCGCGACGGCGGATCCCGCCGTACCCATGGCCGGTACCGGACCCCACCCGAAGATGAAAAGCGGGTTGAGCGCAATGTCCAGCAGCACGGACAGGCCCATGAACAGGAACGGCGTACGTGAGTCGCCTGCGCCACGCAGGGTCATCATCAGAAAGTTGTAGAAATAGATCGTCGGCATGGCGACGAAGATCATGTGCAGGTAGGGCACGGCGTAGGGCAGGGCATCGGCAGGTGTTCCCAATGCCCGGAGCATGGCCGGGGTGGCGAAGTACCCGAAGACGGATACCAGCACCGACATCACCACGAAGAAACTCACACCCGTGCCCACCACGCGCTTGGCTTCGAGCATATTGCGCGCGCCCAGGCTCTGGCCGATCAGGATGGTGCTGGCCATGCTCACGCCGAACACCGCGGTGATCAGCAGGAACACGATCAGGCTGGCATTGCTGATCGCCGTGAGCGCGGACTCCCCGAGGAAGTGGCCGATCCACATCGCATTGACGGAAGCGTTGAGCGACTGAAGTACCGTGCTGCCCAGGATGGGCAGCGCGAACATCAGCAAGGTACGTGCGATGGGCCCTTCGGTAAGCAAGGGCTGGCGGGGAGGGGACGCGGACATGGGTGCGAGTTCTTCTTTTTAGGTTTACGTTCGTTCTTCAGCCGTGTCCCACGCGGACGAGGCCAGGTTCTTCAGGTGGTTGCGGACATCCGACGGCCAGTGATCGATGAGCGTGTGGAAGCCATCGCGCTCACCGCGCCAGAACGCACGCGATGCCTCTTCGAAGCCACGCAGGTCACCTGCGATGGCCTGCATGAAGCGGTCGACCGCCTCGCTGGCCTGGCGCGAGGATTCACCGTTGCTGTTGCCGCGACGCGCTTCGTCAACGAGGCGACGAATCGTGGCCGAGGCGCCGCCGGGCTGGGAGGACAGCCAATCCCAGTGGCGAGGCAGCAGGGTGACTTCACGCGCCACGACGCCCAGCTTCGGGCGACCGGGGCCACGTGGCACCGGTTCGGCCGAGGCAGGCTGCAGGCGCGCCTTGACGTCGTCCGGCGTACCGCGGAAATCAATTTCAACCTGACGACTGGTGCGGTCGTCGAAAATCATCACCGGACCGGGAGCACCGGCGTCGATGGCGCGTTTGGTGGCAAGGGCCACGTCCAGGAAAGAACCGGACGCGATCAGGCGAAAACCGTCGAAAGCCGTGCAGGAAGCAGGGAAGGGGGCATTCATAAGTTTAACCCGGGGCAAATGGAGCAGGCGGATAATGGCCGGGTAATATCCCGGCGTCAAGTCGGACCACATGGCAAAGACGCGCGAGGTGAGCGGCGCCGAAAGACCAACGAACGGATCGTCGCTGGCTTCACTGAGACTTGACGCTACTTAGTAAACTATAGAGTTTACAAAAAGAACAAGTGCAATCCGTAAGGTTTTTTGCCCATGCGTTATCCCCGCCTCCTCCGCAGCGCGCTCGCGTTCGCTTTTATCCCCTTCGCCGCCGTCGCATCCGCCGCCCACGTCGAAGTCCAGGGTGGCCGCAGCTACATGGACAGCTACGGTGCCAACACGGCGTTCGTGGAAGCCGTGTTCGCCGATCGACCGATTGGCGACAGCCACTGGACCTGGGCGCCTGACGTCTCCATGGGCTGGATCAACGGTCGCAGCACCCATCGCTATGACGGTAGTGGCTACGACGCCCACGACAACGTCGCGCTGTTTGCCGGTGGCGCGCGATTTCGCTATGGCAGCGACAGCGACTGGTATCACGGCTTTTTCTACAGCCTGCAAGGCGCCGTACAGACGGGCCGCACGCAGGCACTCAGCAGCATCGGTGAGTTCGTCAATACCGTCGGCTGGCAAGGGAAGCATGTGAGTTTTCAGATCCGCCACATTTCCAACGGCGGCACCCATGGCCCCAATCGCGGTGAAACCATGGCGCTGGTCGGCGTGGGCTTTGGTATGTGAATCATCGGTCCCACCGGAGGCCACGGTTTCGGACTGCCCTATTCAGTCAGACGAACCTTCCGGCGTGCCTGTGCGTTCGTATGTGGACGACCTCGGTACCGCTCCCGTAGCACCCTCCGTTGAACTGGCGAAGCTGATCAGCATGGGGCGTCTCCCCAGACTCGTTCGTCGCAGCCGCGTGGCGCACCTGCGCGAATAATGAGGTCGGCCGACATCGCTTGCCTTGGCAAGAAGGTCCATGGCGCCATCAACACGCCGCACGACGGGCCGGGCGCCCGTTCGAAGCGCGCATCAGAGCCTGGTGCTGTCTGCCTCGGAGTCGGCCATGGCCTGCGCATACGTCGGCGGCGAGGGCTCGACGGCGATGGACGGTCGCATGGCCTCTTCGTACGAGGGAGGCATGTCCGCAGGAATCGCCGCCACGTTGGTGATCATCCTGGGCGGAGCCACGGGAGGTGGCGCAGGTGACCCAGGCGGCCCCAGGAGATGCTTGCCATGGTTCAACAGCATCCAGTCGATCCTGTCGCGATAGTAAATCGAGTCGCCCAGCTTCCTCGCCAGGTTCCCGTAGGAACCGGGGTCGGCCTTCAACGCCCGTATCGCGCGGGCGTTGTCATCGCGGAGGTTTTTCACCTCTGTGATGATCGCCTTCAGATCGCCCTGTCCCTGGGAAGATCGGCGATAACTGACAGCACGGGGCAACCATTCCTCATACCTGTTCTCCAATGCCACCAAGCGAGTGTGAATCCCGGTCACCTCGGCGCTGGTGACGTGGCGACGCATGGCCGAGATCGCGGTTTGCTGTACGCGTGAAGGGCCCGCTGAGTTGTATGACGGAGATAGTGTTGGAGTCATGGCGATGGTTTCTCGCGCCTGCGGTCATTCATCCTGGGGAGCGTCGCGCGCAGCATGCTTTCAACCGTCGACCGCATGCGCGCTCGGAAAGACATGACGATGACGACCTGTCGACCTCACCGACCATCTGAGAGGCTCGGGGTCCCTCGCATGGACCCCGGCCCTTGCCCGGCTACTCGCCTCCCGCTGCTTGCCTGACAAGTACGGCATGGCCTGAGCGAGCCGGGCGCCGGTCGGAGTTATCGGGGGGACGATCCGACCACGTTCCCCGGATTGGAAAGTGACAAGGGTTCCATGACAGATGGGTTGGGATCGGAGTCGGGCTTGTCCGACACCTTCTCAAACAGATCCCCGGCCAGGTCGAACAAGCCCTGCACCTGATTCAAATCCGAATCCAAACCAGAGCTCGTCAGGCAACTGACCTCCAGCTCCTTGAGTTCATCCTTTAACTCCAGACACCGGCGGCCCACGCACTCCAGCGCAATGCGACCGACCTCGCTCAGATCGAAAGCGAGAAGTTCGTTGAGGTCACCACCGATCCGAGCGCAATGCTCCGACACGCTCGCCTTGCTGGCGTTGTTGCCGTCCGCGCCTGCATGGCTCACGGGCGTGCGCTGCGAGCTTCTGAGTTCATCTGCGCGCGTCCGCTGCCCATCAATGCACTGGAACACGGTCGGTTTGGCGATATCTCCCGTGCGTGCACCGGGATGTGCCACGTCAGATCCCTGGGATAGACCCCGCACGGGGACCCCGTCTGTTTGGTCCCCGGTGTGGTTCGGCGCATGAGGGGTCACGGCCGGGCGGATACCGGCAGGGTTGGAGATGGGAGTGTTCATAAGTGGTGCCTCAGGGAAGATAGCCCGAGTCTACGGCGCTCCTCCGAAGGCAACTTTCCGGAAACGGCCACGAACCATTCATCCAAATGATGACGGGAAGAGCGGGCCCTTCACACGGATAACCCCGGCCATGATCGCTGCCTGGTATTGCGGACCTTTCCCGTGCATTAGCGTGATGGCGAGCTTCCGACGTCAATGGTCATGCGCATGTCTTCTCCGGTTTTCCTGTATCGCTTCGTCTATGGGCTGTGTGGCGGCAACCATGTCAGGGTGAGAGGCGCAGACATCGAGAATCTCGGGAACAAGGTCATCCAGGTGATGAATACACCTCATAAGGTCCCCGGCGCGCGCCACACGTTCGGCGGCTTCCCGTGCCCTTCCGAAACGAGAACCGAAAAGCTGCGCGAACTTGAAAGAGACGCCAGCCGGAAGATCGGGCAAATCAACCGAAAAAAGTGGCTGTACCGGCATGCGAATGCGAAGCGCGAATCACTGAGTGTGCTGATCGCGACCATCAACAACGAACTGGCAACCGTGAAAGCCTGCGTTGCGCGACCCCTTGATGAATTTCAGGCATTCACCAACAGCCGCCTTGACGAAGAGCGCGGCATGTCCGTTTCGCGAGCCAGGGAGGCCGAAGTCCTCATGTTCCTGCAAAGCTTCCAAAGCCCAGCCGCCCACACGACCCGGGGCGGCCCCGACGAGCCGCCCGATATCGCATCCCCTTAGTGACCGCCACCCGCCGCCGGCCCGCCCTTCGCCGTGAACGGCGGCTTGGCCAGCCACACCACGAAGACCAGGCTGACGAAGACCCAGCCCAGCACGTGGAAAACTTCGTTGAAGGAGATCTGGTACGCCTGCTGCGTGATCATGTTGTTGATCGTCGTCGCCGCCGCCTGCGTATCGCCATGGCCGATGGTGTTCAAGGCCGCCTGCGCCGTGGGGTCGTAGGGCGTGATGTGCTCGGCCAGCTGCGCGTGGTGCACGATGGCGCGGTGATCCCACATGAAGGTGGTGAGCGACGCAGAGAAGCTCGCGCCGAGCGTACGCAGGAACGTCGCCAGGCCACCGCCCGCGGCAATCTCATGCGGCTGCAGATCCGATAGCAGGATGGTCGTCACCGGCATGAAGAACAACGCGACGCCAAGGCCCTGCAACAACTGCACGCCCGCGATATGCATGAAGTCGATGTCGAGGAAGAATTCCGAGCGCAGGAAGCTGGTCGCGCCCATCACCAGGAACGAGATCGACGCGATCAGACGCAGGTCGAAGCGATTGGAGTACTTGCCGACGATAAAGGTGAGCAACACCGGCAGGATACCCAATGGCGCACTCGCAAAGCCCGCCCATGTCGACGTGTAACCCAGGTTTCGCTGCATCCACTGCGGCACCAACAGACCGATGGCGAAGAACGCGGCGTAGGCGAGCACCAGCGCCAGCGTACCCATGCGGAAGTTGCGGTGGCGGAACAGCTTCAGGTCGACGATCGGTTCCTTCTCGGTGAGCTCCCAGATCAGGAAGATCGCGATACCGATCACCGCAACGATGGTGGTGACCACGATGAAGGTGGAGCTGAACCAGTCTTCTTCGTTGCCCTTGTCGAGCACGATCTGCAAGGCGCCCACGCCGATGATCAGCGTGATCAGGCCCACCCAGTCGATCTTGGGGCGCATCGTGACGTCATTGCGGCCCTTCATCTGGTTGGCGATGACCATGCTGGCGAAGATGCCGATGGGCACGTTGATGAAGAAGATCCACGGCCACGAATAATTGTCGGTGATCCAGCCGCCGAGGATCGGACCCGCAATGGGCGCGACCACGGTCACCATCGCCAGCAGCGCCAGCGCCATGCCTCGTTTGGCCGGTGGATAGATCGAAATCAGCAGCGCCTGCGTCACCGGATACATCGGGCCCGCCACCGCACCCTGGATGGCGCGGAAGAGGATCAGCATTTCCATGCTCTGCGCGATGCCACACAGGAACGAAGCAAGCGAGAACAGCAGCGTCGACCAGATGAACATCTTCACTTCGCCGAATCGGCGCGTGAGGAAGCCGGTCAGCGGCAGCGAAATGGCCATGCTCACCGCGAACGAGGTGATCACCCAGGTGCTCTGGTTGACGCTCACGCCCAGGTTGCCGGCGATAGTCGGCAACGACACGTTGGCGATCGTCGTATCCAGCACCTGCATGAAGGTCGCCAACGACAGGCCGACCGTGGTCAGGGCCATATTGGGCGGACGGAATTGGGTGTTCATAGGCCGTCAGAAGTAGAGGATAAGAGGCGCAAAGCAGGAGCCGTGACGTGCAGTGAGCGACAAAGCCACAGCCCACTTCGTTCTCTTCAAAACAAAAGATGTGAATCAGGGCGGGCGGGCAAGGGCAGGCACGCAGAGCGCCCTTGCCCTTACCTCTTCACCGTTAACCGTTCACCGAGCGAGCGCCATGCGCTCGCTCAATGCTCCCCCGCCATATTGGCGTGGATCACCTGATCGATCAGCGCATCCGCCTGGGCCAGTTCCTTCTTGTACACATCGGTGCTGAAGGCCGGCGCGGTCGGTGCCTGCTGGGCGAGCAGCGGGCCGTTCTGGTCGTGCAGGGTGACCTCAACCTTGGTGGACAGGCCGATGCGCAGGGGATGCTGGTCAAGCTGCTTGGGATCGTCGAAGGTGATGCGCACCGGAACGCGCTGCACGATCTTGATCCAGTTGCCAGTGGCGTTCTGCGCCGGCAGCAGCGAGAACGCGCTACCCGTACCAACACCCAGGCTCTGCACCTTGCCCTTGTAGGTCACGGCGCTGCCGTAGACGTCAGCGTGGATCTCGACCGGCTGGCCGATGCGCATCTTGGTCAGCTGCGTTTCCTTGAAGTTGGCATCGATCCACACCTGATGCAGCGGCACCACGGCCATCAGCGCCGAACCCGGGGCGACGCGCTGGCCCAGCTGCACCGTGCGCTTGGCGACGTAACCGTCGACCGGAGCGACGATGGTGCTGCGCACGTCGTCGAGGTAGGCGGCACGCAGCTTGGCGGCGGCGGTCTGCACTTCCGGATGGGAAGCGACCACGGTGTCATCGACCAGCACCTTGTTGGTCTGGTACTGCTGCTGGGCGGCGATCAGCGCGCTTTCGGCGGTGGTTAGCGTGTCTTCGGCGTGCGACAGCTCTTCGGCCGAGATCGCGCCGGACTTGGCCAGGTCACGACGACGGTTGAAGTCGGAGCGCGCCTTGTCGACAGCGACCTTGCGTGCGGCCACATCGGCCTGCGCGCCGGAAACGCTGCTGTAAAGGCCACGCACCTTGCGCACGGTGTTGGCGAGGTTGGCCTTGGCCTGGGTCAGGGCCACGTCGGCGTCGCTCGGATCGAGCTTCACCAGCACGTCGCCTGCATGCACCAGGTCGCCGTCGTCGGCGCCGATGGACACGACCGTGCCCGGGATCTGCGGGGTGATCTGCACGATGTTGCCGTTGACGTAGGCATCGTCGGTGCCTTCGTACCAACGACCGTCGAAGTAGTACCACACGCCCCAACCGACGAAGACGACCACGAGGATCGCGGCGAGCAGGCGGAGCAGAAAGCCGCGACGGTTCTTCTGCGGCGGTTGGACGGCGGTGTTGTCGGCCGCGAGCGGAGTCTGGCTGGACATGGGGATAGCCTTCAGAGAGAACGGTCAGTAGGGGAAGCGGTGTTGGCGGCGACCTGGGCCGGCTCGGACTGCGGGCGGAAACCGCCACCGAGGGCCTGGATCAGCTGCACCGAAAGATCGACCTGCTGCGACTGCAGCTGGGCCATGTGACGCTGGGCGACGAGCAGCTGCTGGCGCACGATCAGCGCTTCGAGGTAGTTGCCCACGCCCGACTTGTAGCGTTGCTCGGCGAGCTTCCACGCGTCATTGGCCGCGGCCAGTGCGCGCTGCTGCGCCTCGATCTGCGTCTGCATCGACTGCAGCGCGTTGTAGGTATCGGCCACTTCGTTGGTCGCGCCGACCAGGATCTGGTTGTACTGCGCGACGGCGAGGTCGTAGGTGGCGTCCTTCGCCGACAGGTTCGCGCGCAGGCGACCGCCGTCGAAGATCGGCAGGCTCAGCGACGGGCCGGCTTCGAAGAAGCGGTTCTTCATGCTGAAGAGATTGCCGCCGCCCATGCCGAGCAAGCCGGCCATGGCACCGATGCTGACGTTGGGCAGGAACTCGCTCTTGGCGACCTTGATGTCCTTGCTCGCCGCTTCGACGCGCCACCGCGCGGCGACGAGGTCGGGGCGATGGCCGATCAGGTCGAGCGAGAGGTTACCCGGCACGGCCAGTTCGGACGGCTTGAGCACCTGCGGGCGCGTGATGTCGAGGCCGCGATCGGGGCCCTTGCCCAGCAGCACCGAGAGCGACGAACGCGCGGCATCGATGGCGCGCGCGGCGACAGCCATCTGGCCATCGGCGTTGGCGACTTCGGTTTCGTTCTGCTTGAGCTGCAGCTGGCTGTCGATGCCGGCGTTGACGCGCTGACGGGTCAGGTCGCGCACGCTGGTGGCGCGATCAAGTTCGTCCTTGGCGACATCTTGCTGTGCATATGCGTAGCCCAGCTGCGTATAGGCGCGAGCGACATTGGTGGACAGCTCGATGCGTGCAGCCTGGCGATCGATCTCGGCGGCACGGGCTTCACCGAGTGCGGCTTCCCACGCGGCGCGCTTGCCACCCCACAGGTCCAGGCCCCAGTTGAAGCTGGCATAGCCGTACTTGGCCCAGGCGAAATGGCTGTCGTTGCCGGTGAGGGCGCCCGGCAGGCGGGCGCCGGCAATGCTGGCACCAGCGTTGACGGTCGGCCCACGCTCGGCGTCGGCCACGCCGGCAGCCGCCTGCGCCTGCTGCGCACGCGCGTCGGCGGCGGCAAGGCTGGGGTTGTCGTGCAGGGCTTCAGCGATCAGCGCGTCGAGCTGTGTATCGCCCAGCGCGGTCCACCAATCCTGCTGCGGCCAGGCGGCCGGGGAGACAGGAACGCGAT
Source organism: Dyella terrae (assembly GCF_004322705.1). Taxonomy (NCBI): domain Bacteria; kingdom Pseudomonadati; phylum Pseudomonadota; class Gammaproteobacteria; order Lysobacterales; family Rhodanobacteraceae; genus Dyella; species Dyella terrae. Next base: position 192,255 of record NZ_SIZZ01000004.1, on the reverse strand, counting down.
CGAGGCTGCGCTGGCTCTTCAGCGAGCTGGCCTCGGTGAGGGTGCCGGAAGGCTGCAGGCCGCCGGTGCTGACGCATCCCGCCAACGCCAGGGTCAGTCCGATCGCCGCCGCCATTGTGTGCAGACGCATGGTGAGTATTCCGAAGATGAGAGAGTCAGTTACTTGTTGCGGAGCGCCTTGAGTACGCGCCCCAGGTAGTCGTGCAGTTGTTCGCGCTCGGTTTCGCTGAGCGTGTGCTGTGCGGCATCCATGACGAACTCGCTGCAGCCGATGAGCTGGTGCGTGAGCGTCACGCCGGCTTCGGTCAGTTCGATGCGCAGGGCGCGTCGGTCCTGTTCGTGCGGACGGCGGCGCAGGTAACCCTTGCGTTCGAGCTGGTCGAGCTGGCGCGTCATGGCGCCGGCATCCAGTTCCACCGCGCGCGACAGCTCGGTGGCCGACATCGGGCCCATGTACGAGAGCCGCTTGAGGATCAGGAACTGCGTGTACTTCAGGTCCATGCCCTTGGTGGCGATCTCGTTTTCGATCGCGCGCACCAGTTCGGCGCGCACCAGTCCCAGCAGGACGCCGATGCTTTCCTTAGGACTACTCAGGGCGGATGTATCAATCATGGACGCGCATTCTATTGCCGTACAGATATTTGTCAAGGCAAATATATGGACGGCAACGTCTGCCGGGTCAAATGTTCAGTTCTAAGCCAGTTCTTCCGCCAGTCTCAGGCTTCGCTGAGTCAGTTCGTCGTCGATCAGGTTGCGCAGGGCGGGGTCGCGCACGGCAAACAGCTCGAAGACGCCGAGGGCTTTGAGGGTCGGGAGGACGCTCAGCAGCTGGGGTTCGATCTCCCGGCGCATGTCTTCGGGAGTGAGGGGGTCAAGCATCAGTTGTGCGTGGACGACGAAGCGAGTCAGAGCTTCGGCGGCGTCCAGGGCGGTGGACGACACGTCGCGGTACGACATCTTGGTCTCCTGCTTTTCTGGAGGACGTCCGGCCTGGCGCAAATGTGACAACCGCTCGGCGGAGTCGTGGAACGGCTCGCCGGGGTAGCGAGCAAGACGAAATCCTAAGATCAGTCTTGTCTGGCGTGATAGCGTTAGTACGCCAATTTCTGTCGAGTTCACGCCATGGGACACGCGCACGGCCCCCAGATGACCCCCGACGACTACTTCCGACGCCTGGAGCGCGCGGATGGCCCGGCCCTGATTGCCTTCGTGGTGAACAAGCAGGACGACGCCATGTCGGCCGGCGAATCCGAATGGCATCGCCACGTGCGCGGGCAGTTCTTCTATCTCGAGAAAGGCCTGATCAGCGTGCGCACGCACGACGGCGCATGGACGCTGCCGCCGCACCGCGTGGGCTGGTTGCCACCGGGCGTCATGCACACCGTGCGCATTGCGGAGGCGAGCAGCGGTTGGGGCGTCTACGTCTCGCCGCATGCCGCCAACGGCTTGCCCGAAGACACGTGCATCCTCAACGCCAACGACCTGATGCGCGCACTGGTGCATCGCGCGTCGTCCTGGTCGGCCGAAGACGAGCTGACCGCCGAGCAGGAGCGCGTAATCGCCGTGCTGATGGACGAGATGCGCCACGCACCGCACGAACCGCTGCATCTGAACATGCCCAATGACCGGCGCCTCCAACGCATCGCGCACGCGGTGCTCGAGCATCCCGACGACGTGCGTTCGCTCGAAGCCTGGGCCGACTGGGCCGGCGTATCACCGCGCACCGTGTCACGCCTGTTCCGCGCGCAAACCGGCAGCAGTTTCACGCAATGGCGCCAGCAGGCACGGCTGACGCGTGCGCTGGAGCGACTGGCCCTCGGTGAAGCCGTGGCGACGGTGGCCGATGCGCTGGGCTACGCGAGCGTGAGTGCGTTTGTGGCGATGTTCCGGCGGAGTTTTGGCGTGTCGCCGGGACGGTATTTTGCGGAGAGGGCGTGAGAACGAACCTGCGAACCCGTATCAAAGGGTGACCGCACCCCGCCCCAACTCAATCACCCGCCCGCCCACATAAACACCTTCGGCGTCGACCCAAAGCTGCAACCGGGACGGTCGGCCGATGGCATCGCCTTGTTCAACGTGCAGGTGCACGGGTACGTCTTTGCCCTGCCCGCGCCACCAGCCGCCCAGGTTCGCGCACGCTGAGCCGGTGCCGGGGTCTTCGGCGACGCCGCCTTCGGGGCGCACGAGGAAGTAACGGGTGACAATGGTATTGGGGCGCTCGGCATCGCATGCGAACAGATACGCCGTGCGGCGCGAGAGGCTATTGAGCGGCCAGCGATCGAGCAAGGCGGCGTTGGGCTGCGCCTTGCGCACGGCTTCGACCGAACGCAGCGGCACCAGCAGCTGATGGGCGCCGGTGTCGACCCATTGCGGCGCGTCGAGCAGGTCGTCGGCATCGAGGCCGAAAAGTGCTGCTATGTCCGCTGGCGGCACGTCGACCGGGTCGATCTTCGGTGCTGCACCACCTGGCGCCGCGAAACGCCATACATCGCCCTCGGCGCGCAATGGCACCACGCCCGCGTTGAACTCCAGCGACAGGTCATCACCTGCGCCCGTGAGCGCGCGCACCACGTGCGCGGTGCCCAGGGCGGGGTGACCGGCGAAGCGCATTTCGTAGCCGGGGGTAAAAATCCGGACACGGGCGTGCGCGTGCTCCGAGGGCAGCACGAAGGTGGTTTCGGACAGATTGAACTGGACGGTGAGGGCGTGCATGGTCGCGTCGTCCATGCCGCGGGCGTCCTCGATCACACAAAGCGGATTGCCACCGAAGGTGGATTCGGCGAAAACGTTGAGCAGGCGATAGTGGTAGGTCGTCACGGTATCGAATGTCGGAGTCGGGTCGCGGAAGGTAGTCGCGTCGAAGGATATGCGCCTGAGGCGCTCCCCCATGATGCTTGAGGAACGCGGATGAAATATCTGCTCGGAGTTTTGCTCATGACCAGTCTTGCCGCCAACACGCATGCCGGCACCGAAGTGACAGCCAAGGGACCGGCGGGCACCTTGCACGGCACGCTCGAGTCACCGCCGTCGAAAGATGCACCCGTCGTACTGATCATTCCGGGCTCCGGACCGACCGATCGCGATGGCAACAGCCCGCTCGGCATCAAGGCGGCGCCTTATCGCCTACTCGCCGAGGCTTTGTCCGCCAAAGGCATCGCCAGTGTTCGCGTCGACAAGCGCGGCCTGTTCGGCAGCCAGATCGAAGGCTTCGACCCCAACAAGGTCACCATCGACGACTACGCGGCGGATGTGTCGGCCTGGGTGTCGGCGCAGCGCGAGCGCACCGGCCAACGCTGCATCTGGGTGCTGGGCCACAGCGAGGGTGCGCTGGTCGCCGTCGTGGCAGCGGCGCACGACCCGCACATCTGCGGTTTGGTGCTGGCATCGGGCGCCGGTCGCAACATCGCCGACGTGATGATCGAACAGCTCAAGTCGAACCCCGCCAATGCGCCGATCCTGCCGCAGGCGCTTGGCGCGATTGCCGATCTGCGTGCGGGCAAGCACGTCGATACGTCAGCCTTTCCCGCACCGCTGCAGCCGCTTTTCCGACCGGCGGTGCAGGATTTCCTGATCAGCATGTTCTCCTACGATCCGTCGGAGGTGCTGAAGAAGAGCAAGCAGCCGGTGCTCGTCGTGCAGGGCACGACGGACCTGCAGACGTCCATGGAGGACGCAAAACGTCTCGCTGGCGCACGCGCAGGCGTGACGCTAGTGCCGATGGAAGGCATGAACCATGTGTGGAAGGACGCGCCGAGTGAGCGCGCCGCGAACATCGGCACCTACGGCAATCCGGATCTTCCGCTGCATGCGGGCCTGGCGGACGCGATCGCCGATTTCGTTCGCCACGGTAAGTAATGCCGTACGAAAGAAGGGCGCCTCGCGGCGCCCTTCGATGTCGATCAGCGTTGTGCCAGATGCGTGGGCTCGGGCGCGGAGCCCTGCGAGGCATCGTGCAGCAACTGCTTGACCAGTGCGCGCTCCTTCGGCGTCCACTCCACGGTGGTCAGGAGCACGCGGTTGTCGGTACCCCAGCGCTCGGGATCACTCTGCGCGGCGGCGCGATACCAGGCGACAGCAGCGTCACGCTCACCCACGGCGGTGTAAGTCAGGGCCATGGCCATGGGCAACCACTGCGGACGGGTGCCGGGACGCAGCGCCAGATTGCGCTGGAAAGCGGCCATCGCGAGCGCCGGGTTGTCGAGATTCAGTTGCGACCAGCCATATGCCCACAGCAGGTGCCGGTCGTTGGGTGAGATGCGCAGGGCGCGACCGAAATTGCGTTCGGCGGACTTGGCATGGTTGGTGATGGCAGCCCGCCAACCTTCGTAGGTGAGGCGCGGCACCGGGCTGAGGTGCGGCGAAATCAGCATGAACGCAGGCCTCGAGCCATTGCCGGCTTCCGGATACAGGCGCGCCGACCAGTCGACGTCGCTGTAAGGCTTGCCGTCGGGCATCACCACGGCGAAGCGTGGCGGCGGCGTGGTGGTTTCCTGGGCCGTCGCCATCATGGCCAATCCCAGGGACAAACTTGCAAGCAATGCACGAGCTACGGTCTTCATGACGACACTCCGTGGCGAATCCTCACCCCGGCGCCATCCTAGTTCCGGGCCGGCGCGCTCCGCCAGTGTCAGGTTCGCGTAAGGCTGCGACCACACGCAGCAGGCCGCCGACCTGTCATCCGCGTCCGATTCGGCGACAATGGCGCCCTTTCCTGCCGGAAACGGCACCGTTCCGAGATTCCCGATGACTCCTTCCGTCCTGCGCATCGCCACCCGCAAGAGCGCCCTTGCCTTGTGGCAGGCCGAACACGTGGCCGCCGAACTGCGCCTCGCCCATCCGCGTCTGGTGGTCGAACTGGTGCCGATGTCCACGCGCGGCGACGAGATCCTGGACAAGCCGCTGGCCACCATCGGCGGCAAGGGCCTGTTCCTCAAGGAGCTCGAAGTGGCGATGCTGGAGGGTCGCGCCGACCTGGCCGTGCATTCGCTCAAGGACGTCCCCGCCGAACTGGAACCGGGCTTTACCCTGCCGGCGATCCTGCCGCGCGCCGACGCCGCGGACGCCTTTGTCAGCCGTGATGTCGCGACCCTCGCCGACCTGCCGCTGGGCGCTCGCGTCGGCACCTCGTCGCTGCGCCGCCAGGCGCAGCTGCGCGCGCTTCGCCCGGACCTGACCCTGCTGGATCTGCGTGGCAATGTCGGCACGCGCCTGTCCAAACTGGACGCCGGCCACTACGACGCCATCCTGCTGGCCTGCGCGGGCCTGGAGCGCCTGGGCCTGGCTGACCGCATCCGCAGCCGCCTCACCGCCCCCGAATGGCTGCCGGCCCCGGGCCAGGCCGCCATCGCCATCGAAGCACGCGCCGACCAGCCGGACGTGCTCGAGCTTCTCGCGGCGCTCGACGACGCGGAAACCCGCCTGGCCGTCACCGCCGAGCGCGCCATGAACCAGGCCCTGGGCGGCAGCTGCACGGTGCCGGTGGGTGCATGGTGCGTGGTCACGGAGCATGGCCTGCACCTGCGCGGGTCGGTGGGTGACGCCACCAGCGGCCGCCTGCTGCATGCCGAAGGCGAGGCGCGCAGCGATGAAGCGCATGCGCTGGGACGTCGCGTGGCCGATGCGCTCTTCGCACAAGGCGCCGCGGAATTCTTGAAGCGGTAAGGCCGGGCGCTGCGCGCCCTGTGAATCCGCCCGCTGCGCGGGCTGTGAACGGTGAACAGTAAGAGCCGGGCTAGGTAGCCTCGCGCTTCGCTCTTACCGTTTACTGTTTACCGCTCACAGCGCCACAGGCGCGACACCACCGGGCGCGCAAGCGCCCCTCACCCCATGCGCAGCAGCTTCCTCAACGCAGGCAGATTGCGCCGGCTCACTTCGGGCGTGAACTCCGACCCGCCCAGTCGCGCCAGCACGCGACCGTCGGCCAGGGTCTTGAGGCCCACCAGGCGTTGCTGCGGCACCAGGCAGTTACGGTGCAGGCGCACGAGCTGATCGGGATACGCCTCTTCGAGGTGGCGCAGTGATTCCTCGAGCAGCAACTCACCGCCGCGATGCTGGACGACAACGTACTTTTCGTCGGCCAGCAGGCAGACCACTTCATCCAGCGCGATGCGCACCTGCTCGCCGCGCAAGCGGCCGCTGAGGTAACTGGTGACTTCGCGTGGCGTCGCGGCGATGCGCTGGCGGGCGCGGGCGAGGGCATCGCGAAGCCGCTCCATGCGGACGGGTTTGAGCAGGTAGTCCACCGCGCCCAGTTCAAAGGCATGCACGGCGTGCGCTTCATACGCCGTGCAAAAAATCACCTGAGGCCGGGTGCGACCGGACAGGCGCTGCGCCACTGTGGTGCCGTTGATGCCAGGCATATTGATGTCGAGCAGCAACACATCCGGATGCACGGTGCCGAGGGCATCAAGCGCCGCATCGCCATCGCCTACCTGGCCGACCACCTCGACGTCCTCGCATTCGCGCAGCAAGGTGGCGAGGCGAAGGCGGGCGAGGGGTTCGTCGTCAACGATCAGTACGCGCATCGGTTTGTTCCGGCAGGATCAGTTGCACCACGAATCGATCACCTCGCGGGCCCGCGTTCACCTGCGCACGCGGGCCGTAGCGCAGTGCCACGCGCTGGCGCACGTTGGTCAGGCCATGGCCCGTGCCGCCGTTCGAGGGCGCTTCGGGCAGCGGATTGTCGATCTCGATTTCGATATGCCCCTTGCCGCGGCGTCCGCGAAGGAACACATCGCCGCCCGTGCGCGAGGGCTGGATGCCATGGCGGACGGCGTTCTCGACCAGCGGCTGCAGGAGCAGGCGCGGCAACGGAAAATCGCCGGGCAGGGCGTCGAGGTCGCGCTCGACGCGCAGGCGGTCGCCCAGCCGCAGGTGCTCGATGGCGAGATAGCGATCGACCAGGTGCCATTCGTCGGCGAGCGTGCCGTCATGCGAATCGTGTTGCCCGAGTGCGGCGCGAAAGAGTTCGGACAGGTCTTCAACCGTGCGTTCGGCCGCGTCGGGGTCAACGCGCACCAGCGCGGCAACCGTATTCATGCTGTTGAAGAGGAAGTGGGGGCGAATGCGCGCCTGCAAGGCTTCCACTTGCGCGTGCGCCACGGCGGCGAGTCGCGCCTGCCACTGCGCCACCACGTAGAAGTAGCGCAGCATGGCGGCACCGAGCAGTGCGGCGATGATGGTGTTGTCACGCACGAAGACCGTGGCACCGGATCCGATCAGGCTCATGTCCAGCGCCGTGTTCATCCATGCGGCCATGCCACTGGCCATGGCCACCACCAGCACCATCAGCAACCACACCGTGCCGTAAGGCCACCGTCCCGGCAGGCGGTCGAGCGCGGGCCGCAACTTGCACAGACCCACGCCGATCACGAGCGCCATCCACTGCGCGAACAGCATGCCCATGCTGTACCCGCGCCAGCCGCGACTGCTGTCCGGCGCCAGCCACATCACCGTCACCGTGAGCGCCGCGACGATCAGCAACGCGAACAGCACGGGCAGGCTGCAGAAGTCGGGCAGCGGGTTGGGATTGGCGGGGCGGCGGGGCGGCATGGGCCGCAGTATGCCCTGACGGTGAATCCGGCGGCTGACGCCGCCTGTGAGGCCGCCCGCTGCGCGGAGCTGTTAACGGTAAACGGAAAGGCAGGCACCCGGTCGTCCAGGCCCGCTCTTACTGTTCACCGTTCACAGCGCCAAAGGCGCGACCTCACCTGCGCGCAAAGCGCGCACCCATCCACGTCCGCAGATCCCCCACCTCTTCACCGCTCACCGAATGCGGCATCGGATAGGTGTGCCAGTCAACGCGGTAGCCGAATGACTGCAGGACGTCGCGCGCCTGCACGCCGCGTGTCAGCGGCACGATGGGATCGGCCGTGCCGTGGCCCCAGAAGATCGGGGTATCGGCGTTGGCGGCGTGGCGTTCGGCGGCGAAGCTGTCTTGCATGGGCAGGTAAGTGGACAGGGCCACGATGCCGGCGAGCTTGCGCGGATGGCGCAGGCCGCCGGACAGGACGATGGCCCCGCCCTGGGAGAAACCGGCCAGCAGGATGCGCTCGTCCGGCACGCCACGCTCGTTTTCGCGCGCGATCAGGGCCTCGACGGCGGCGATGGAGGCGCGCATGCCGGCCTCATCGGGCCGGGAAACCAGGTCGACGCCCGAGATATCGAACCAGGCGCGCATGGGCATGCCGCCGTTCAATGTCACTGGTCGCACCGGAGCATGGGGAAACACGAAGCGCAGGGCCGGCCATGGGGGCGCCACCAGCTCCGGGACGATGGGCCCGAAATCGTGTCCGTCGGCGCCCAGCCCGTGCAGCCAGATCACGCTGTGGGTGGGGTGAGGACCGGTTTCGTGTTCGACGCAAGGCAGGAGCATGCAGGAGGCCAGGCTAAGGAAGATCAGGGACGCTGGAGGCGGCGTCGGAAGGGGAGCAAGAACGCACGACGATCGGATCGGTCTACCCGGGAGAAGACGGAATGCGTTCGGGGAAAGTTCCGCGGGGAGTCGAAAGTGGGCGCTGCGGCGCGTAACGCACGATGCCTCCTTGGCGATGCGGCACTGCTGGGATCAGGCAGCTTAGGGCGCGCCAGGGGCACAGGACCATCCCACCCTTGGCGCTTGCGGGCGGGCCCGTCTTGGTTATGCTGCCCGGTTTGGATGTTCGGAGCACCCGATGCGCCCCTTGTTCTTCGCCGTGCTGGCCGCGCTCGCCGCCGCACCCGCCGCCCAGGCACAGACGTCGCCCGCCCGCCTGGACATGGAAACGATCATGGCCAATCCCGAGTGGATCGGCACCGCGGTGGAGTCGCCGTACTGGAGCATCGACGGGCGCAGCCTGTACTACTCACTCAAGCGCGAAGGCAGCAAGGTGCGCGATCTGTATCGCGTCGATGTCGCCAGCGGCCAGGCCAGCAAGCTCGATCCGGCCGCCGTGGCGCAGGCCGACGGTCGCGCGGTTTTCGATCGCAGCCATCGCAAGGCCGCCTTCGTGGCCCACGGCGACGTGTTCCTCGTCGACGTGGGTACGGGCCGACGCACGCAGATCACGCGCACGCCGGAAGCCGAGTCCTCGCCGCGTTTTTCCGCCGATGGCGCCAGCCTGCAGTTCCGCCAGGGCAACCAGTGGTTCGTGCATGACATCGCCAGCGGCATCACCGCGCCAGCGGCCGTGCTCCAGCTCGCTGACGACCCGCAGGCCAAGCCGTCCAGCGCACTGAGCGACGAACAGCTGCGCCTGTTCAGCACGCTGCGTAAGCTCAAGTCCGACAAAGACGCCCAGCGTGCCAATGACGAAGCGCTCGCGGCGGCTGATCCCTCGCGTGCGCCCAAGACCTTGTGGCTTGGCGATGTCGGCCAGCTCGTCGACACCGAATTGTCGCCCGATGGCCGCTGGATGCTGGTGGTCACGCAGCCGAAGGACCGCAAGGCCGGCAAGGCACCGGAAGTCACGCATTTCGTCACCGAATCCGGCTACTCCGAGCAGCAGTCGACGCGCGTCTACGTCGGTCGCAACGATCCGGCGCCACAGTCGCTGATGCTGGTGGACCTGGCGGGCCGCAAGTCGTATCCGCTGAAGACCGATGCGCTGCCGGGCATCAAGGACGATCCGCTGAAGGACATCCGCGCGCGCACCATCGCGTCGCTGGAGAAGGATGGCCAGGCCGACCAGGCCAAGGCACTGAAGGCGCCGGACCTGCGCGCCGTGCGCATCATTTCCGATGCGGATGACGGCGGTGGCGGTGGCATCGTGTGGAGCGACGACGGCCAGAACGTGGCCGTGCAGCTGCGCGCGATCGACAACAAGGATCGCTGGATCGCGACGGTCGACTTCGGCAATCACCAGCTGGTTACCCAGCACCGCCTCACCGACAAGGCGTGGATCAACTGGAACTTCAACGACTTCGGTTTCCTGCACGACAACCGCACGCTCTGGTACATGAGCGAGGAAAGCGGCTGGTCGCATCTGTACGTGAAGCCGGCCGGCGGCAAGGCGCGCGCGCTCACCGAGGGCAAGTTCGAGACGAGCCACCCGGTGTTGAGCGAGGATGGCCAGTGGTTCTATGTGCGCACCAACCAGGCCGCACCGTACAGCTATGACGTGTATCGCGTACCGGCCAACGGTGGCCAGCTCACGCGTGTCACGCAGTTCCAGGGCATGGACGATTTCGTGCTTTCGCCTGATGGCAAGCAGCTGGGCGTGCTCCATTCGTCGCCTTACGTGCTGCCGCAGCTGGCGGTGCAGGATGCCTCAGGTGGCGCGTCGCGTGACCTGACCAACACCATGAAGAGCGCCTTCACCGCGCGCCAGTGGATCGCGCCGCAGATGGTGCCGGTGGCGTCCAGCCACGGCGCGGGCACGATCTGGGCGAAGTACTACGGCCCGGCCGATGCGGGCGCGGCGGCGTCGCGTCCGGCGGTGATCTTCGTGCACGGCGCGGGTTACCTGCAGAACGTCACGCTGGGCTGGTCCAACTACTTCCGCGAGCAGATGTTCCACAACTTGCTGGTGCAGAAGGGCTATGTCGTGCTCGACATGGACTACCGCGCCTCCGAAGGCTACGGCCGCGACTGGCGCACGGCGATCTATCGCCAGATGGGTCATCCGGAACTGGAAGACCTGCTGGACGGCAAGGCGTGGCTGGTGAAGAACCACGGCGTCGATCCGAAGCGCGTGGGCATCTACGGTGGCAGCTACGGCGGCTTCATGACGCTGATGGCGCTGCTGCGCGCACCGGGCGAATTCGCGGCGGGCTCGGCCCTGCGTCCGGTGACGGACTGGACCACCTACAACCACGAATACACCTCCAACATCCTCAACGATCCGCAACTCGACCCGGAGGCTTACGCCGCCAGCTCGCCGATCGAATACGCCGACAAGTTGCAGGACGCGCTGATCATCCAGCACGGCCTGATCGACGACAACGTGCTGGCCAGCGACTCCATCCGCCTGTACCAGCGCTTCATCGAACTGCACAAGAAGAACTTCTGGATGTCGCTGTACCCGATGGAGCGACACGGCTTCGTGCATCCGGATTCGTGGTTCGACGAATACCGTCGCATCGATGAGCTGTTCGATACTTACGTGAAGGGAGTCGGGCGCTGACGCGCCCGGGTGGGTCGCGCCTTTGGCGCTGTGAACGGTAAACGGTAAGAGCGGGCGAACATTTGCCCGACCCTGCTCTTACTGTTTACCGTTTACAGCCCCGCAAAGCGGGGCGCCCCCCCTCAGGGCCGCGCAGCGGCCCTGACCACTCAGAAGTTGTACACCAGGTTCGTCGTCATCAACGTATCGGTGTTCTTCGTGCCCGGCTGCGTGTCGCTGTTGTAGCGGACCTGGTAGCCAAGCTTGAGCGCCATCTTCTTGGTCATGCTGACCGAGAGGCCGATGTCGTTCTGGTAATACTGGTTCTTCGAGCCCGCTTCGACCAGCAGCGTGTCTTCCAGTGCCGTGTTGTCGGTGAGGCGGTACTTGTAGTTGATCAGGCCACGGCCGACGACTTCGCTTTCGGTCGGCTGGCGCACTTCGGTATTTACGCCGGTTACCGGGTCGACCACGTCGGTGTTGGCGGGGCGGTAGCGCTTGTAACCGGGGCCGGCTTCGAACGACAGCTCCGTGCGCTCGGTCTTCAGGGCCACGTAGCCGTAACCGATCGACACGATGCCCTGCCACAGGTTGGCGCCGAAGTCGTCATGCTCGTAACGGGCGGCGCCGACGATGTAGCTGCGCGGGTCGAGCTTGTAACCCACCGAGGCGCCCGTGTCGTAACGGTTGGCGGTGGTGGTGAGCTTTTTGATTTCCTGGCCGTTGGAATCGACGATGGTCGTGTCGCCCTTCGAGCGCACGCCGTTGAGGAAGAAGTTGTTCTTCCACAGCTCGTTTTCCTGGTTCAGGCCGAGCTTGGCGTTGGCGTTTTCAGTGCGCGAGTTACCGCGGGCGGAGGCGAAGCCGAACTCGCCCGAACCGCTCCAGCCACCGTTGCTGGCGGCATTGCTGCTGTCGGACGTCGAGGTCGACGCGTCCTGGGCGTGAACGCCAAAACTGGCGAAACCGGCAACCACGAGGCCGGTAAAGAGAATCTTTCTCATGGGATTTATCCGCATTTCGTTAAGCAAATGTAAGCCCCAACCTTAACGGAAAGGCTTGAACTTGTAATGAATCGGGGGTTTTGGATCGAGGCGAATGGCTTTGCAAAGCCACTCAGGCTGGACTGAGATGAGAGTCCGCGCGCGCCAGGCTCCTATGATACAGGTCTTGATCAAGACTCTTCCCTAGGACGCATCCCACGGCAGCCAGGGTGGCCAGCCAGGTGTGGCCGACACCCCAGGGCGTCAGCAACAGGACCACGCCGGGAAGGACATAGACAAGCAGGCCGGAAAGCATGTGTCGCGCCCGCGTTTGGCGTCTTTTCGCCGATGTTGTCGACACTTTCGAGCGCCACAGCGCACGCCACCGTATGGCGTCCAGGACGCCGGCGACCACGGTCACCAACTGGACCAGGGCGATCCAGAGCCCGGGTGCGTCTTCGCCTCCCTGGGCCATGGCAAACAACCACAGCCCGCCCGAATAGAGCGCGGCAACCATGCGACCAGCCGAGGCGGCGAAGACCGGACCCCATCCGCGAACCGACGTTCGCGGGAGACGCATCGCGTAGACCAGGGTGACCAGGCTAAGCGCGGCGAGCGCGCCTCCCGAAAGACGGGTGGCCCAGAACAGGTTGTCGCCGCGGGCGAGCCCGGCGACCGCCATCATCGGCAGAAAGGCCGCCAGGGCGATGAGGCCTTCTGCGGTAGGGCGACTGTGCCGACCAAAGCGCCAACCCAGCCATTCGGGCAGGCCAATCCAGGGGAGGCAGGCCAGCAAAGGCCCCAACCCAATCAGCGCACCACCCCAGGCCAGCGGCACCAGCGTATCGCCGCGGCCGGCCGGAAATACGCCCACCGCAAGCCCCAGGCCGAGCCAAACCCACAGTCCATAACCGCTCATGGCCAACATGCGCGTGGCCATGAACAGTGCCTGGTGCCGTGAAGACCGGGGTCGAACCGGGGCGGGCGTAGGGGGATTTGCCGGCATGTACGTGAGCTCTGCCATTCCTTGCAGGGGATTACTTAGCTTCGGGCGGCCGCCATGGAATGACCATCGCATAAGGAAGATCGTTCCCCGCTGACGTCCTTGCAAGCACCGGCCGCGTGAATTGAGTGTCCGTTCAACTGGGTTTTGCCTTAGCTTTCACGTGCGTAGCGAGATGGTTGGCGATCAGTGTCTTTCCGTCCCCACCAGCCGTGCCAAAAGCGTACTTGCGGCAACGACAGGCGGTGCGCATCCTAGGTCGGTTTTCAGCGTCGGCAGTGTCGCCATGGACCGTTACGAACGTATTCTTACCCTGCATCGCCTGCTGAAGTCGGCGCACTATCCCGTGCCCCTTCCTCGCCTGATGGATGAGCTGGAGTGCTCGCGCGCCACGCTCTATCGCGATGTGGCGTTCCTGCGCGACGCCCTGGGCGCCCCGATCGAAAGCGCGGGTGGCGACCACGCCGCCTTCCGCTACGCGGCGGGCGAAGGCGAACGCTTCGAGTTGCCCGGCCTTTGGCTGACCTCGGACGAACTGGCCGCCTTGCTGGCGCTCAACGAACTGATCGGCCGCAGCGGCCCGGGCGTGCTGGCCGGGGCGCTGGCACCCTTCAAGGCGCGCATCGAGCACCTGCTGTCCGACCAGGGCAGCGGCAAGGCTTTGCCGATCGAGCGCATTCGCGTGATTGCCTGGGGAGAGCGCAAGCTTGATCAGCAGGTCTTCCGCATCGTCGCCGGCGCCGTGCTTGAGCGCCGCCAGATCCGCTTCCGCTACCGCGCCCGCACCACCAATTCCGACAGCATGCGCACGGTCTCGCCCCAACGCCTGACCCATTACCGCGACAACTGGTACCTGGACGTGTGGGACCACGATCGCGAGGCGCTGCGCAGTTTCGCGGTCGATCGCATCGCCGATCCGACAGCGCTGGATGCGCCGGCCCGTGACGTGCCCGAGGCCGAACTCAATGACATGCTCGCCTCCAGCTACGGCATCTTCGCCGGCAAGCCCAAGGCCTGGGCGACCATCCGCTTCTCCCAGCATGCCGCGCGCTGGGTCGCCGACGAGCACTGGCATTCGCAGCAGAAGGGCGAGTGGCTGCCCGACGGTCGCTACGAGCTGCAGGTGCCGTATTCCAACTCCAAGGAACTGCTGATGGACGTGCTCAAGTACGGCCCGGATGCGGAGATCGTGGCGCCGCTGTCACTGCGCGAGGAGACCAAGATCCAGCTGCAGCTGGCGCTTGGCGGTTATCAGCAGCCGCCGAAATAAGGCGGGACCGGAGCCGGTCCGAACGAAGGGCCGGTGCAGGGGGTGGCCGGTGGCATGGGCCAGAAACGGTATGCTGGGCCGGTCCGACATCGCCGGTCCACGCACTGGCGTTCGCGCCGCCCTCTGACTCCAGGCCTTCCTCGTCCTTATGTCCGTTGCCACGCTTCCGAGCGAAACCGCTTCTGTCCCGCGCAAGCCCACCGTCGCCCTCGCCCTCGGCGGCGGCGGCGCGAAAGGGCTGGCTCACATCGGCGCCATCGAGGAAATCCTCCGGCAGGGTTACGAGATCACCGCGATCGCGGGCACGTCGATGGGTGCGCTGATCGGCGGCGTCTACGCGACGGGCAAGCTGGATGCCTATCGGGACTGGGTGTCGGCGCTGGCGAAAATGGATGTGCTCAAACTGGTCGACTGGACCTTTTCCGGCGGTGGCCTGATCAAGGGCGAGCGCATCATCGGCACCATGCGGGAGCTGATTGGCGACCGCCTGATCGAAGAACTTCCGCTGGCCTACACGGCGGTGGCCACGGACCTGGAGCGCGAACGCGAGGTGTGGTTGACGCGCGGTTCGCTGTTCGACGCCATTCGCGCCTCGATCGCCATTCCGACGGTATTTCGCCCCTACAGCATGGACGGTCGCCTGCTGGTCGACGGCGGGTTGCTCAATCCGGTGCCGGTGACGCCGCTGATCCGCGAGCCGGCGGACTATCTGTTCGCCGTCAGCGTCGATGGCCCGATCGCGGTAAGCGCGCCGGAAACCACGGCCGCGGCACCCGCGGAGGTTTCCCAGGGCTATGCGCATCGCATCAGTGAGTTCGTCGGTCGCCTGATGCCGCACAGCGAAGCGCATGAGTCCGAGCCCAAGGTGCGCGACCTCGGCATGCTCGATCTGCTGACGCAATCGATGGACCTGATGCAGGCCAATCTGGCGCGCCTTCGCCTGGCCGCCTATGCACCGGACCTGCTGATCCAGCTACCGCGCAATATTTCCATGGCGTACGAGTTCTATCGTGCGCGTGAACTGATCGAGCTGGGGCGCGAGCGTGCGCGTACGGTGCTCGAACAATGGCAACCGCTGCACCACATCAATGAGGGCCGTGCCCTTTGAGCCAGTCTTCGAGGTAGGTCTTCAACGCGATGGCGTTGTTGTGGTCCTCGTCCTTGGCGCCGTAGAGCAGGGTGACCCGGTGGCGCGAGGCGTGCTCGGCCAACGGGCGCCAGAACTCGGCGTGCTTGTCCAGCTCGGTGGCATAGCGATGGCGGAACACGTCCCAACGCGTGGGATCGTGGTTGAACCAATGGCGCAGCGCGGTGGACGGCGCCACTTCCTTGGCCCATGCATCGAGCGCGGCGTCTTCCTTCTTTAAACCGCGCGGCCACAAGCGATCCACCAGCACGCGATAGCCGTCGTTCTTGGCTGCGGGCTCGTAGACACGCTTGATCTGGATGCTCATGGGCGACGCCGGACGGTGGGCGGTCTTCTACCGTAGGCCGCAGTGCGTCAACGAAGCGTGGGGATGGCCGGCGTCAGAGCTCTTCGACTTCCGTGACCTTGCCACGGCGCATGAGCCATGCCACGCCACGCAGGTCGGCGATACCCACCCACAGGCGATCAAGCATGCCGTACTTGGAGGTACCGGCGGTGCGCGGGCGATGGCCGACCGGCACGCTCTGACTTTCGTACCCGGCGCGCTTGACCAGCGCCGGCAGGTAGCGATGCATGTGGTCGAAATACGGCAGGCGCAGGAACACGTCGCGCTCGAACAGCTTCAGGCCGCAGCCGGTGTCCGGGGTGGCGTCCTTGAGCATGCGCGAACGCACCGCGTTGGCGATCTTCGAGGAGATGCGCTTGTTGAAACTGTCGCGGCGCGTCGTGCGCCAGCCGGCGAACAGGCGCACGCGCGGACCGGCGGTATCACGCGCGGCCAGCAGCTTGGGGATATCGGCCGGATCGTTCTGGCCATCACCATCGAGCGTGGCGATCCACGTGCCCTTCGCTGCACGCACGCCATTCCACACCGCCGTACTCTGGCCGCTGCGGCTCACGTGATGGATCACGCGCAGCTCGGGGTACTTCGCCTTCTCGTTGCCCAGCACCTGGCGGCTGTCGTCACTGGAGTCGTCGTCCACGTACACGATCTCGAAATCCACCTTGCCGCGCAGGGCACCGGCGATCTCGGCCAGGAGCGGAGGGATGTTGTCGCGCTCGTTGAACACCGGCACGACGACGGAGAGCTGTGGCATGGGGGAGGCCTTTGCTTGCTAAAAGGGAGGCGATGCGCCTTGGGGGCGCATTCTAGCGGGGATGGCGCGGGGATGGGTTGAATGGCGACCTGACCGGGTTTCCCCGGGCGCCCGGGGCCACGCCCGGCCACGTCGCCGGGATGGTCACTCATCCATCGGAATCGTCGATCCGCTGGTTCCACGATTCTGTCGGATGTCGTTAAATGCCTGCCCGGAATGAGGCGGGGACGCCTCCAGGACTGAATGGCCATGGAAGTATCCCGAGAGGAGTGTCTGGCGTTTTTCCGCGAACACGGAGGCACGCCGGAGGTCTATTTCTCCGACCACTTCGAACGATTCAGGAAGACGTTCCACGAATTCGACGGCGACTGGAAGGGTGGGCGCCGCGTCCTCGATATCGGCGCTCACTGGCTGCACCAGGCGTTGATCTGGAGCCGCGGCGGGTATGCCATCACTGCGGTGGAATTTCCGGCGCTGTTCCTTGAAGAAAACGTCCGCAGGGCCGCCAGCGCGGCGAACATCCGGTTGCTCGGTTGTGCGGACCTGGGCTCGGCGACCGACTTGTCGGCTCTGCCGGATGACTCGGCGGACGTCGTGCTCTTCACCGAGATCCTGGAGCACATCACCTTCAACCCGATCGCGTTCTGGAAACAGATCTATCGCATCCTGGCGCCTGGTGGCCGGATCATCGTGACCACGCCCAACTACTACTCCTGGCGCGGCAGGGCGTGGCGACCGCTTCGTTTTCTTGCCGGTCGCGGCGGCGGCCTCCCCGTGGAGGACGTCATCGGGGTGGGCAACTATGCGCACCACTGGAAGGAGTACAGCCTTGGCGAAGTGAAACGCTACTTTGGCTTGCTGTCCCCGGATTTCGTGGTGGCCAAGGCGAAGCGGGTGCCGACTTACCAACGGTCCCGCGTGGGATGGAAGCGCGCGGTGCAGACGGTGATGGATGTCATGCCGCTCACGCGGCCGAACATGCACGTCGAGATCGCGCTGCCGCAGAAGCGGCAGGGGATTGTGGCGGTCGCGTCGTATTGAGGATTCGGTGAGTGCGGGAGGTGGGCTGAAAGGCATGACGGTTGCCGCAGCCCCTTGCCCTAACCCACCCTCACCGTCGTCCTTTTGCCGCAGGCCGGTCGGCGCCCGAAGCGCGACGGTGACGATAAGACGCCCGGAAAACCCGCCTCAGCGAATCTTTCCGAGGATCCCTTCCAGCTCGTCGTTGCTGTGATAGTGAATCACGAGCTTGCCGCGGCCACCGCGACCATGCGCGAGCTCCACGCGCGTGGCGAAACGTTCCGCCAGCTGGCGTTCGAGATCGGCGATGTTGGGATCGCGCGCGGGCGCGCCCTTGGCCTTGCCTTTGGGCTCAGTCTGCGCACGACGAGCGGCTTCTTCGAGTTCGCGCACGCTCCAGCCGTTGCGCGCGGCTTCGAGTGCGAGGCCTTCGGCATCGCGCTCGGGCAAGGTGAGCAGGCAACGGGCGTGGCCCATTTCCAGCTTGCCTTCGTCGAGGAGCTTCTTGATGGAATTCGGCAGCTCGGTCAGGCGCAGCAGGTTCGACACGGCGGCACGTGAGCGGCCGACGGCATCGGCGGCCTGCTGGTGCGTGAGGTCGAAGTCGTCGATCAGGCGCTTGAGCGCGTCGGCTTCTTCCAGCGGGGTGAGGTCCTGGCGCTGGATGTTCTCGATCAGAGCCATGGCCGGCACGGCCACTTCGGGCACGTCCTTGACCAGGGCGGGGATCTCGCTCATCTGCGCGCGCTGCGCGGCGCGCCAGCGACGTTCGCCGGCGATGAGCTCGTAGCTGTTGTGGCCGAGTGCGCGGACGACAACCGGCTGGATCAGGCCCTGGGCCTTGATGGACGCGGCGAGTTCGTCGAGGGCTTCGTCGTTCCAGTGACGGCGCGGCTGGTACTGGCCCGGCTTGATGTACTGGATGGGGAGCATGCGCAGCTCGCCTTCCTGTTCGATCACCGAGGGAGCACCCTCGTCACCGCCGCCAAGCAGGGCATCGAGCCCGCGTCCGAGGCCTCGTTTCTTCGCTGCGGCCATGCTTACTCCTGATGAATGTCAGCGGCGTCGTAGGCCGCTTCGCTGTCGCTGTCGTCATGCAGCGGCACCGGCAACGCATCGTGCGCCTGCCCGGCCGCCATGCCGCGCTCGCGGCGGATGATCTCGCCGGCGAGGCCGATGTAGGCGATGGCGCCACGCGAACTGCGGTCGTAGAGATGAATGGGCTGGCCGTGGCTGGGCGCTTCAGCCAGGCGCACATTGCGCGGAATGATCGAGCGCAGCACCTTGTCGCCGAAATGCTGGGTGAGCTGCGCCGACACTTCGTTGCCGAGGTTGTTGCGCACGTCGTACATGGTGCGCAGCAGGCCTTCGATCTCGAGGTTTGGATTCAGGCGCTGGCGCACGGCCTTGACCGTGTCGAGCAGGCTCGACAGGCCTTCCAGGGCGAAGTACTCGCACTGCACGGGAATCAGCAGGCCATGCGCCGCAGTCAACGCGTTGAGCGTGAGCAGGTGCAGGGTCGGCGGACAGTCGATCAGGATCGTGTCGTACTTGTCATCCACCTTGGCCAGCTGTTCCTTGAGCCGGCTTTCGCGCGCAATGGCGTCCATCAGCTTGAGCTCGGCGGCCGTCAGATCACCATTGCCCGGCAGCAGGTCGTAATGCGCTTCGGTGGTGACGATGGCCTTGTGCAGCGGCGCTTCGTCGAGCAGCACTTCGCAGCCGTTGGGCTTGGCAACGCGCTTGTCCACGCCCGACGCCATGGTCGCGTTGCCCTGCGGATCGAGATCGATCAGCAAGACGCGGCGCTTCGCGGCAGCGAGTGCTGCGGCGAGATTGACGGCGGTCGTGGTCTTGCCGACGCCGCCCTTCTGATTGGCGACAGCGATGATGCGTGCCATGGAATCGTCGTGGTCGATGGTTGGAAAGGGGGGCTAGAGTAACAGCCGGGGCCGGTTGGGTGGGCGTTCAGACGCGGGAGGACGTGTGGGGAGACCCCGCACACCCAGGCCGACGAAGCTCACAGTTTTGGAGATTGCCCTTCGCGTCGAGGCCCGACCGACATCAAAAATCGCCGATTTCCGTGCGGCACCGCCGCAACTCAGGCGCGACCCAACACCACCAGGTGACGCTCCGCGTCCAATCCGGGCACTTTCAGATCAGCCACTTGGCGTACGGCAAAGCCCTCCGGGATGCCGCCGAACTCGTCGTCGGGCTGCCGGCCCTTCATCGCCAGCCAAATGCCGTCGGGCGCCAGCAGGTGGCCACCCCAGCCGAGCATGTCTTCCAGCGTGGCGAACGCGCGGGCGGTTACGCAGTCGAACTGGCCTTGCACCTCTTCCACGCGCGACTGCACGGCGCGGACGCCTTCGAGCTTGAGCGAGCGGATCGCTTCGCGCAGGAAGCGCACCTTCTTGCCGTTCGAATCCACCAACAGGATATCCCTGCCGGGCGCCGCGATTGCCAGCACGATGCCCGGCAAGCCAGGACCGGTACCCAAATCGGCCAGGGTCTGGCCCTGCACGTAGGGCAGGATCGCCAGCGAATCGAGGAGGTGGCGGGTGATCATTTCCTGCGGATCGCGCACGGCCGTGAGGTTATAGGTCGCGTTCCAGCGCGCCAGTAGGGCCTGATAATCGAGCAGGCGCTCCACCGCGCCGTCGGGCAGGGTCAGGCCGAGAGCCTGGATGCCTTGTTCGAGCAGGCGTTGGAGAGGGGCGCGATCGGTCATGGGAGGCTGAGGATATCGATGGGCGCGGAATTATAGGGGTGAAGCCGGCGGCTGGCGCCGCCTGTGAACGGGGAACGGGGAACGGGGAACGGGGAACGGGGAACGGGGAACAGTAAAAGCAGCAGCACTACGGTTGGCCGCTTTGATCCGTTCACCGTTCACAGCCCGCACAGCGGGCGAATTCACCGCCTCGCGCAGCGAGGCGTCCCCCCACAAAAAACAAAGCCCGCCGAAGCGGGCCGAATACCCCTTGTTTCGCGGGCGCTCTGGGGCGGCCTCGCGCATACGAAGACTCAGGCGACTTCCAGCTCCACGCGCGTCACCATCATGCCGCGCTCGCGCAGCGCCTGGTTCATCGCCGCCTTCAAACGCACGCCAAGATCGCGACGATCGCTGTCGCTCACTTCAGGCTGTTCGCGCAGGGCGGCGACGGCGCCACCGCGGATCAGCTGGTCAGCCTGTTCGATCACCGGATCGGCGCGTTCGGGCTCCAGCACCTGCCAGTACACCGTGCCACGGACGTCGTGGCTGCCGGCCGGCTCCTGGAAGCGCAGCACGCGACCACCCAGGTCGATGCGATGACCGACGCGGTCGATCACCGGCAAGAGGAAATGGGTGCCGGGCTGAAGCAGGCCGCGGGGACGGCCGTGGCGGTAGACGCTGAACACCTGGCCGGCGGGCACGCGCTTGACTGCGGTCGCGACAAAGGCGAACAGACCAAAGGCTATGACGAGTATCAGGGCGTTCATATAAGTAAAAACAACGAATTATGTGATGTTTCTTGACTACGTCGGAGGATAAGGCTACATCCGCCGGGCACCGCTTGTATTAACCGACATTTAACGCCGAACTTATGCATTTTTCCAGTCCTTCGAACGGCCTATTTGCTTAAAAATTAACCAGCATTTCCCGTGCCATTGGTGCATCGCGTCATGCGATCCACGTCGCAAGCCCTGGCTGTCGCGCCCGTCAAGGGCTGTCGCACGGCCCGTCGAGCCTGATTCCTCCCTCGCGGCAAGTTTTTGCATCGCAGCAAACCCTTTGATTTCCAAAAGCTTTACAAACGCCAATGAAAACGTTTACGTTGAATTGAGGGCGGATCTCTCCGCACGCATCCGGAGCGGCAGGCGTGGGCGTAACGATCAAAGACGTGGCGCGCGAGGCAAAGGTGTCGGTGGCGTCGGTCTCCCGCGCCCTCAACGGCCATGGCGGTGTCACCGCCGAGACCCTCGAGCGCATCCGCGAAGTCGCCGCCCGTCTGCGCTACATCCCCCATGGCGCGGCCCGCAGCCTGATCACCCGCCGTACCCATACGATCGGCGCGCTGCTGCCCGACCTTTATGGCGAGTTCTTCTCCGAGCTGATTCGCGGCATCGACCTGGCAGCGCGCACGCATGGCCTGCAGCTGCTGGTGTCCAGTTCGCATGACGGTGCCGCCGAAGCGGCGACGGCGCTGCGCGCGATGCAGGGCCGTGTCGACGGCCTGCTGGTGATGTCGCCCCACGCCGACGCGGCCTTCCTGCGCCAGAACCTGCCAGCGGGCTTGCCCACCGTGCTGATGAACACCCTGATCGATGGCAACGATTACGCCGCGCTCTCGGTCGACAACTCCGGCGGCGCACGCCTGATGGTGGAGCACCTGGCGGACGCGGGTTATCAGCGCATCGCATTCATCCAGGGGCCGGCCAGTAATCGCGACGTCGCCGAACGCGAGCGTGCGTACCACGCCGTGCTCACCGAACGGGCCATGGTGCCCATCGTCTTGCCGGGCGATTTCAACGAAGAATCCGGCTATCGCTCAGGACAGGCGCTGGTCGCCATGTCGCCACGGCCCGACGCGGTGTTCGCCGCCAACGACATGATGGCGATCGGTTGCATGGCCGCCATTCGCGATGCGGGGCTGCGCATTCCCGAAGACATCGCCGTGGCAGGTTTCGATGACGTGCCGATGGCGCGCTACGTGAGTCCTGCGCTGACGACGGTGCGCGTGCGCATTGCCGACCTGGGCCGTGAAGCGCTCGAACAACTGACCGCCCAGATTGACGATCACGAAGACAACCCCGCGCCACGCACGCATGTGCGCGTGAGCGCTGAACTCATGGTGCGCGCCTCGACGGCGCCGCCGCGCTGAGCAAAAGCGGCCAAGGGACTGAGCCGGATACGGAGCGCGTCCAAGGGGGATGCGGCTCTCGATGGAACGCATGCAACCGATGCGCTCCGGGCAATAAGAACAGACCAAACCACCACTTTTGTTCGACCCTTGAGGGAGGGTGCCATGGCAAGCAAACACGCTTTGTCCCGTCATATCTCGCTGGCCCTGGCCGGCCTGCTCACTACCGCCGTCTTGTTGCCGACCGCCGGCTTCGCGCAGAACAGCACGGCGACGATACGCGGCCATGTCGGCGCACCTTCCGGCCAGACGGCCAGCGAAGTCGTCGCGACCAACCTGAAAAACGGCTTCACCATTCGCGCGCAGGTTGGCGCCAATGGCAACTACACGCTGCCCAGCCTGCCGCCCGGCAACTACCGCATCGAAGCCAAAGGCACGGGCCTGAGCCGCGATGTGACCGTCCAGGTTGGCCAGGCGCTCACGCTCAACCTCGAACCCACTGCCGCACCGTCGGCTGCCGAGGCGAATGCAGCGAACCTGCAGGGTGTCACGGTAAGCGCTGCGCTGATCGAGACGCGCACGTCCGAGGTGGGCACCAACATCAGCCAGACGCAGATCAATACGCTGCCGCAGAACGAGCGCAACTTCCTTGATTTCGCCAAGCTCGTGCCGGGCGTCACCGTGTCGCGCGACCCCAACTCGAAGACCTTCTCCGCAGGCGGTCAATCAGCTGAGAATGTAAACGTTTTCATTGATGGCGCCAGCCTGAAGAACAACGTGCTCAAGGGCGGCGTGGCCGGCCAGGATTCCACGCGCGGCAATCCGTTTTCACAGGAAGCCGTGCAGGAATTCCGCGTACTTACGCAGAACTACAAGGCCGAGTACGAACAAGCCGGCACGGCGATCATCACTGCCGTGACCAAGTCCGGTACCAACGAATTCCATGGTTCGGTGTACGACTACTTCCAGAACAAGTCGATGATCTCCCAGGACTCGTTCGACAAGAAGAACAACGTCGAGAAACCCGATTACCGTCGTGAGCAGCGCGGCTTCTCGCTCGGCGGCCCGGTGCTGAAAGATGCGCTGACCTTCTTCGTGAACTACGACGAGCGCAAGGACGTGGGCAACAACACCGTCCAGACCGGCGACCCGCGTTTCGCGCAATACAACGGTACCTTCCCGGCGCCGTTCCACGAGAAGACGTTCTTCGGCAAGTTGAGCTGGCAGGTGAACCAGGACAACAACGTCGACATGAGCCTGACCACCCGTCGCGACAACGAGGTGCTGGGCTTTGGCGGCGCAACGACCTACAGCGCGCGCACCGATCGAAAGAACCGCGTCGACGACCTGCTGGTGAAATGGCAGTCGCGCGGCGACGGCTGGACCAACGACCTGATGCTCGATGCGGGCCAGGCCAAGTGGAATCCCTCCGCCGCCGAACCGGACGTGCCGCAGCAGACCTACGAGAACAACATCGCCGTGATCGGCGGTGCCGTGAACATGCAGAACAAGGGCCAGAACCAGCGCACGCTGCGCGATGACCTCACCTTCACCGACCTCAACTGGCATGGCCAGCACACGGTGAAAATGGGCATCAAGTACGCCGCCTATGGCATCACGGTGGAGCAGAACAACAACGCCGTGCCGTCGTTCTACTACCAGGAAGGCGCGAACTATCCGGGCGGCTTCGACAGTCCGTATCGCGCGGTGTATTCACCGCTGGGCGCCAACGCCAACCTGCACACCAACCAGTTCGGTGCCTACGTGCAGGATGACTGGGATGTCACCCAGCGCCTGCAATTGAACCTGGGCCTGCGCTGGGATTACGAGACCAACGCACTCAACAAGGATTACGTGACGCCTGCGGCGCAGATCCCGACGCTGGAATACCTGGGACTGCAGAACAACATCTCCAACGGCAACAACCGGTCCGGGTACAAGGGCGCCATCCAGCCGCGCCTCGGTTTCTCGTTGGACGTCAGCGGCGACGGTGACCAGAGCACGACGATCTTCGGCGGTGCCGGTCGCTACTACGACCGCACGCCGTTCGACTGGATCGCACAGGAAGCCATCCACGCAGCGGTGCCCAACTACACGTTCTATTTCAGCCCGCCCGATGCCAACGGCAATCCGACCAAGGCCGGGACGATCGCGTGGAACCCGGCTTATCTGTCCAAGGCCGGCCTCGATGGCCTGATCGCGCAGGGCGTGGCCGGCTTTGGCACGGAAATCGATGCGGTCAACAACAAGACGCGTCCGCCGCACACCGATCAGTTCAGCCTGGGCGTGCGCCAGGTGTGGGGCGACTGGACCGGCTCGCTGACGCTGGCGCGCGTGCTGGGCTATGACCAGTTCACGTGGGCGTGGAACCGCGTTGTGGCGCCGGGTTTCGTCCTGAACAACCTGCCCGGCAGCCCGTATGGCGTGGTGCTGCACAACGTCTACAAGAAGACGCAGTCGAGCAGCGTGCTGATCGGCATCGACAAGCCCTACACCAAGGCCTCCGGCTGGGGTGTCGGCCTGGCTTACACCTATCAGGACGCGCGTCAGCAAGGTAACGACAACTACTCGCTCGACTACGTGTCGCCTGCTGGCTATCCGGGTGGCCACGTCGGCGAAAAGCACCACCTCGTGGCCAACGGTATCGTAACCGGCCCTTGGGATACGCGCCTGACCGGCATCTTCACCTATGGCTCGGGCCTGCCCTTCGACGTGTTCAAGAGCAGCGCGAATTGCGACTACAACTGCTCGTTCTATCACTGGGACAAGTACGGCAAGAAGTACGTGAACCTGGATCTGTCGATCGCCAAGGAATTCCGCTGGGGCGAGAACCAGGCGCTGGAGCTTCGCCTGGACGTGATGAATGTCTTCAACCGCGACGTACCCAACGACAACGGTTACGACCTGAACTACTACAGCCCGACGTTCGGCAAGCTGACGTCGGCCGATCCAAACCTCTCCCGCCGCTTCCAGATCGGCGCCCGCTACAGCTTCTGATGGCTCTCCCCAGGCCCTTCCGCCAGGACATCGGCGGAAGGGTCCCCTTTTCCTCGAGCCCGTCTCTGGCGGGCTTTTTCTGGCTCTGGTATGTAAACGTTTACGTTCACGCAGCGCTTGTTTCCTGTGCTCACCGGAGCACCATCCGCATCACGCAAAGGCCTCGCCATGACCGCACTCACGAGATCCGCACGCATCCTTCCCAAGACGGCCCTGATGGTGACCGCGCTGCTGGTCGGACTGGCCGGTGCCGCCGTGCAGGCCGCGCCGGCAAAAGCCGCCAGGCAGGCCGCGCCGATGACGCAGGGCAAGGTGCCGCCGATGATCGACGACCTGGAGAAGCGCACCTTCGACTGGTTTTGGGACAGCGCCAATACGCAGAACGGCCTGATTCCCGATCACTATCCGACGAAGTCGTTCGCCAGCATTGCCGCAGTGGGTTTCGGTCTGACCGCCTACGGCGTAGGCGTGGAGCGCGGCTACGTCACGCGCGACCAGGCCGTTGAACGCACGCTTGCGACGCTGCGCTTTTTCCACGATGCGCCGCAAAACGACAGCGAAGACGACGCCACCGGCTTCCACGGTTTCTTCTATCACTTCCTCAACATGGAAACGGGCAAGCGCGAAGCGCGCTGGGTGGAACTGTCGACCGTCGACACGACGCTGCTGCTTGGCGGCGTGCTGTTCGCGCAGTCGTACTACGACCGCGACACCGCGCAGGAGAAGGAAATCCGCCAGCTGGCCGACGACATCTACCGCCGCGTCGAATGGACCTGGGCGCAAGTGCGCAAGCCGCTGATCAGCATGGGCTGGACACCGGGCGGCAAGTTCATCGGTTACGACTGGCAGGGCTATGACGAAGCCATGCTGGTGTACATCCTGGCGCTCGGCTCGCCCACGCATCCGATCGGCGATGACGCGTGGAAGGCCTGGTCGGCCAAGTACGACAAGAAGTGGGGCGAGTTCTACGGCCAGACCTTCCTCAACTTCGCGCCGATGTTCGGCCACCAGTACAGCCATGTGTGGGTGGATTTCCGCGGCATCCGCGATGCGTGGAGTCGCGACAAGGATCTGGACTACTTCGAAAACAGTCGCCGCGCGACGCTGGCGCAGCGCGCCTACGCGATCGCCAATCCGGCTAAGTGGACCGGTTATGGCGAAAACGTCTGGGGCCTCACGGCCAGCAACGGCCCCGGCGGCCTCGTCGTGAAGGGCGCCGATGGCGAGCGCACCTTCCATGGCTACACCGCGCGCGGCGCGGGCCTGGATTACATCAGCGACGACGGCACCATCGTGCCGACCGCCGCCGCCGGTTCCATTGCCTTCGCGCCGGAAGTGGTCGTGCCGGCATTGGAGAACATGAAACAACGCTACGGCCAGTGGATCTACACGAAGTACGGCTTCGTCGATGCCTTCAACCTGAGCTTCCACACGCAGACCGACCTGCGCACCGGCAAGCTGGTGCCCAACGTGGGCTGGGTCGACACGGTGCACCTGGGCATCGACCAGGGTCCGATCGTGCTGATGATCGAGAACTGGCGCAGCGACTTCGTGTGGAACGTGATGAAGAAGAATCCCTACATCCGCAAGGGCCTCGAACGCGCCGGCTTCACCGGCGGCTGGCTGGAGGCGAAGCCCTCGCCATGACGTCGGCTTCCCGCGCACCACACTTGTTCCGTCGCGCCGGGCACGCCGCGGCCTGGCTGTGCGCGGGGATCTTGATGACGTTGGGGGCGGCGTGCAGCAGCAGGACGGACGATGCCCGCACCCTCACCTTCTGGACCATCGGTCGCGAAGGCGAAGCCGTGGCGAAGCTGATTCCCGACTTCGAGAAGGAGCACCCCGGCCTCCACGTCAAAGTGCAGCAACTGCCTTTGACGGCGGCGCACCAGAAGCTGCTTACCGCGATCGCCGGGAGCTCGACACCGGACCTGTCGCAGTTGGGTAACACCTGGATTCCCGAACTGGCGGCGCTGGACGCGCTGGAGCCCCTGCAGTCGCGCGTGGATGCCTCGAAAACCATCGACGCCAGCGACTACTTCGCCAACATCTGGACGACCAACCGCATCGGGGGCCAGTTGTATGGCGTGCCCTGGTACGTGGATACGCGCCTGCTGTTCTACCGCCGCGACCTGCTGGCGAAAGCCGGCTTTGACGCTCCCCCGCGAGACTGGGCGCAATGGCGCGCGATGCTGGCCGCGCTCAGCCAGCCCGAGCGTGGCGCCTGGGGCATCCTGCTGCCGACCAACGAGTTCGAGCAGCTGCTGGTGCTGGCGCTGCAACAGGACGAACCGCTGCTGCGCGATGACAACCGCTACGGCAACTTCCGCAGCGAGGGCTTCAGGCGAGCGCTGACTTTCTACGTCGACACCTTCAGGCAGCGGCAGGCCCCCGCCATCACCAACGTGGAAGCCGGCAATCCCTGGACCGAGTTCGGGCGCGGTGTGTACGCCTTTTATCTTTCCGGGCCGTGGAACATCGGCGAGTTCCGCAAGCGCCTGCCGGCTTCGCAGCAGGATGACTGGGACACGGCGCCACTGCCGGGCCCCCATGGTCCGGGTGCCTCCAATGCCGGCGGCTCCAGCCTGGTGATCTTCCGTACCTCGCCCCACAAGGACGAGGCCTGGCAGCTGATCGAGTTCCTTTCACGTCCGCAAGTGCAGCAACGGCTTTACGATCTGCTGGGCGACATGCCGCCGCGCCGGTCTTCCTGGGAGGGCGAGGCGCTGCGCAACGACCCCAAGGCCCGCGCTTTCCGCGAACAGCTCGAGCGCGTCAAACCGACTCCGCCGATTCCCGAATGGGAGCGTATCGTGACCGAAATGCAGCTGGTGGCCGCGCAGGCGGCGCACGGCGATCTCTCGATCGATGAGGCGGCGGCGGAAATCGACCGGCGCGCGGACCGGATCCTCGAGAAGCGTCGCTGGCTGATGGAGCACGGGAGGGTGGCGCCCTGAACACGCAACGCACCGCCTGGCTGTTTCTCACGCCCGCACTCCTCGTGCTGGCGCTGTTCTTCCTCATCCCGGTGCTGGCCGCCTTCGCGCTGAGCCTCACGGACTTCGACCTCTACGCGCTCGCCGACCTCCGCAATCTGCGTTTCGTTGCGCTGGGCAACTACTGGGAGCTGCTGCATCGTCCGCTGTTCTGGTCGGCACTCGGCCACACCTTGTACTTCGTGGTGATCGGCGTGCCCCTGTCGATGGTGGTGTCGCTGGGCGCCGCCATGCTGCTCAACTCGCCGCTGGCGCGAATGAAGCCGCTGTTCCGCACCGCGCTCTTCGCACCGGTGGTCACCACCGTGGTCGCCGTCGCGGTGATCTGGCGCTACCTGTTCAACACCAAGTACGGCCTCGCCAACTATTCGCTGGGCCTCATCGGCATCAGCCCCGTCGACTGGCTGGGCGATCCGCGCTGGGCGATGCCGACGATCATTCTGTTCGCCGTGTGGAAGAACTTCGGCTACAACATGATCATCTTCCTCGCGGGCTTGCAGGCCATCCCTGCCGACCTTTACGAGGCGGCACGCATCGACGGTGCGTCGCCGTGGCGGCAGTTCCGGCACATCACCTTGCCGATGCTCGCGCCCACCATGCTGATGGTCAGCATCCTCACCGTGTCGGGCTACTTCCAGCTGTTCGCCGAGCCTTTCGTCATGACCGAAGGTGGCCCGCTGCAAAGTACCGTGAGCGTGCTCTACCTGATGTACGAGGAAGGCTTCAAGTGGTGGAACCTCGGATCCGCATCCGCGGTGGCGTTCCTGTTGTTCCTCATCATGTTCGCGGTGACGGCGGTGATGTTGCGCGCGTCGCGCCAGCGGGGCGAGGCATGAGCGAGCGAATGTCAAAAGCGGTCATCAACGGTCTGCTGATTGGCGGCACCGCCGTCGCCGTGTTTCCGCTGCTGTGGATGTTGTCCGTGTCGTTCATGGTGCCGGGCGAAGCCAGTTCACTGCCGCCGCCGCTGTGGCCGTCCCGGCCGACGCTCGGCAATTACCACGAGCTGTTCGCGCGGGCGGGCATGGGTCGTTATCTTCTCAATAGCCTGCTGGTGTCCTCGGTGATCACCGTGCTCTCGCTCGCCTTCAATCTCATGGCCGGCTACGCCTTCGCCAAGCTGCGCTTTGCCGGTCGTGAGCGCGTGTTCCAGGCGCTGCTCGGCGGCCTGGTGATTCCGGCGCAGGTGGCGATGCTTCCGTTGTTCCTGTTGCTGAAGTACCTGGGGCTGGTCAACAGCTACGCCGGCGTGGTCGCGCCTGCGATGGCGACGATCTTTGGCATTTTCCTGGTGCGCCAGTACGCGCGCGGTATTCCCGACGACCTGATCGAGGCTGCACGCATCGATGGCGCGGGCGAATGGCGCATCTTCGTGCAGATCATCATGCCGCTGCTCACGCCCATCATGGTCACGCTGGCGATCTTCACCTTTCTCACCGCATGGAACGACTTCATGTGGCCGCTGATCGTGCTGACCGGGCAGGAGCACTACACCTTGCCGATCGCGCTGGCATCGCTCTCGCGTGAGCATGTGCAGGATTCGGAACTGATGATGGCCGGCTCCGTGGTGACGGTACTGCCGGTGCTGGTGTTGTTCCTGGCCCTGCAGAGGTACTACCTGCAAGGGTTACTGCTGGGGAGCGTGAAGGGATGACGGGATGGCGCGCCGCCGCGTATGCCTTGTTGCTGGTGGCGGGCAACGCATCCGCGTCGGGGCGCGTGCTGGATGATTTCAGCCAGGCGTCGGCCTGGCGCGCCGAGGGCACGGACGATATCGAAACGCACCTGCGTGCCGTCGATGGTCCCCAGGGCAAAGGCATCTGCCTGGACTTCGATTTCCACGGTGTCTCCGGCGCGGCGATGCTCAAGCGCGAGCTGCCAATCAGCTGGCCGTCGAATTTCACGATGTCTTTTGACGTACGCGGCACGATGTCGCCGAACGATCTGCAGGTGAAGTTTGCCGACGACAGCGGCGACAACGTCTGGTGGTATCGCCATGACGCCCTGGCGCCCACGGACGCATGGACCGGGCTCAGTTTTCGTCGAAGCCAGGTCGATTTTGCCTGGGGCCCCACGCAAGACCGCTCGCTTCGTCGCACGCAGAACCTGGAGTTCACCATCTACGCCGGCCAGGGTGGCAAGGGCGAGGTCTGCTTCGCCAACCTGCGCATGGAATCCCTGCCCGCCGAGCCCGCCAGCTGGCCGGTACCCCGCGCGAAAGCCACGTCCGAACTGAAAGGCCACACGGCGCAACGCCTGCTCGACGGCAAAGGCGACTGGCGCAGCGTACCGAGCGCCGACACCACGCAGGACCTCACCCTGGACCTGCGCAACGAACGTGATTTCGGCGGCTTGCAGCTGCGGTGGCTTGCCGGCCAGCAAGCCTCGCACTACCAGGTGGCCCTGTCCGACGATGGCGAGCAGTGGCGCGACATCAGCGAGACCCGCGCCGGCAACGGCGGCGATGACGCGGTGTTTCTCCCGGAGGCCCGCGCGCGCTATCTGCGGCTGCGCATGCTGGCAGGGCCATCGCGATCCTACGGCCTGACGCAGTTGCAGGTGATGGATCGGGCCTGGGGCGCCTCGCCCAATGTGTTCTTCCAGGCCCAGGCCAAACGCGCGCCGCGCGGCATGTATCCACGGGGGTTCTCCGGCGAGCAGAGCTACTGGACGCTGGTCGGCGTCGACGGTGGCGCGGCGCAGTCGGCGCTGCTGTCCGAAGACGGTGCGGTTGAAGTCGGCAAGGGTGGCTGGTCGATCGAGCCGATGATCCTTGCCGATCGCAACCTGCTCACCTGGGCCAGCGTGCGCAGCGCGCAATCGCTGATGGACGGCTATCTGCCCATCCCGTCGGTGCAATGGCAGGCCAACGGCCTGAGCCTCGACACCACGGTGGCGGCAACGGGCGAGCCCGGGCGCACCGAGTTGTTGCTTCGCTACACCATCAACAACACGTCGGGACACTCGCGCCGACTGACCCTGGCCTTGCTGGCGCGGCCCTTCCAGGTCAACCCGCCGACGCAGTTCCTCAATACGCCCGGCGGCATCCATCGCATCCACGACCTGGCGTGGCGCAACGGCAGCCTGATCGTCAACGGCAAGGATCGCGTGGTGCCACTGCAGGCTACCGACGATTTCGTTGCCAGCGATTTCAGCGAGGGCGACCTGCCGGAGCGACTGGCCCATGGCCAACGCCCGAGCGTCGATGCCCTGCACAGCGACGAGGGCTTTGCACAGGGCGCGTTGCTCTATCGCATGGATGTCCCGGCGCACGGCAGCCGCACGATCGGGATGGTGGTGCCCATGCACGATGGCGATATCGCCTTGCCGCGTGACCCGATGGCCTGGCTGGAACAGCAGATCGACGAGGTGGCACAGTCGTGGCGCGGCAAACTCAATCGCGTCGAACTGCAGGTGCCGGCGAAC
Organism: Dyella terrae; assembly: GCF_004322705.1. Taxonomy (NCBI): domain Bacteria; kingdom Pseudomonadati; phylum Pseudomonadota; class Gammaproteobacteria; order Lysobacterales; family Rhodanobacteraceae; genus Dyella; species Dyella terrae. Next base: position 160,394 of record NZ_SIZZ01000004.1, on the reverse strand, counting down.
CAGCAGTCGATCGTCGACACGGCGCGCAGCGCGCTCGCGCAGATGCTGATGTCACGCGACGGACCCGCGCTTCAGCCGGGTACGCGCTCATATGCGCGTACCTGGATTCGCGACGGCGCGATGATGACCGAAGGCCTGGTGCGCAGCGGTCACGCCGACGTCGCGTCGCAGTTTGTCGAATGGTACGCACCACATCAGTTCACCAACGGCAAGGTGCCCTGCTGCGTGGATGCCCGTGGTTCGGATCCGGTGCCGGAGAACGACAGCCATGGCGAGCTGATCTTCGCCATCGCCGAGCTCTGGCGTTACACGCATGATCGCGCTCAGCTTGAACGGCTGTGGCCCCATGTGCAGCGCGCCATCGTCTACATGGACCAGCTTCGCGCCAGCGAAAGTACGGCGGCCAACCAGACGACGGAGCGCCGCTCGCTTTACGGCCTGATGCCGGCATCCATCAGCCATGAAGGCTATTCGGCCAAGCCGATGCACTCCTACTGGGATGATTTCTGGGCCCTGAAGGGTTACGACGATGCGGTCGATCTGGCGGGCGTGCTCGGCCATGCCGACGAGATGTCGCGCATCGCACGCGAGCGCGACAGGTTCCGCGCGAATCTCATGGCATCGATCAGCGCATCGGTCAGCAGCCACGGTATCGACTACCTGCCCGGCGCCGCGGAGTTGGGTGATTTCGACGCCACCTCGACCACCATTGCGCTGTCGCCGGGAAATGGTGACTGGCTGCCGCGCCCGTTGGTCGACGCCACGTTCGAGCGTTACTGGAAGGATTTCGTCGCCCGCCGCGACGGCCAGCGCACCTGGGATGACTACACCCCTTACGAATTGCGCACGGTCGCCACCTTCGTGCGGCTGGGCTGGCGCGAGCGCGTGCAACCGCTGGTCGACTTCTTCTTCGCCGATCGTCGGCCCGCCGCGTGGAACCAGTGGGCGGAGGTGGTAGGGCGCGAACCGCGCAAGCCGCGTTTCGTCGGCGACATGCCCCATGCATGGATCGCCTCGGATTACCTGCGCTCGGCGTATGACCTGTTCGCGTACGAGCGAGCGCGCGACAAGGCACTCGTGCTGGCCGCGGGCATTCCCGCGACGTGGCTGGCCGGCGGGGGCATCGGCGTGGAGCATTTGCGCACGCCGTATGGCGAACTCACCTATCGGCTGCGCGAGGAACGCGGGCGGCTGGTGTTGCAGATCGGTCCGGGATTGAAGCTTCCACCTGGCGGCGTGGTGTTGCCCTGGCCCTATGCCGGGACGCCGCCGACGGTGGCGCCGCCGGGCGCGCGTTGGGAGGGAGGCGACCTCGTCATCCGCAAAGTCCCGGTGACTATGTCCATCGAGCTTTCGAAGCGGCATTGAGCAGAACGATACGAAACCGGGGCCCATGGGCCCCGGTGTGTCATCGCATCAGAACTTGCCCGCGCGGAAATCCTGGATCGCTTCGTGGATCTGCTCGGGCGTGTTCATAACGAACGGTCCGTAGCGCGCGACGCTTTCATTCAGCGGCTTGCCGGCGACCAGCAACACGCGCGCCGCGCCATCGCGACCGGCAATGCGCACGCTGTCGCCTTTCGACAACACGGCCAGGTCGGAGCGCTTGAGCGCTTCGCCCGCCACCTGCGCATCGGTGCCTTCGAACACGTAAGCGAACGCGCTATGGCCTTCCGGCAACGGCACTTCGACCTGCGCGCCTGCTTCGACGCTGATGTCCAGGTACACGGGCGCGGTGACGATGCCCGACACCGGGCCGCTCACGCCAAATACGTCACCGGCAATCACCTTCACGCTGACGCCGTCGGTGGGCTGCGCGGTCGGGATGCGCTCGGGGCCGATGTCCTGGTAACGCGGCTCGGTCATCTTGTCCTTCGCGGGAAGATTGACCCACAACTGGAAGCCCCACATCAGGCCGTTTTCCTGCTGCGGCATTTCCGAGTGCAGGATGCCGCGGCCAGCGGTCATCCACTGCACGCTGCCCGGCGTGAGGTCGCCGCGATTGCCATGGTTGTCGCCGTGCTGCATGTGGCCGGCAAGCATGTAGGTGACGGTTTCGAAGCCGCGGTGCGGGTGCTCCGGGAAGCCGGCGATGTAGTCGCCCGCCTGATCGGAGCGGAACTCGTCCAGCAGCAGGAACGGATCGACCATGTCCAGCCCGGGCTGGCCGATGATGCGCTTGAGCTTCACGCCCGCGCCATCGGAGGTATCCATGCCGCGGATGCGGCGAATGATGCTGCGTTCGGTCATGTTCGACTCCCTCAAGGGTTTACTGCCGCTCATGATGGTTGTCGTGGTGCCGCGTTCCAAGCCGCGTCCGGGGAACGCATTGTTTCCGTGGCGTGTGAAGCCGGGCGCTCCGCGCCCGGGGCGCTCGCTGCGCCTCGCTGTGAACGGTGAACAGTAAACGGTAAAAGCAGAGCGAACGGCTTTCGGGCTCGCTCTTACTGTTTACTGTTCACCGTTTACAGCGCCAAAGGCGCGACCCCACACCTCAATGAAGCCAGTGCCCGCTGCGAAAACGCGGCGGATGCACCGCTTCAGTCTCAGGGGCCTTGCCGCCGTCTTCGGCCAGGGCCTTGAGTTCTTCCTCGGTAACCGGGTGTTCGTGCCAGTAGTTGCTGACGGTGGCGAGCACGGCGGGCACCTGGGCCAGGCACTCGTCGTATTCCTCATCGGTGAGTTTTTCGAATTCGGTTTCGGCGTTGAGGATGCCTTCGTCCACGGCCAGGGCCATGACGGGACCGAGCATTTCCATCAGCTGGGTGTCGTCGGCGAGACGCTTTTCCCACAGCATGGCGCGCAGGTCGATGGCGCGGCTGAAGCCTTCGCACCAGCCAGCGGCGGACAGCATCGGGCCGGTCTCGGTGTCGATTTCACCGAGGATCGGTTCGTACGCGTCGACTTCGAGTTCCGCAACAATCGAATCATTGAGCTTGGCCAGGAGCGCCAGCACGCGGTTGCCTTCGTCCTCGTCAGTGAAAGGCTCGTGCAGCACTTCGGGCAGCCACTCGTCCGGCAGCACCTGCAACGGGCCGACGGCCAGCGCGGACAGCATGCCGTGCACGCCGTCGAGCAGCAGGTCGCCGTCATTGGCGCGCGCGCGCAGGTACTTGTCCAGTTCGTCGAGTTCGGCGTCGCTGAGGGAGCTGGGCCAGTCGGGGTGGGTCGTATTCATCAGATATCCAGGTCCAGCAAGACCGGGGTGTGGTCCGAAGGCCGTTCCCAGGTTCGCGGTGTGCGGTCGATCGTGGCTGCCGTTGCCGCGCTTTTGATGGCATCGCCGACCAGGATCAGGTCGATGCGCAAGCCCATGTTGCGCCGGAACGCCGCCTGACGATAGTCCCACCAGCTGAAGTGTTTTCCCTCGTCTTCGAACAGGCGGAAGCTGTCGTGCAGGCCGAGGTCAGTGATGGCCTTGAGTGCGGCGCGCTCGGGCGGGGAGCAGAGGATGTCCTCGCCCCAGGCAACGGGATCGTAGACGTCGCGGTCGTCCGGCGCGATGTTGAAATCGCCCAGCACCACGAGGTTGGGATGACGTTCGATTTCGCGCGCGATGAACTCGCGCATCTTGGCGAGCCAGTCGAGCTTGTAGGCGTATTTCTCGTCGCCAATGGCCTTGCCGTTGACCACGTAGAGATCCAGCACGCGCACGCCACCGACGGTGGCGCCGATGATGCGGCGCTGCGGATCGTCGAGGCCGGGGATGTCGGTGAAGACATCGGTCGGTTCGTCCTTGGCCAGGATCGCCACGCCGTTGTAGGTCTTCTGCCCGGAGAACACCGCGCGGTAACCGGCAGCGGCCAGTTCGTCCACGGGGAACTTGCTGTCCTCGAGCTTGGTTTCCTGCAGCGCCACCACGTCCGGCTGCGCGTCGGCCAGCCATTGGGTGAGGTGCGGGATACGCACTTTGAGCGAATTGACGTTCCAGGAGGCGATTTTCATGGGCGTCATTGTAGGCGATGCGGCAAGGATCCTGCCGTGCACATCGTGCGCATCACACGATGTGCACGCGGTTTCTTACGCGATCAGTCCATGGCTGCGCAGCAGGGCGTCCGGTTCGGGCTTGCGGCCGCGGAAGGCCACGAAGCTGTCCAGCGCCGGACGCGTGGCGCCCACCGCAAGGATTTCCTCGCGGAATCGCTGGCCCGTGGCCCGGTCGATCACGCTGCCGCCGTCGGCCGCTCGCTCCTCGAATTCGCCAAAGGCATCGGCGCTCAGCAGCTCCGCCCACAGGTAGCTGTAGTAACCAGCCGCGTAGCCGCCCGCAAAAATATGCGTGAAGCCATTGGGGAAGCGCTGCCAGATGGGCGGATGCAGCACGGCCACCTGGCGGCGCACCTCTTCGAGCACCTCCATGGTGCGCGCGCCGATCTCCGGGTCGTATTCCAGATGCAGGCGGAAATCGAACATGGCGAATTCGAGCTGGCGCACCAGGAACATGCCGGCGTGGAAATGACGCGCGGCCAGCATGCGTTCGTACAGTTCATCGGGCAGGCGCTCGCCGGTCTGCCAGTGGCGGGCGAACAGATCCAGCGCCTCGCGGTTCCAGCCGAAGTTCTCCATGAACTGGCTGGGCAATTCGACCGCATCCCATTCCACGCCATCGATTCCGCCTACCGAGGGCAGCGCCACTTCGGTCAGCAGATGGTGGAAACCGTGGCCGAACTCGTGGAACAGGGTCAGCACGTCGTCGTGGGTGAGCAGGGCCGGGCGACCTTCGGTCGGCGGCGCGAAATTGCAGGTGAGGAAGGCCACCGGCAACTGCTCGTTGGCGCCATCGCGGAAGCGGGCGCGGCAAACGTCCATCCACGCACCGCCGCGTTTGCCGGCGCGCGCGTAGAGATCGACGTAGGTGCCGGCAAACACCCGGCCATCGGCGTTGAGCACGTCGTAGTAGTGCACGTCCGGATGCCACACATCGACGCCTTCGCGACGACGCAGGGCAATGCCGTACAGACGATGCACCAGGCCGAACAGGCCATCGAGCACGGCCTGTGCCGGGAAATAGGGCTTGAGCTGTTCTTCGTCCAGGTCGTATTCGCGCTGGCGTAGCTTTTCCGACGCGTAGGCGACATCCCAGGCTTCGAGGTTGTCGAGCTTCAGTTCACGCTGAGCGAATTCGCGCAGCGTGGCGAGTTCTTCGCGCGCGACCGGGCGGGCGCGTTCGGCCAGGTCGTGGAGGAACTCCATCACCTCGGTCGGCGACGAGGCCATCTTGGTGGCCAGGGATTCCTCGGCGGCGTTGGCGAAACCCAGCAACTGCGCGGCTTCATGGCGCAGCTTCATGATCTGCTCGATGCGCGGGCTGTTGTCGAACTTGCCGGCATCGGGGCCCTGGTCGGACGCGCGTGTCTGGTAGGCCCAGTACACGCGTTCACGCAGGCCACGGTTGTCGGCGTAGGTCATCACCGCCTGCACGCTTGGCTGCTTGAGCGTCACGAGGTAACCGTCGAGTTCGCGTTCCAGCGCGTACTGGCGCAACACCGCCAGGCCCGACTCGGGGACCCCTGCGAGGTCACGTTCGTCGGTGATGTGTTCGTGCCAGGCATCCGTGGCGTCGAGCACGGCGTTCGAGAATTCGGTCGACAGCTTGCTCAGTTCCACGCCGATTTCGCGGAAACGCGAGCGTTCCGGTTCTTCCAGGGCCACGCCGGACAGGCGGAAGTCGCGCAGCGCGTGTTCCACCATGGCGTGCTCGGCGCGTGACAGCCCGGCGAACCCGGGCGCCTGGGCCACGGCCTGCACGGCCTGGAACAGTTCGCGGTTCTGGCCCACTTCGATGGCGTGATCGGTCAGGAGTTCTTCGGCCGGCCCGTAAACGGCGCGCAGCGCTTCGCTGTCGGCGACGGAGTGCAGGTGGCTCACCGGCGACCAGGCGCGGGCAACGCGCTGTTCGAGGCGCTCCTGCGCCAGCATCACATGGTCGAAATCGCGCGGCGTGGCCGGATCGGTGATGGCCTCGACGCCTTTGCGGTAGTCGGCGAGCAGGCTGTCGATCGCGGGGGTGACATGCTCGGGGCGGATGCCCGAAAACGCCGGCAAGGTGTCATCGGCGAGCAGGGGATTGTCGTTGGACATCAAAAGTCTCCTTTGGATCGCCAGCGTGGCGACCGTCCGGGGCGAAATCAAGTCGCATCGGGCTGTCACACAACGGGCCGTACCATGACGCCATGACTGCCGATTTCACCGAATGGCTACGTCAAAGCGACGTATTCGGACACCTGGAACCCGACGCCCTCGCCGCCCTCCACGCGCAGCTGGTCTGGTTCAGCCTCCCCGGGGGACGTCCGCTGTTCAAGCGGGGCGAGCCCGGGAACGCCATGTATCTGCTGGTCAGCGGTGCCCTGGGAACGTTCGATGGCCCTACCGAGCTGACAAGGCTGGTATCGGCGGGCGAAAGCGTGGGCGAGGTGGGCCTGATCAGCGGCGAGGTGCGCCAGGGCACGGTGCGGGCACTGCGGGACTCGGAATTGCTGCGGCTGGATCGGGCCGCGTTCGAGCAGCTGGTGAGCGATTTTCCGCATGCCATGCTCGGCGCCGCCCGCGTTGCCATCGCCCGGCTGCAGCAACGTCTGCGCGGCGACGAGGATCCCGGCGCACCGCGGACATTCGCGATGCTGCCGGTCGACCCCGGGGTGCCGGCGCGCACGCTGGCCATGCAGTTGGCGATGGCGCTCGAACCCTACGGTAGCTGCCTGGTGATCGATGGCGAGCATGGCACCGGCAAAGGCAGCGACTGGTTTGCCGAACGGGAGGCCCAGGCGCAGTTCGTGATCTATCTCGATACGCAGGGCGACCGCCTGTGGCGCCAGCGCTGCCTGCGCCAGGCCGATGTCCTGCTCCTGCCCGCCCTGGCCGCGCAGACGGCACGACCCTGGCCCGAAGTGACGCCGTTGCATCCCTCCCATGCCGGGCACCGGCCACGACACCTGATCTTGCTGCATCCCGGGCGCCAGCCCAGCCTGGGCAGCGCGCATCGCTGGCGGGCGCAGTTCAGTGGCGAGCTCCAGCATCACCACGTCGGGCATCAGGCCGATATCGAACGACTGGCGCGACGGGTCAGCGGCAACGGTCGCGGACTCGTGCTGGCGGGCGGCGGGGCGCGGGGACTGGCACACCTGGGTGCCCTGAAGGCGTTTGCCGAAGCCGGGATGAGCTTCGATGCCGTCGGAGGCACCAGCATCGGCGCCATCATCGGCGCGGGCGTGGCGGCGGGCTGGGACGTCGACACGATGACCGAAACCTTTCGGCGGGCCTTTGTCGAAGGACGCCCGCTATCGGACTGGACCTTGCCGCTGGTGGCGCTGACCCGCGGCCGCCGCGCCGCGCTGACGCTGCGCCAGGCCTTCGGTGCGCTGGATATCGAGGACCTCAATCTGCCGTTCTTCTGCATTACCACCTGCCTGTCCGGCGACGGCATGGTGGCGCAGCGGCATGGTCCGCTCTGGCTCTGGTTGCGTGCCTCCAGCGCCATTCCCGGCGTGCTGCCGCCCGTGTTGCACCACGGTCGCGTCTATATCGACGGTGCGCTGATGGACAACCTTCCCACCGACGTGATGGCAGCCGATGGCATGGCCCATGTCACCGCCGTGGACATCCGCGCGGAAATCTCGCTGCTTACCAATGCCGAGGAGTACGCGACGCCGCCGTGGTGGCGGCTGTTGTCCCGCCGCGGCGGGATCCAGCGGCCGGGCCTGGTGTCGACACTGGTGCGCGCGGCGATGGTCAACAGCGAGGAATCCAGCGAGCGCCGTCGCGAGCGCGCGGACCTGCTGGTCACGCCGCCGCTGGAACACATCGGCATGCTGGACTGGAAGGATTGGCAGCGCGCGGTGGAGGCAGGTTACGAAGCGACGGTGAAGCAGCTGGAGCGGTGAGGCCGCTCGCTGCGCTCGCTGTGAATCCGCGCCTTCGGCGCTGTAAACGGTAAACGGAGAAAAGCAGAGCCAACGATCGACTGAACCTGCTCTTACCTTTTCACCGTTTACAGCCCGCGCAGCGGGCGAATTCACAGCGAGCACAGCGAGCGGCTCTCCCAGCCATCCATGGCTGCCGCCGGCTGCCCTGGGCCTGCATCCCGCAAGCCCCGGCTCCACTGCCAGATGGATACGTTGATTCAGTGCCAGATCGCTTGCGTGGCGCGACGGGTGCGCGGACGAAGCACGCGGGCGAGAAGTTGGCGGGGTAGTGCGGGTTCGAGTACCAGCAACAAGGTGATGGGCGCCAGCACGGCCCAGAAGGTGCCGGTCCAGCCCAGGCTTGCCGAGTGCACCGGCACCACGGTGGTGAACAGGGCGACGATGCCGGCCAGCAGCCAGACGAGGGCGGCGGCAACGAGGCGATCATGGCGGTGGGCGTCGGTGGGCTTGCGCATGGCGGCGGTCCGTTCGTGGGTTGAAGCCAGCTTGCCGGGCGCGCTTCTCAGGGCCTGCGACTGGCGCAGCGGCGCGGGTTTGCGGGCCTCGTCGCGCCCTCGCCGCAGGCATGGCAGTACACTTGCGGGCTGTTGCAGGGCCGTCAGTGCCCGCGTCGATCACCGGCGGGCACCGCGCGTGGCGGTCCCGCGCCAAGGAGTGCGTCATGAGTGCAGGCAAGTACGCCGTCTTCGGACATCCCATCGCCCATTCGCTGTCGCCGCAGATCCATCAGGCGTTTGCGAAGCAGTTCGGCCTGGAGGTGGACTACCGCACCATCGACGCTGCGCCCGAGGCGTTTGAAGCGGCTGTGCGCGCATTCTTTGCGGACGGCGGCCACGGCGCCAACGTCACGCTGCCGCACAAGACGGCCGCCTTCGCCCTGGCCGACGAACGCAGCGAAGCGGCGCAACGCGCCGGCAGCGCGAACGTGCTGACCCGCCTGCCGGACGGCCGCATCGCCGCCCACAACACGGACGGTGACGGCATGGTGCGCGACCTCACCGATCGCCATCAGCTGGATCTGCGCGGCCACGATGCCCTGCTGCTCGGCGCCGGTGGCGCGGCCCATGGCGTGGCGTGGTCGCTGCTGGATGCGGGCGTCAACACGCTCACCATCGTCAATCGCACGCCCGAAGCGGCGGATGCGCTGGCCGATGCCATCGGCGATCCCGCGCGCGCGCATACGCGCTACTGGGAAGACCTCGACGACCTCGGCAGTTTCGACCTGATCGTCAACGCCACGTCCGCCGGCGTGCTGGGCAAGTCGCTCAACCTGCCGTTCGGCTTCGTCGGCGTGCGCGCGACGTGCTACGACCTGTCCTATGGCAAGTCGGCCGCCGATTTCCTGGGCTGGGCCCGTGCGGCCAACGCACGCTACGTCGTCGATGGTCTGGGCATGCTGGTCGAAACGGCGGCGGATGCGTTCGAGTTGTGGCATGGCAAGCGGCCGGACACCGAGCCGGTTTACCAAACCCTGCGCCGGCAGTACGGATAACCGTTGCAGGGCAACATATCCGCAATATCGCGTCACTAAGCTGGCGCGCCTCGCGTCACCGCTGCGATTCCCATGCCTTGCCCATTCGTTGCTGCACCTTCGCGCCGGCACGTCGCCGGCGCCACGCGCTATGCCGTCCTGATCCTCGTTGCGCTGCTGGCGGCGGCGGGCGGCGTCATCTGGAAAATCCAGCACGACGGCCAGGAAGACAGCGTGCCTGACATCGCCGTCGTCGAAACGGGCGACATCCACCGCGATACCGCGCCCACCACAACGCAGGGCTTGCTGCAGCGAGCCAGCGCGGCCATGTCCCGTCAGCACCTGGTGGCACCGGCGGGGGACAACGCGATGGAGTGGTATCTGCGCGTGCTGCAGCAGGAACCCCGCAACCGCGCCGCCCAGGATGCCCTGCGCGAGATTTTTCCCTTCGCCGCGACGCAAACGGAGCAGGCGATGGGCCAGGCCGATGCGGCCGAAGTCACGCGCCAGATCGACCTGCTCGCACGCGCCGATCCGTCCAACTACACACCGACGTTGTTGCGCGCAAAGCTGCAGGCGCAGCAGCAGGTCGCTGACGACCAGCAGCGTCGCGACCAGCAGCTGGCCATGGCGGCGAGCCGCCCCGCGCACGCTGCCACGCCAGCGACAGCACCCGTCGAGAAGCCGCTGGTGGTGAGTCCTGCCACACCGGTCGCGCCCCCGGCCATCAGTAATGCGCCCACGCCGCCACCGGCACCGGCACCGGCGGTGGCGACCCACGCCGCACCCGTTCCGGCTGAACCGGTCGGAGAAACCGCGCCGGTGCTGGTGCGCCGGATCGAGCCGTATTACCCGGCCGACGCACGCCGCAGCCGCCGCACCGGCTGGGTTGACGTGCGTTTCGTGGTGAACGCGGACGGTAGCGTGTCCCGCGCCTCGGTGATCGACGCCGACCCGAAGAACGTCTTTGATCGCGCCGCCCTCAGTGCGGTCGAACGCTGGCAATTTACCCCGGGCACCCGCAACGGGACGCCCACCGCGAGCGAGCTGCGCCAGCGGATCGAATTCCATCTGTAGTGGCGCCGGGCGCTGACGCGCCCTGCGGGGTCGCCCGCTGCGCGGGCTGTAAACGGTGAACAGTAAGAGCAGATCCAGGTGATCGTGAGCTCTGCACTTCTCCGTTTACCGTTTACAGCGCCGAAGGCGCGACTTCACCGCGAGCAACGCGAGCGCCCCCCAGTTTCGGAGGACTCCGAAACTGGGGGGCCAAGTCAGACAAAGCTCAATCAACGTTAAGACGGCACTGCGCCTTTCGGGACTCCTCCGGAAAGGTCGACCCGTGCATGATGCCCGCGCCGTCCTGGAGAACACCCATGCGCAAGTTCGTCATCGCTCCTTTTGTCATCGCCATCGCCCTTGCCCTGGGGGCCTGCAATCAGGCCGCGCCGCAAACCAGCAATCCGGTCGCCGGTTTCGTCACCGACATGCATTCCTTCGATGCTTTCATCGCCACGCACCCGACGCCTGACCAGTTCCACCAGCGTTATCCGGACGTGCAGCTGGTGCTGCCCGGCACGATGACGACGATGGAAGTGCGCGCCAACAACAGCCGCTATTTCGCCGAGCTGGACAAGGAAGGCCGCATCACCGGTGGCCGCTTCGGCTGACGCACAGGCAGGAAGTCATGCATGGACGTCGCGCGAGCGCCGTCACATCGCTGACACATGCCGTGGCTACCGTGGCGCCCCGCCGAAGGGGCATGCGTTGTGCATGTCAGAAGCGCGGCCTCCACCGATGCCACCACCATGTCCACTGAGCTTGCCGCCGCGTCGCGCCGACGCGTGCTGATCGTTGCCCTGCCGATCCTCGTCGTCCTGGGTGGTGCTGCGTTCTGGCTGACGCGCCCGTCGTCCGACGGGTTTCGCGCGGCCATGAAAGCCGCCGCGCCGGCCATCGCATCCAGTGCCGGGGGCGCCGACGACAACAGCGGCTCGGGCATCCTCCTGGGCCTGGCCAAGGGCGCCGTCGATGAAAGGCGCCTGGTGGCGCCGGCGGGCGCCAATGCCTATGAGTTCTACCTCAGCGTGTTGCAGCTGGAACCGGAGAATGCAACCGCCATGGCTGGCCTGCGCGACCTCTTCGAACCGGCCGCCGACGACATCGAGCGTTCGATCAACGACAACAATCTCGATGAAGCCCAGCGCGAACTGAGCCTTCTGCGCGAGTTCGATGGCACCAACTACAAACTCGCCCTGCTCGGCGGCAAGCTCGATGCGCAGCGACAGATCCAGATTCGCGAAGACGAAGCCAAGGCCGCGATCATCCAGGCGCAGGCTGCCGCGGCCGCCGGTCAGCAGTAATCGCGGCCGTGCGGTCGGCGTCAGCCGGCCAGGTAGTTATCCTTGATCCGCACGTAATGGTCGGCGGAGTAGTGCAGCTGCTCGACCTGCTGGTCGGTCAACACCCGCACGCATTTGGCGGGATTGCCCACCCAAAGTTCACGCTCACCCACCACCTTGCCCGGCGGGATCAGACTGCCGGCGCCGACGAAGCCGTACTTCTTTACCGTCGCGCCATCGAGGATCGTGGCGTGCATGCCGATCAGGCAGTAATCCTCGATTGTGCAAGCATGGATCACCGCACCGTGCCCTACCGTCACGCCCTCACCGATGATGGTCGGGAACCCGCCCGGCGAATACGGACCGTCATGCGTGACATGCACGATCGCGCCATCCTGGATATTGCTGCGTGCACCTACCTTGATGTGGTGGACGTCGCCGCGGAGGACAGCTCCGGGCCAGATCGACACGTCGTCGGCCAGTTCGACGGCACCGATGATCGTGGCCGCTTCGTCGACGTAGACGCGCTGGCCGAGGGTGGGGGTGATGCCTTGGTAGGTGCGGATGGTCATGCGGGGGATTGTAGGGGGTTGGGGGATGGAGGCGGTGATATGGCGATTCGCCAATCAACGCTGTTGAATGCGCGCCCGCATACGCCACTCCCTCGAAGGCCGTCATTCCGGCGAAAGCCGGAATGACGACATAGTGCGATGGTGTGTTTCTACCTGAGCGATGGGTAGCCTAATCCGCCAACCCCAACCGCTTCATTTCCAGCCGTCGCACGAACTCCTGCATGATCCGGCGATAAAGATCCTCGCCCAGATACGCATCTTCCACGCCGGCATCGATCGATGGATTGTCGTTCACTTCGATGACCACCGCCTTGTCGCCGACCTGCTTGAGATCCACGCCATACAAGCCATCGCCGATCGGCGCCGTGGCCTTCAGCGCCAGCTTCACGATTTCCGTCGGTGCATCGCGCACGGGGATCGTTTCGAAGCCACCGGACTTTGCGGTGCCCTTCGCGCCGTGGTTGTAGATCTGCCAGTGGCCGCGCGACATGTAGTACTTGCAGGCGTAAAGCGCCTCGTGATTCAGCACGCCGATGCGCCAGTCGAATTCGGTGTAGACGAATTCCTGCGCCAGCAGCAAGGCGGAATGCTGGAACAGTTCGCTGGTGGCCTTTTCCAGTGCCGCTTCGTTTTCCACCTTGACCACGCCACGAGAAAACGAACCGTCCGGAATCTTCAGTACCAGCGGGAAGCCCAGCTTCGCCGCCACGTCCTTCAGTCCCTTCGCGTTGTCGCGATAGAGGATCTCGGTGCGCGGCACGGCCAGCTTGCGCGAGATCATCAGGTCGTTGAGGTAGATCTTGTTGGTGCAGCGAAGGATGGAACTGGGATCGTCGATGACCACCATGCCTTCCTTCTCCGCGCGATGTGCGAAGCGGTAGGTGTGGTTGTCGCTGGCGGTGGTTTCGCGGATGAACAGGCCGTCGTATTCGGCCAGGCGCTGGTAGTCGATCTTGCCGATGGGATCGACTTCGATGCCCAGTTCCTTGCCGGCCTGGATGAAGGACTTCAGCGCCTTCTTGTTCGACGGCGGCATGCTTTCGTTCGGATCGACCAGCATGGCGATGTCATAGCGATAGCGCTTGCGCACACGCGGCTTGCGCCACAGCTTGCGCGAGAAGCGATCGAGCGATTCGGCGAAGGCGTCTTCCTGCGCGTCGTCGAGCGTATGCAGACCCACTGGCTTGATTGAACTGACCTGCCATACGCGGTCGCGCTCGAACTCGATGCGCAGCAGCGGGCACGGGAACAGTTCGAAGACCTGGCGCGCGAGATCCTGCAGGGCGGGATACGCGGTCTCGCCGAAGTACACGAGGATGCCGAAGTCGGTTGTGTCGCGTCCGCCGGCTGGCAGGAAGTGGGTGAGCTTCTGGTTGAGGTCTTCGATGTCCAGGCCGTACAGCGAGCGCCGGCGCAGGTCATTCACCGTGCGCACGGAGGGCAGCACCTTGTGGCTGCGCGCCTCGGCGAGCAGTGACACGTAGTAGCCGGTGCCGAGGTATTTGTAGCTGCGGCAGAGGTTGATGACCTGCGTGCGCTCGTCGTCCGCGCCGATGGGTTCGCGCAGGTAATCCATGGCAGTCATGACGTCGACGGACGGGTAGTACGACTCCCAGTCGGAAGCTTTCTCAACGACAACGACGAGACGGGTCATGACACCTCAATTCAACGCTAGGCCGCGGGGTGTCGTCTCGTGCAGGTACGGGGCGGCACAGGCGGCGAAGTGTGGCACATGGCCGTCGGCGCACAAGGGCGGGAAGTGCGCCGGCGTTCAGAAAACTGACCGCGCGCGCGTCCGTCAGCCCGCAGTAACTTTCAGGCATTGCCGACGCGACGTCAGGGGTCTAGAGTGCCGCGCTCGCCTTAGCCCTGACGGCTGACCGCCCCCGCCCGACTGGATCCCTGGATGACCCCGATGCCTGCGACGGCCGCCGTGCGCGTGCGCCGCGCCGAACTTTCCGATCTCGATGACCTGGTGGCACTGGAGCTGGCAAGCTTCGCCTCGGATCGTCTCAGTCGGGCGCAGTATCGCCGCCACCTGGACAGCGACAGCGCCCTGGTGCTCGTGGCCAGCGCCAACCACCGGCGATTCCTCGGCACGGCGGTGGTTTTCTTTCGCAAAGGCAGCAAGGTTGCACGCCTGTACTCGATCGCCACGCACGCCGAGGCACGGGGCAAGGGCGTGGGTTCGGCCCTGCTCCAGGCTGCCGAATCGCATGCGCGCCGGCGTGGCTGCAAGGAACTGAGGCTGGAGGTGCGGACCGACAACGCGGCGGCGATCTCGATCTACGAACGCTTCGGCTACCACCGTATCGCCGAACTGCCGTCGTACTACGAAGACGGCGCGGACGGATGGCGTTACGCCAAGCCGCTGCGCACGCACCGCGAGAAGGCGTAGGGCTTCAGCCGCCGAACGGCTGTTGCAGGCGCTGTTCGGTCACCTCATCCGGACGCGCCACCAGCGCGCCGGTGTTCATCAGCGACACGCTGTAGTGGCCCTGGTCGACCAGCGGCAGGAACACGCCACTGCCGAAAACCGTATCCACGCCCGGGATCCAGCCCGGATGCAAGCGCTTGAGATCGACCACGTCGAGGCTGCCGTGCGAATCCAGTGCGACGACCGTGCGGGGCGCCTGGGCTTCCTGCGCAGCGTCGTCATAGCGGCCCGACAGTCGGTCGAGCCGATAGAACGGAGGCACGTGCGCGAACATCACAGGCGCCGTCCACTTGAGGACGACTGCTTCGACGCGCCAGGCGTCTCCCGAAAGACGCACCTGCCGCGTGGCGCCGTCGGGCCAGTGCAGGGTGAGCAACCACTGTTGCGGCGAGAGGATGCGCGCGTCGATATCGAGCACCGGCTGCTCTTCGGTCAGCATGCGATAGCCACGCAACCCCCAACCGGCACCGGCCAATACCAGAGTCACGGAGAAGGCGACCAGCACGAGCACGCCGCGTCCGGTTGCGGCCAGCGGCTGTCCCTGATCCAGCCGTGATCGCACCGCCACCAGTTGCACCAGGGTGAACAGGAGGGCAATGGCAGCGAGCACCAGCAACATCGTGCTGGGCAGGCGCAGGAGCGTGGTCCAATCCATACTTCGACTTCCACCGCGTCAGCTGCGGCTCTGGCGCGCATGATAACGGCGAAACCCGTGAATTCGGCGCGCCGACGCCTTTGCCGCCGCTACGTTCCGACGATGCCGGCGGAATGGCCGGGAGTCGCCGCTGGCGAGGCGCGCTGCTGCGCGTCGCCCCGACCCTCCCGGCAAAATCCATTACCATCCAGCGGCAAGCCACCCGGCATGCCGTCATCCAGGAACTGTCCATGCGCCCGCTGCTTCTTACCCTCATGTGCGTCGCCACCCTCATGCTTGCCGGTTGTGGCAACAAGGGCCCGCTGTTCATGCCTGAGGCCAAGCCGACTCCGCCGGCAGCGGCCGCCGCGCCTGCTCACGCGAGCACGGCGGCGACACCGGCACAGCACTGAGCCGACGGCCGTCATGAATTTGCGTTTCTCCAAGATGCAGGGCATCGGCAACGATTTCGTGATGATCGATGCCCGGCACGAGGGGTTGGTCCTTGGCGCCGATGAGATTCGCGCCATCGCCGATCGCCACAATGGCGTCGGCTTCGATCAGCTGATCACCATCGAGCGTCCGCGCGATCCGTCGTGCGCGTTCTATTACGGCATCTGGAACGCCGACGGTTCGTCCTCGGGCCAGTGTGGTAACGGCGTGCGTTGCGTCGCCGCCTGGCTGCACCGTGCCGGCGCGCTGGCGCTGGGCGAGACGGTGCGACTGGAGAGTCCGTCGGGTCCGGTCACGGTGCGGCTCATCTCGCCGCACCAGGTGACGGTCGACATGGGCGAACCGGATTTCGCGCCGGCACGCATTCCGTTCCAGGCTGATGGCGCGGGCGCGCATTACGACATCGACGTGGGTGGCGAGGATCTCCTGATCGGCGCCGTGTCCATGGGCAATCCGCACGCGGTAGTCGTGGTGCCCGACCTCGGTGCCGCGAGCATGTTCCGTCACGGCCCGCTGCTGTCCACGCATGCCCGTTTCCCGGAAGGCGCCAACACCGGCTTCGTGCAGGTGATCGACCGCACGCACCTGCGCCTGCGCGTCCACGAACGCGGCAGCGGCTGGACGCTCGCCTGCGGCACGGGCGCTTGCGCCGCCATGGCCGTCATGCACCAGCGCGGCGAGGTCGATGACAGCGTGCGCGTCGATCTCCCTGGCGGCAGCCTTCAGATTGACTGGCAAGGGCCGGGGCACACCTTGTGGATGACCGGTCCGGCCGCCTTCGTGTTCGAGGGCGAGTGGCTGGGTGAGGCCGGGCGCTGACGCGCCCTGTGAATTCGCCCGCTGCGCGGGCTGTAAACGGTGAACAGGTAAGAGCGGGTCCAGGCAACCGTTAGCTCTGCTTTTCTCCGTTCACCGTTCACCGTTTACAGCGCCGCAGGCGCGACCTCACAGCGAGCAAAGCGAGCGGCCCCACCCGCAAGGTGGCGCACATGCAGTACCCTCGCCCCCAGCACCCGTGTGATACCGCCCCACCGAGGTACGAAGCGCATGACCGACACTGCACTCGATGACACGCTCCAGGCCAAGGACGTCGCGGCGTATCTGCGTCGCCACCCGGAATTCCTCAACGACTTCCCGGACCTTGCCGCCCAGCTGACCTTGCCGCGCGAACAAGGCCCGGTTGCATCGTTGGCGGTGTATCAGTTGCAGAACCTGCGCGACAAGAACGGTGAGCTGGAACGGCGCCTGGCGGAGCTGACCGTCATTGCGGCCGAGAACGAAAAGCTGATGCAGCGCGTACATGACCTCAACGTCACCGTACTGCGCGCGAGCACGCCGGCACTGGCCGCGCGCAGCGTGATCGCCAAGTTGTCCGAAGACTTCAAGACCGACCAGGTGCGCCTGCTGATGTTCGGCCCGGCAACGTTGCCGCCAGCGGACTGGCTCGTGCAGGTGCCGGGCGGCCGCGCCGAGTTGCCGGAGTTCGCGGATTTCCTGGCGCACCACGAGCCCATCGCGGGACGCCTGTCGGCCGAACGTCTGTACCGGCTGTTCGGCGACCATGCGCCGGAAGTCCAGTCATCAGCGCTGATGCCATTGGGTGAACTGGGCATCCTGGCCATCGGCAGCGGCGACGTCGACCATTTCCAGCCGGGCATGGGCACGCTGTTCCTGAAGATGATTGCCGCGACCGTGACGGCTGCCCTGTTGCGGTCGCAGGACGGCGCCTGAGGTGGATGCGCGCGCTCAGGTGCAAGCCTGGCTGACGCGCCTGGCGAGCGAACGCAAAGCCTCGCCGCACACCATCGATGGCTACCGACGCGACCTGGACAAGCTGCTGCGCTGGATGGAATCGCAGCAGGTTGCTGCGCTCACCGATCTGGACGCGCACCGCATGCGCCACTTTGTCGCCGCCGAACATCGTGGCGGCCTGTCACCCAAGAGTCTGCAGCGCCTGTTGTCCTCCTGTCGCAGCCTGTTTCGCCAGCTGCGGCGCGAAGGCGTGATGGAGCACGATCCGGTGGCCGGCGTGCGCGGTCCCAAAGTGCATCGCAAGCTGCCCGAAGTCCTCGATGTCGACGAAGCCACGACGCTGGTGGAAAGCGACAGCGGTGGCGCGCTCACCCTGCGTGATCGCGCGATGCTTGAGCTTTTCTATTCGTCCGGCCTGCGCCTGTCCGAACTGATCGGCCTGCGCTGGATGGACCTGGACCTGGACAACGGCGAAGTGCGCGTCCTCGGCAAGGGCAACAAGACGCGCATCGTGCCCGTGGGTCGCCATGCGATCACCGCCCTGCGCACGCATGGCGCGGCCGAGGGCATGGCGCCGGACTCGCCGGTCTTCCGTGGTCGCGGTGGCGCGCCGATCAGTCCCCGCACCGTACAGGCACGCTTGAAGACGCTCGCTCTGCAGCAGGGTTTTGCCAAGCGGGTGCACCCGCATCTGCTGCGGCATACGTTCGCCAGTCACATGCTTGAATCGTCGGGTGATCTGCGCGCGGTGCAGGAGTTGCTCGGCCACGCCGACATCGCCACCACGCAGATCTACACGCACCTCGACTTCCAGCATCTGGCGAAGGTGTACGACGCCGCCCATCCTCGCGCCCGGAAGAAGTGAGGGCGCGGTGCGCCCAGGGAGGGTCGCGCCTGCGGCGCTGTGAACGGTAAACGGGTAAGAGCGACCTGACGGATACCTCCGACCCCGCTTTTTCTGTTCACTGTTCACCGTTCACAGCGCCGCAGGCGCGACCCCTCCGCTAAAAAAAAGCCGCCGGAGGGGGAGCCACCGGCGGCAACGGGGAGATGAAGCGGCGACTCCCGCCGCGTGGTCCTTCGTTTTACATCTGGAAGTCGTAGCGGACGCCGAACTGGAAGTAGCGCGGGGTCTGGTACGACAGCGGCTGCGAGTAGCTCAGGTTGGGTGCGCCGCTACCGGTTTCACCCAGCTCGTTCATGCTCAACACGGTCTGCTTGTTGAACACGTTCACGACCGTCATGGTGAAGGCCAGGTTGTGGTTGGCGAACGCCGGGCGGTACTGCACGCCAAGGTCCAGGCGGTACTGCCACGGCAGGCGACCCTGGCTGCCGCGCGCGGTCAGCTGGCCCTTGCAGTAGAAGTACGAGTTGCCGTAGTTGATTTCCGACGGGATGTCGCCCGGATACACGCCGATGCAGTTCTTCGGACGGCCGGACTGGATCAGGATGTTCGCGCTGGCCAGCCACTCGTCGGTGATCTGGTAGTAGCCGTAGGCGCGGATCTGATGCGTGCGGTCGTTCGCTTCCGGACCGTTGGAACCGATCATCAGCTCCTTGTGATCCCAGTCCTGCGTCACCGACGGATCGAGCTGGCCGATGTCGGATTTCAGCAGGCCTTCGGAGTTGCCGTAGCTGCGCGAGAAGGTGTAGTCGAGGCGGCCGTACCACTTGTTGTCGAAGCGGTGCTCGAGGTACGCATCCAGAGCGTAGTACTTGCGCTTGGCTTCGGGCAGGCCGATGTCGTTCGCGCTCAGACGGATGTCTTCGAGCTTGCCGTCACCGTCGAGATCCACGGCGAAGCGGTTGGACGCACCCGGATTGATGATGTAGCAGGTCGGCGACGGATCGGCGTAGTCGACGCCGTGATCGGCCGCCCATTTCACGAACGGACGATCATCGCACCAGTCGTCGATGATGCTGCGCAGCTTGCGGTAGCGGACTTTCGCGCCGAGCGTCCAGCTGGTGCTCAGCTGCTTGTCGAAACCGAGGATGAACTCGTCCTGGTAGTACGCCTTGAGGTTGCGCGCGGAAATCGAGCGCGGATCAGGCGGCGTGCCGTCGGCACCATTGGCGTAGACGGTGTTTTCGATCGGCGTCCAGTTCGGCGGCGTGCCGTTGGTGTTCGGCGCACCATCGAAGGTGCCCCACTGCGTTTCGTACAGCGAACCGGAGGCGCCGCGCACGGCGACGTTGTTCGGAATCGCCAGATGGTAGCGGCCGGCGTTGGCGTAAACCTTCAGGCTCGAATCGCCGAGCACATCCCAGGACACGCCCAGTCGCGGCGCCAGCTGGTGACGCTGCTTGGCGAAGACTTCGTCATCGGCGTTGAGGTTGGAGAACTGCTCGTTGCGCAGGCCGATGCGCGCCAGCCAGCGATCGGAGATCTGCCAGTTGTCTTCGAGGTACTGGGCTTCCTGTTCCACCTTGGCCTGGCCGATGGCGCGGAACACGTAGCGCTCGACGATGCCCGTATGGCCGGCCGGCACCGGGAGATTTCCGCGCGATTCGATCACGCCGCTGGGCGGGTTGTCGAAGTAGAACCAACCCACGCCGCCGGAGGTATCCGAACCGTTGAGCGATTCCACGCGGTAGTGGTCGACGCCGGCGCGCAAGTCGTGGTTGCCCAGGCGATAGCTGAGGTTGAGGTGCCAGCCGTTGGTTTCGTCGTACGCGCCCGGCGCCGCGATGCCGCTGGAAATGTTGCAGCCCTGCAGGCGCTGCGACGGTGCCACGCTGTCGCGGTTGTCCTGGAAGTAGATGCAGTCCGAGCCCGAGGTGATGTCGACGTGGTCGGTGTGTTCCTTGCCGTACAGGGCGTCGATCGTCAGATCGCCGACGTAGCCGGTGTACTGCGCGATATAAACCTGGCCGCCCGGCGAGGAGCCGGCCGTGCCCTGGTTCTTCTGACTGCGCCAGCCTTTCTTGTTGTACTGGATGTCGTGCACGCCGTCGTAGACATACTGGTCGGCGTACGTCGAGGCGGTGTCGCTCATCCCGGTGAATTCCAGGATGTGGCTGTCGGTGATGTTCCAGTCGATCTTGCCCAGCCAGCGGTGCGTTTCGTTGGTGTTGTACGAGCGCGTGACGTTGGTGCCGAGGGTGTAGGTGTTGTTTTCGGATTTGATCTGTTCGGCCGAACCGAAGAAGAACAGCTTGTCCTTGATCAGCGGGCCGCCGATGTAAGCGCTGTATGTCGTCTCCCACAGCTTCGCCGAGTGCTTGTCGCGACCGGTGATCTGCGCGCCGTCGCCCGGGCGATAGGTGGCCTGTTCGGTTTCACGCAGGCCCGCCGGCGTGTAGAGCACCTGTGCGCCGCCTTGCCACTGGTTGGTGCCGCGCTTGGTGACGAGGGCGACCACGCCGCCGGTGGAGCGGCCGTATTCCGCGCCATAGCCGCCGGTGAAAACCTGTTCCTGGTCGATGGCGTTGAACGGCAGCTGGGTCGCGCCCAGGCCCGTCAGCGGGTTGGTCACCGGAAAGCCGTTGACGTAGTACTGGTTCTCCGCAGCCGACGAGCCGCCCAGCGACACGGCGTTGCCGTAACGCGCATCGGCATTGACCGCGCCTGGCGCCAGCAGCACGGCGGCATTCACGCTCTGCGGCAGCGGCAGGCGTTGCAGCTGATCGGAGTTGAGCACGGTGCGCGTATCGACCGACGACACGTCGATCGACGGGATCGCGCTGGCCACCACGTTGACGCCTTCAAGCGACTTGGCCGAGCTCGCTGCCGCGGCCGAGAAGGACACCTCGGTGCTGGTACCGATATTGACCTGCACCGTATCGCGCGTATCAACCACCTGGCCGTCACGCATCACCGTGACTTTGTAGACGCCCACCGGCAGCGACGGCGCGCGATAGCGGCCGTCGTCGGCCACGCTCACGTCGCGGCTGACGCCGGTCTGCGGATTTTCGATATGCACCACGGTGCCCTGGGCCGCGTCGACGCGACCGAAGATGGCACCGGAGGCATTGGACTGTGCGAGCGCGTTGCCCGCGAGGCAGGAACCGAGCGCCACGGCCAGGGCGCTCATGCGCCACGGGTGGGCCAACCAACGACTGCTCTTGCTCGACATGCTTGTGATCTCCCCGATAAGGCCTTTGAAGGCCGAAACCGGACGCCGGCACGACTGGCATCCGCATACGAGGGGCGTCACGGGCGGGAACGCATCGCGCTGGCTTGTCGCCTTTGGTCGCGTGTCACTGATTTGGATCGATCCAAATTCAGAAGCCAGCTCGACCGACCGGTTCACACCGGCTATGTCGTCGTCTAAATCGATCCACATTCAGACATGTGAACAATGGATCGATCTAAATCTACGTCACAAAAAAAAGGCACAGCAGCCAGATTGATGCGGCGATGGATCGGCCTACGTAGCACCCTCGCGCTACGTCCCCAGGGCCCATCCCTTCCTTCTCGCCTGCCGTCAGAGAACTCTGACGGAACTACCCCTCAGCGCCCGAGTAAAGAACCTGTCGCGGGGCTGTGTCAATCGAAAGAAGACACCGTTTTATGGCGCGACGCAGCAACTTCCTGCGAAACAGCGTCTTATCGCATTGGTTACGTCTGAAACGGTCGCCTGCAGGGGTGTCCCGATGGGCCGGTTGAGGGTTCTTCCCTTGGCTTTTGCCCCTTTCTCCCCACATTCAGAGGCTCCGAACACGCAGGCTTCCCTCCATGGAATCGTTCCACGCCACCACCATCGTTTCCGTTCGTCGCAACGGCCGTGTCGTCATCGGCGGCGACGGTCAGGTCACCCTGGGCAACACGGTGATGAAGGCGAACGCGCGCAAGATCCGCCGCCTGGGCAAGGGCGACGTGCTGGCCGGTTTCGCCGGCGCCACGGCCGATGCCTTCACCTTGTTCGAGCTGTTCGAGGAAAAGCTCATCAAGCACAGCGGCAACCTCACCCGCGCCGCGGTGGAGATGGCCAAGGAATGGCGTACCGATCGCCGCCTGGGCCGCCTTGAAGCGATGCTCGCCGTCGCCGACAAGGATGCATCGCTGCTTATCTCCGGCAATGGCGACGTCCTTGAACCCGAACACGGCCTGATTGCCATCGGTTCCGGCGGCCCCTACGCGCAATCGGCCGCGCTCGCGCTGATGGAAAACACCGAGATGGATGCCCGTACCATCGTCGAGAAGGCGTTGAAGATCGCCGGCGACATCTGCATCTACACCAATCACAACACGACGATCGAAGAGCTGTGAGTCGCGCCTTTGCTGGCCCCTCTCACTTCCTGCGTCCCCACTTCTCACGGCTGCTCCCATGTCTGAACTGACTCCCCGCGAAATCGTCAACGAACTCGACCGCTTCATCATCGGCCAGCACGACGCCAAGCGCGCCGTCGCGATCGCGCTGCGTAACCGCTGGCGCCGCATGCAGCTGGATCAGGGCCTGCGCGATGAAGTGACGCCCAAGAACATTCTCATGATCGGTCCCACCGGCGTGGGTAAGACGGAGATCGCCCGTCGCCTCGCGTCGCTGGCGAACGCGCCGTTCGTCAAGGTCGAAGCGACCAAGTTCACCGAGGTCGGTTACGTCGGCAAGGACGTGGAATCCATCGTGCGCGACCTGGCCGACGTGTCCTACAAGCTCACGCGCGAGCAGGCCATGAAGCGCGTGCGCACGCAGGCGGAAGACCGTGCCGAAGATCGCATCCTTGATGCGCTGCTGCCGCGTCGCCAGTCGCCGACCGACTGGACCCAGGATCCGGCACCGGCCATCGACAACGACACGCGCCAGAAGCTGCGTCGCCAGCTGCGCGATGGTGAGCTGGACGATCGCGAGATCGAGCTGGATTTCGCCATGAATGTCGGCGTGGAAATCATGTCGCCGCCGGGCATGGAAGAAATGGGCCAGCAGTTGCGCCAGATGTTCCAGAACCTGGGTGGTGCGAAGCAGCAGAAGCGCAAGCTGGCGATCAAGCTGGCGCGCCCGCTGCTGGTCGACGAAGAAGCCGCCAAGCTTCTCAATGATGACGACATCCGCTCGCAGTCGGTGTTCGCCGCCGAGCAGAACGGCATCGTGTTCATCGACGAAATCGACAAGATTGCCCAGCGCTCGGAATGGGGCGGTGCGGGGGTGAGTCGCGAAGGCGTGCAGCGCGACCTGCTGCCCCTGGTGGAAGGCTCTACCGTGTCCACCAAGTACGGCCCGATCAAGACCGACCACATGCTGTTCATCGCCTCGGGCGCGTTCTCGCTGGCCAAGCCCTCGGACCTGATTCCGGAGTTGCAGGGTCGCCTGCCGATCCGCGTCGAGCTGTCGGCACTGTCGGTCGGGGACTTCGGCCGCATCCTGCGCGAGCCGCACAATGCGCTTACAAAACAGTATGTTGCCTTGCTCGGCACCGAGGGCGTGGGTATCGAATTCACGGAAACGGGCATCGATCGCCTGGCTGAAGTGGCGTTCCAGGTAAACGAGCGCACGGAAAACATCGGTGCACGCCGTCTTCACACGGTGATGGAGCGCCTGCTGGAGAAGATCTCCTTCGAAGCGGCTGACAAATCCGGCGAAAAATATGTGATCGACGCCGAATATGTCGATAAAAACCTCGGCAGCCTGGTCAAGGACGAGGATTTGAGCCGTTACATCCTGTAAACATGGGGCACGACCCCGACTGGTAAAATTTGCGGTATGGGAAACATCATTGAGCTAAAGACCACTGGCCAGCGTGCCCAGCTGCGTGAAGCGCAGCAGCAGCAACAGCTGATCCGCCTGTGGCGAAGTGAACTCGAACACGGCAGCTTCTGCGGCTATGTCGGCGGCGTCGGTCGCGAGTTTTTCTTGTTGTGGGTCGTGGGCGATTCGATTACCTACGACGGTATGTACATCATGCGGCACCGCGACATTTCCGAACTGGAAGCGCCGGACAAGCACGCGCCCTTCATGGAGAAGGCGCTGGCCCTCAAGCACATCCTCCCGCGCCCGCCGCGTGGCTTCCCGCTGGATGACATCCGCGAAGTCGTGCAGGCCGCCGCTCGCCAATCGCCGGTGATCGGCGTGCACGTGGACAGCGAGGACGAAGCGGAAGTCTGCTACATCGGCAAGTTGATCGCGGTGGAAGACGACGGTTTCCACATGCAGGAAATCAGCCCTGACGCCGAGTGGCTGCGCGAGGCGTCGTTCTTCTCCTGGGACGAAGTCTCGACGATCAGCATTGAGGACGGTTACGCGACGTCGCTGCTTGCCGTCGCCGGCACACCGCCGCCGCTGGAACAGGGCGATACGGGCGTGGGTACCGCGCCGTAAGCGGTTCGCTTCAAGCGTTACCGAAGATCAAACCCGCCAGTTCGCGCTGGCGGGTTTTCTTTTGCGTGGCGCGGGGGCGGGCGCTGCGCGCCCTGTCATGCCGGCGGCGGATGCCGCCTGTGAATAGTGAATAGGAAAAGCCGGACTGAGGAGCTCCTGAGCCTGCTCTTCCTATTCACCATTCACAGCGACGCGCAGCGAGAGCGACCTGACAGGCGGCGTCAGCCGCCGGATTTACCCGCGGAGGCTGCCGGTGCGGGCGCTGCCTTCGGCGACGGCATCGGCGCATTCTTGATCTCGCGATCGAAGAAGTTCTGGATCAGGTGATACACGTGCGTACGCTGGCCCGGCAGGTTGAGGCCGTGCTTGGCGCCGGGATACGCCATGAACTGGAACTGCGTGCCGCGCCTCTGCAGCTCCGCCATCAGCTTCGTCGAATTGACGAACAGCACGTTGTCGTCGGCCATGCCGTGCACGAGGTAGAGCTTGCTGGTCAGGCCATCGAGCCAGGCAAACGGCGAGCTGCGCGTATAGCCAGCATCGTTGTCCTGCGGTCGACCAAGATAACGCTCGGTGTAGAAGGTGTCGTAGAGGTGCCAGTCGGTCACCGGCGCCACGGCCACGCCGCCGGCGATCTGGTCGGACGCCTTGGACAGCATCATGGTGGTCATGTAGCCGCCGTAGCTCCAGCCGAAAACGCCGATGCGGCGGCCATCGACCCAGGGTTGCGCCTTCAGCCATTGAATGCCGACGAGCTGGTCGTCGACTTCGGCCGCACCGGTCTGCTGGTAGATCGCGTCCTCGAACTTACGGCCGCGACGGGCCATGCCGCGGTTGTCGAGCGTGAACACCACATAGCCCTGGCTAGCCATGTACTCATTGAAATAATCACCCCAGGTGTTTGCCACCACCTGCGCATGCGGGCCGCCGTAGTAGGTGTCGAAGACCGGGTACTTCTTCGTCGGGTCGAAACCCACCGGCTTGTAGATGCGGTAGTAGAGGGTCTGCCCATCCGCCGAACGCAGCGTGCCGAATTCCGGCTTGCTGACGCTGGTGCGATAGGGCCAGAACGGATGGTTTTCATCGAGCTTGTTCTGTTCGATCCAGCTGACGAACGTGCCGTCGGGCTTGTGCACGCTGACCTGCGGCGGGATGTCGATGCTCGAGTAGGTGTCGAGATAGAACGACGCATTGGGCGCGAATTCCACCATGTGCGTGCCCGGCCCCTGCGTCACGCGCAGCGGTGCGGCCGCGTTGGCGCCATCGAGCTTGGCCGCGTAAACCTGGCGATCGGGAACGAACTCGCGGTTGGAGCTGAAGAAGGCGGTGCCGGTGTGCTCGTCCAGCGCCAGCAGGCCGTCGATCTGCCAGTCGCCCTGGGTGATCGGATGACGCAGCTTGCCGTCGATGCCGTACAGATACAGATGGTGGTATCCGCTGCGCTCGCTACCCCAGACAAAGCTCTTGCCGTCCTTGAGGAATTGCAGGTCGTCGTTGAGGTTGATCCAGGTGTTGCTGGTTTCGGTCAGCAAGGTGCGCTGCGTCAGCGTCTTCGCATCGACCAGCCGGAGGTCGAGCTTCTGCTGGCTGCGCGGCATGCGCTGGTAGGTCAGCTGCTTGCTGTCCGGCAGCCACTTCACGCGTACCAGGTAGATGTCCTGGTCCTTGCCCAGGTCGACCCAGCGCGCCTGGCCACCTGCCGGCGACACCAGGCCAAGCTTCACGGCGACGTTGTTTTCGCCCGCGCCAGGATAGCGCTGGTCGATCACCTCGGTGCGATCGGCATACACCTCGGTGCGCTTGATCACCGGCACCCTGGCCTCGTCGAAGCGCTCGAAGGCGATGGCGCTGTCATCCGGCGCCCACCAGTAACCTTCGCTGCGATCCATTTCTTCCTGGGCCACGAATTCGGCTTCGGCGTTGTGCACCGTGCCGCCGCCATCGTGGGTCAGCTGGCGGTTTTCGCCCGTCGCCAGGTCCAGCACCCACAGGTTCTGGTCACGCAGGTACGAAACGAAATGACCCTTGGGCGAGATCTTCGGATCCACCACGTCGCCGCCGGTATCCAGCACGCGCGCCGTCGGATGCGCGGCGGCTACGTCATAGAGGTACAGCTTGCCGCCGAGGGGAATCAGCAACTGCTTGCCATCCGGCGACCACTGGTAGCTGACGATGCCGCGAAGGCCCGCGGTGCGGGCGCGCTCACGACGCGCCTTCTCGGCGTCGGACAACTCCTCGCCCTGCGGATCGAGCTTGCGCGAATCCACCAGCAGATGCGTGCTGTTGTCCCTGGGCCGGTACTCCCAAAGATCCAGCTGGAACTGATCGTCAGCGCGCGCGCGCAGGAAGGTGATGCGCGATCCATCCGGCGAAATCTGCAGTCCACGCGGGGCGGGACCGGCGAGATTGCCGCCGTCGTAGATGCGTTCGATGGTGAGCTTGTCGGCCATGGCAGGAGCGGCCACCGTGATCAGGGCGGCAAAAAGAAGAGTACGCATGCGGCTTCCTTGGACTGCGTCGTGCGGAAAACGCTGCGATTTAACCGCGATGGGGGCGCGCATGGAAGGGTACGCGAGGACATACGATGTGAGCGCGCGCCCCGGGGGTGGGCGCTGATGCGCCCGGTTAAAGCGCCCGCTGCGCGGGCTGTAAACGGTGAACGGTAAGAGCAAAGGCCGTATGTGCTGCGCTTTGGCTCTTACCGTTCACCGTTTACAGCGCCACAGGCGCGACCTCACCGTTGCCCGAACAACACCTTCCGCGCCGCCTCGTCCTGGGTCAGGTCGAATTTATCCTTGATCGTGTCGCCAATGGCGTAGGCACGCTGCGTCGCCGGGCGCGCGGCAATCGCCTCGAACCAGCGCTTGAGATGCGGGAAGTCCGCCAGCGACATGCCCTGGGCTTCATGCGGGACGATCCACGGATACGCGGCCATGTCGGCGATGGTGTAGTTGTTTCCGGTGATGAATTCACGACCATCGAGCTGCTTGTTCAGTACGCCATACAGACGCCGGGTTTCGTTGACGTAGCGGTCAATGGCGTAAGGGATTTTTTCCGGGGCATACCGGTTGAAATGATGGTTCTGGCCGAGCATGGGCCCCAGGCCGCCGACCTGCCAATACAGCCACTCCAGCACCCGGAAGCGTTCACGCACGTCGGCCGGGAGGTACTGGCCGGTCTTTTCGGCCAGGTACTGCAGGATGGCACCGGACTCGAACACGCTGACGGGTGCGCCGCCGTCGACCGGCGCGGTGTCGACGATGGCTGGCATGCGATTGTTCGGGGAAATGGCGAGGAAGGCCGGCTGGAACTGATCGCCCTTGCCGATGTTCACCGGCTTGATGGTGTAGGGCGTGCCGGTCTCTTCGAGGAACAAAGTGATCTTGTGGCCGTTGGGCGTCGGCCAGTAATGCAGCTCGATCATGGGGAATCCTTGCGGGCGGTAACCCGTGAGATTTCAGGGCGACCGGGCTGCTTTCAAGCACCGGGCGTTCGGCTTTCACGTATGCTCGCGCTCCTCAGCAACACGTGAAGGCATCGGCATGGCACGCATTGTCGTGGTCGGCAGCATCAACATGGATCTGGTCACCCTGACCCCACGCTTCGCCGCACCGGGCGAGACCCTCCTGGGCGATCGTTTCGTCACGGTGCCGGGCGGCAAGGGCGCCAACCAGGCGGTCGCGGCCGCGCGGCTCGGTGCGCAGGTCGCGCTGGTCGGCGCACTGGGCCAGGACGCATTCGGCGATCAGCTGCTCGATGGCCTGCAGCGCGAACACGTCGATACGTCGCATGTGGTGCGCGTCGATGACGTTGGCAGTGGCACGGCCTCGATCACGGTGGCCGAGGGTGAAAACCACATCATCGTGGTGCCGGGCGCCAACGCGCGCGTCACGCCCGCGCAGGTGGAAAAGGCGCAGGGCCTGATGGCGCGCGCCGATGCCGTGCTGGTGCAGATGGAGATTCCGATGGAAAGCGTCGAGGCGACGCTGCGCCTGGGGCATCACCTGGGCGTGCCGGTGATCCTCAACCCGGCGCCCGCGCAAAAGCTGCCGGCAAGCCTGCTCAAGCAGGCGCGTTACCTGACGCCGAACCAGCACGAGCTCGCTATCCTGCTCGGTGCGAAGCACGACACCGACTTCCGTGAGTTGATGATCAAAGCGCCCGCGCCCGTGGTGCTCACGCGCGGCGCCGAAGGCGCCTGGTATCGCGATGGTGGCGAGCCGGCGCATCAGGAGGGTTTCGCGGTGGAAGCCGTCGATACCACGGGTGCGGGCGACACGTTCAATGCCGCCCTTGCCGTATTCCTCAACGAAGGCCTGCCTCAAGCCGTGCGCAAGGCCTGCGCCGCGGCCGCCTTGTCGGTGACGCGCCTCGGCGCGCAGGGCGGCATGCCCACCCGCGCGGAACTCGACGCGTTCCTCGGCGGACGCTCGTAATGCAACGCCAGCGCGTCAGCTCGAGACGCTGACGCGCCAGAAGTCCTTGCCGATTTCGTCAAAGTCGAACTGCACCGGCAGGAATTTCTCGATCAGCACTGCATTGCTCTTCGCATGATCGCTCGGCTGTTGCGTGGTGAAGCTGCCTGCACCGGCCAGCGCCATCGGCAAGAGCAGCTGGTCGGCCAGGTACGGGCCCACCGCTGCCCCACTGCCCAGATAGGCCAGCGCTTCCCTGCTGACGATCTCACCCACGCGCTCGGCGGTCACGCCGCGTTCGCCATAGGCGGTGAACACCTCACAGACATGCTCCGCCTGCACGCGCACGCTCAGGGCGTTGCCCGGACCGGGTGATGTCGTTGCCTGACGGATGTGGCAATGCTCCGGCGCAATCGGCAAACGACGCACGACCGCATCGATCTCGCGTTCGCCCACGCGGCCCGGAATGCGCGACACCAGTGATGTGACGGACAGCTGCTGTATGTCGCCACGGTCAGCCAGATGCATGATCTTTGGCTGTTCACTTTCGCCCACATCCAGACGGATCTGCCCGCCGCCCGCTGGATAGAAACCATGCCTTTCGAGCACCAGCTCCGCGCTCAAGCCCATGCGATGCATCAACGGCAGAAAGCTCTCGGCAAGAAAGTCAGCGCTCGGCGCCAACGGATTGTGCGTGCCACCTTCGAGCACAAGTTGCGCCGACACACCGGCGTGCCACAGCGCCGGCAAGACGGTCTGCAACACCAAGGTGGTTGAGCCCGCCGTTCCAATCGGCCAGTGAAACGCGCCGCCACGCACCTGGCCCGGCACGAAGACCAGCGTCGTCGAGCCCGGCTCGGCACCTTCAACGTGAGCCGAACCGACATCACGCGCGGCCTGCACGGCGGTGAGGTGCTGACGCATCAATCCCGGGCGCGAACGCTTCGCACGGATACGCTCCATGCGAAACGATTCGCCCGTGCAAAGGCTCAGGGCCAGGGCGGTGCGCAGCAACTGCCCACCGCCGGCCTGTCCATCGATCTCCAACATGTGTTTCCCCTGTTCCCTGTCAGCCCTTCACGCAAACAACCTGGCGCAGGGTGTGCATGATTTCGACGAGATCCTTCTGCGCTTCCATCACTGCCTCGATCGGCTTGTACGCAGCCGGCGATTCGTCAATCACCGAATAGTCCTTGCGGCATTCGACGTGCTTGGTCGCCTCGCGATGCTGTTCAAGGGTGATCTGCTTGCGCGCCTCGGTACGGCTCATCACACGCCCCGCGCCGTGGCTGCAACTGTGGAAGCTTTCCTCGTTGCCCAGGCCACGCACGATGTAGCTGCGCGTACCCATGCTGCCCGGAATGATGCCCCACTCGCCACGACGCGCGCTCACCGCACCCTTGCGCGTCACCAGCACATCCTTGCCCAGGTGGTGCTCGCGGTTGACGTAGTTGTGGTGGCAGTTCACCGCTTCGGCCTGCACCTCGAACGGCTTGGTGATCACCTTGCGAACCGCGTCCACGACATGCTGCATCATGATCGCGCGATTGGTGCGGGCGAAGCGCTGCGCCCAGTCCACGGCGAACACGTAGTCACCGTAATGCTCGCTGCCTTCGGGCAAGTACGCGAGGTCCTTGTCCGGCAGGTTGATCATCCAGCGGCGCATGTCTTCCTTCGCCAGCTCGATGAAGTGGTTGCCGATAGCATTGCCCACGCCGCGCGAGCCCGAGTGCAGCATGAACCACACGCGCTGGTCTTCGTCCAGGCAAACCTCAACAAAGTGGTTGCCCGTGCCGAGCGTACCCAGATGATTGAGGTTGTTGGTGCGCGCCAGTTTCGGATACTTGTCGGTGATCAGCGCGAAGTCGTCGACCAACTCGGACCAGCCGTCCAGCGACGCCTTCGGTGCCATGCTCCAAGCGCCCTTGTCGCGTGCACCCAGCGTGCGACCGTGCGGCACGGCGCGCTCGATCGCCGCACGGATCGGCGCCAGGTTATCCGGCAGGTCGCTGGCCACCAGCGTGGTGCGCGCGGCGATCATGCCGCAGCCGATATCCACGCCGACCGCGGCCGGCACGATCGCGCCGATGGTCGGGACCACCGAACCCACCGTCGCGCCCTTGCCCAAGTGCACGTCGGGCATCACCGCCAGCCAGCCGTGAATAAACGGCAGCTTGGCGATATTGATCAACTGCTGTCGCGCTTCGTCTTCCAGCGGCACGCCACGGGTCCACAGCTTGATCGGTGCGGCGCCCGGTTCGTTGATGACGTTGTAGTTGCGCGTTTCCATCGTGGTGTCCTTTGTGCGCGTCCTGTCGTTGGCGCGCCATCCAAGTGTTCATTGTCCACCTCGCTGGGCGAGGCGATAAGGCGACCGATGAGGTGGCATCGTTCGCCGGTGTGCTTCCTGCTCCCCACCCCGGCAGGCCTATTCCTGCCGGGGTAGCGCGCCGCGGTCCGTCGCGGCTGGAGTCTCACGGGGTCGTTTCATCCTCGGGCTCCGTGTGGTGGGCCTGGGCTTCGTCGCCAGGCGGTCTGTGCTCTTCGTTTGTCCTGGATAGAGCAGGACGCGTGCCAAGTTCCCAGTACCGATCACAACACACTGTTTTTATGGAGTTATTGTGAACTTCAAGCCGAGTGGGTCGCACGCCTCGTGGTGTTTCTTCTATCCTTGGATATCGTTTCTTATCCGATGAGATCAGCATGAAGCGCCAAGTCGTGATTGGCTTCCTCGGCACCCAGCTGGACGCCGGCGACGGCCCCGGCCGTTGGGACAAGTGGCGCCCCA
The DNA here is from genome assembly GCF_004322705.1 of Dyella terrae. NCBI lineage: Bacteria > Pseudomonadati > Pseudomonadota > Gammaproteobacteria > Lysobacterales > Rhodanobacteraceae > Dyella > Dyella terrae. Next base: position 128,355 of record NZ_SIZZ01000004.1, on the reverse strand, counting down.
CGGTGGCGCTGGGCATGCATGAGGACTTCCTCGTCCATCGTGTCGACCTGCTCGCCGATGAACGGCGCTATGGAAAATTGCTACGCACGGTGCAGAAGGATCTGGCGCAGGTTTCGCCCGAAACCGAGCTGCGCGTGCACGACACGTATATCGAGGATCCCTGGGATTTCGAAACGGTGTACGAAGTGCTGCTCGGTTTCGCGCGCGCGTATCCGTTCGATCTCGAGCACGAGGACTACTTCGTGCAGATCACCACGGGCACGCACGTGGCGCAGATCTGCCTGTTCCTGATGGCGGAGAGCCGCCGTATGCCGGCGCGTCTGTTGCAGTTGGCACCACCGCGGAAGCAGGGGAGCGGCGAGAGTGCCGGCAGCCTTAGCGTCATCGATCTCGACTTGTCGCGTTATGACCGACTCGCGCAGCGCTTCGAGCGCGAACAGGCGGAGGATCGCAGTCATCTGAAAAGCGGCATCGCCACGCGCAACGCCGCGTTCAACCGGATGATCGAGCAGATCGAAACCGTGGGCAGCCGGTCCGTCGCACCGATTCTCTTGATGGGTCCTACCGGCGCGGGCAAGAGCCAGCTTGCGCGACGCCTGTTCGAGCTTAAGAAGGCGCGCCACGAGCTGAGCGGGCGCTTCGTGGAAGTGAACTGCGCCACGTTGCGCGGCGATGGCGCGATGAGTGCCTTGTTCGGCCATGTCCGAGGGGCCTACACCGGTGCCGTCGGCGACCGTCCCGGCTTGCTGCGCAGCGCGCACAAGGGCCTGCTGTTCCTCGACGAAATCGGTGAACTCGGTGCCGACGAACAGGCGATGCTGCTACGCGCGCTTGAAGACAAGCGCTTTCTTCCTGTCGGTGGCGACAAGGAAGTCGAGAGCGACTTCCAGCTTATTGCCGGCACCAATCGCGATCTGGCCCGGCGTGTGGCGGAGGGTCGCTTTCGCGACGACCTTTTCGCGCGACTCAATATCTGGACCTTCGACCTGCCCGGCCTGGTCGACCGCCATGAGGACATTGAACCGAATATCGATTTCGAGCTCGAGCGCCAGGCCGACAACGTGCAGCGTCGCGTGACATTCAATCGCGAGGCGCGCGAACGCTATCTCCGCTTCGCGACATCGCCGGAAGCCACGTGGAGGGGCAATTTCCGCGACCTGGGCGCCTCCATGACGCGCATGGTGACCCTGGCGCCCGCAGGACGCATCACGGTGGAGACCGTCGACGAGGAAGTAGGGCGGCTACGCCGGCTCTGGCGTCAGGAAGCGCCGGACGATCCGCTGGTGGCGCTGTTGGGCGAACGACTGCAGGACGTCGACCTGTTTGATCAGGCACAGCTGCGCGAAGTGGTGCGCGTGTGTCGCCGATGCCGGAGCCTTTCCGAAGCGGGACGGCTCTTGTTCGCCGCGTCGCGCGAACGGAAAGCGAGCAGTAACGATGCGGATCGCCTTCGCAAATACCTTGCCCGCTTCGAGCTGGAGTGGACGCAGCTCGGGCGAGACGGACAGTGAACACCGTTTCACAATGTCAGGGATGTTCGATGTCTCGGTAAGGATTTTTCCTAGCCACAAGTTGCGACCCCGTTAGGAAGCCGTGCTGATAGCCTGTTTTCGTCATCCGGGGAAACCCGCTTCGGCGGGGCGCGATGGCAAAGCGGCCGATCTGACCTCAAGGGACGGTCGCTGGGATGTGGAATGATCATTTAGCCATGATCAAGCAAGTTGTTGAGTTGGTTAGCGGGGCCTTGCGATGTGCGCACATCCCTGGCCCCGCGCTTTTTCATTCCTGCGGGCCGGGCGCGATCACGTCACGCTGGCCGTTGATCCCCATCGACGACACGATGCCCGCTGCCTCCATCGCCTCGACCAGACGCGCCGCGCGGTTGTAGCCGATGCGGAACTGGCGCTGCACGAACGAGATGGATGCGCGACGCGTGCGCAGCACGAAGGCCGCCGCTTCGTCATAAAGCGGATCGAGCTCGGCATCGCCGCCTTCTTCGCCACCGGCTTCGCCGGTCGCTTCGCTGGGTGGACCGGCGAGGATTTCTTCGCGGTAATCCGGTTCGCCGTACTGCTTGAGATGCGCGACGACGCGATGCACTTCTTCGTCGGCGACAAAAGCGCCGTGGATGCGCTGTGGATAACCCGTGCCCGGCGGCAGGAACAGCATGTCGCCCTGGCCGAGCAGACTCTCCGCGCCCATCTGGTCGAGAATGGTGCGCGAATCGATCTTCGACGACACCTGGAAGGCGACGCGCGTGGGTATGTTGGCCTTGATCAGGCCGGTGATTACGTCGACCGAAGGGCGCTGGGTTGCCAGGATCAAATGAATGCCAGCGGCGCGCGCCTTCTGCGCCAGGCGCGCAATCAGCTCTTCGATCTTCTTGCCCGCGACCATCATCAGGTCGGCCAGCTCATCGATCACCACCACGATCATCGGCATGGTGTCGAGCGTTTCGGGCACTTCCGGATGCGCGGGGAAGGGGTTGAGCAACGGACGTCCGGACGCCTGCGCCTCGCGCACTTTCTGGTTGTAGCCGGCGAGATTGCGCACGCGCAGATCAGACATCAGGCGATAGCGGTTTTCCATTTCCGCCACGCACCAGGCCAGCGCATTAGCCGCGAGCTTCATGTCGGTGACCACGGGCGCGAGCAGGTGCGGGATGCCTTCGTAGACCGAAAGCTCCAGCATCTTCGGGTCGATCATGATCATGCGCACGTCGTCGGGCGTGGCCTTGTAGAGCATCGACAGGATCATGGCGTTGACCGCCACCGATTTGCCCGAGCCGGTGGTGCCGGCCACCAGCATGTGCGGTGCGCGCGCGAGGTCCGCGACCACCGGTTCGCCGGTGATGCCCTTGCCCATCGCCAGCGTGAGCAGCGAATCGGCGTCACGGTATTCGGCCGAATCGAGGATTTCGGAGAGGGCGATCATCTGGCGCTGTTCGTTCGGCAGCTCCAGGCCCATGCAGGTTTTGCCGGGAATGGTTTCGACCACGCGAATCGACGTGCGACCGAGGCCGCGCGCGAGGTCCTTCATCAGCGCGACGATCTGATTGCCACGCACGCCGACCGCCGGTTCGACTTCGAAACGCGTGATGACCGGGCCCGCCGATGCACCGACCACTGTCACCGGCACTTTGAACTCACGCAGGCGCTGCTCGATGAGCTCGCCGGTTTCAGCCAGCTGGGCATCATCGATATGCGTATCGCTTGGGCCAGCATGAGCGAGCAGTTCGAGGGGCGGAAGCTGGACGTTGCTGCGCTGGCGGGGGGCGACGGGCGTCGCGAGCGGCAGCGGGGCGGTTTGCGGCAGTTCTTCGTTGGCTGCCGTGCGTCGAACGGCATGGACCGTAAGCGGACGGACCAGGTCGGCCTGCGTGCTCGCAGTGATCTGTTCTTCTCCGTGTGCTTCTTCGAGGAAAGCTTCGTCGACGTGTTCATCAACCGCTTCGTCGACGTCGGCCGTGTCATGCGTCGCTGGCGGGATCACGGCGTCGTCGAGCGAGTGGTCGACGGGAGCGTCGAGTCGATCGGCAACGACGGATGGCTGGGTGAGGCGCACGGGCTCCTCGACAACGAGAGGCGCCGGCGGGAGCGGTGCGGCGACGGTCGGGATCACGCTGGCCACTGCCATGTCATCGTGGCGAGCCAACGCAGGTACGCGTTCGGCAGCAATCGAAGGCCCGGGGGCGGTGCGTGTCATCGTCGGCGCGCGCGGCTCCCCCGATGTTCCTTCCGTCATCGCCATCGCGCGCTGAACGATGCGCGCCGTCGAGGTGGCCGGCGAGCCGTGCCGGGGTTGCAGCCACGGTTCGCGGATCACCTTCTCGCGTTCGGCGGCGCGACGCACCTGTCCGGCGTGCACGACCGGACGGGGCGCCTCGGACGGCGTCGGCGCGGCAGGCTCGGTGACGGTCGATGTCGGCGCAGAGCGCCGCGCACGCACGGGCCGGTCGGCGCGGCGCACCGCGCCACGGCCGCGAGGGTGGCGTGAGGCACGCCGTGTTCCGCCCAAGCGAAGCAACAGGCTTTCGACGACGTCGACCAGGCCAGCCGCTGCGCCGAACAACTCACCTGGCGGCTTGCCGGCATACCAGGGCAGGCTCGCGGCGATCAGGATCAGCATGAGCAGCGTGGTCAGTGCGCCGCCCATGAATCCGCTGAATCCGGAGGCCAGGGCACGGCACACCGCGCCGCCCGCGCTGGCGTCATCGGTGAAGGCAGAGACGACCAGGCCTTCCAGCGTGGCACTGCCGATCAGCACGCCCAGTCCGCCCAGCCAGAAGCGAATTGTGCCTTCGCCGCCGCGCGCACGTTTGCCGCGCGCGATCGCTATGCGCACGGCACGCCACAGGAGAGGAATCAGCCAGAGTGTGGAAAGCCCGAAGGCACCGAAGAAAAGAGAAAGCATGCCTTCTGCCGCGAAATCCCGCTAAATCAGCCGGATATGGTATCGCGTTGACGCGGCTCGGTGAGCGATGGCGTGACATGGAAACGTCGCCGCATGCGATAGCGTCAGTGAACGCTCATCGGGATGCGCTGGCGCGCGATCGCGGCGAACTCATTTACCGATGCAGAACGAACCGAAGATCGCCCCGAGCAGGTCGTCACTGGTGTAAGTACCGGTGATTTCGCCAAGCGCGTGCTGCGCGTGGCGCAACTCTTCGGCAGCCAGCTCACCGGCGCGGGTCGCGGCCAGCACGTGGGCAGTGCGCTCCAGATGTCCGGCGACCTGTTCGAGTGCGACGACGTGGCGACGGCGGGCGCTGAAGGCGCCTTCGCCGGCGCCTGCCGTCGCCAGTTGCTTGAGGTGTTGGCGCAGCGTGTCGAGGCCGTCGCCGTTGCGCACCGACAGCCACAACCAGAAATGGCCGTCGCGCATTTGTGCGTGAGACGTGGCCCCCACGAGATCGATCTTGTTCACCACCACCATGCGCTCGACGCTCGCCTCGACGTTGGCGAACAAGGCCAGATCGGTATCGGCGTGGTCGGTGTCCGTCACCAGCAGGGCGACGTCGGCACGGGTCAGTTCGTGGTGTGCGCGTCGCACGCCTTCGCGCTCGACCGGATCGTCAGTGTCACGCAATCCCGCGGTATCGGCCAGTTCGAGGGCGATGCCATCCAGGCTGACGTGTTCGCGCAGGACATCGCGCGTGGTACCGGCGATGTCGGTGACGATGGCGCGGTCATGCCCCGCCAAAGCGTTCAGCAGGCTCGACTTGCCGGCGTTCGGACGCCCGATGATGGCGACGCGCAAACCATCGTTCAGTCGCACACCGCGTTGCGCTTCGAGCAACAGCTCGCGCAGGCCTTCGCGCAGGGCATCCAGCTGCAACGTGATGGCGGGGTCGGCGAGAAAGTCGATCTCTTCTTCGGGGAAATCGATCGCCGCTTCGATATGCACGCGCAGGATGATCAAGGCTTGCAGCAGTTCGTCGACCTTGCGCGAGAACACGCCTTCCATGGAGCGCAACGCGGCACGTGCCGAGGCCTGCGAGCGAGCGGCGATCAGGTCTGCCACCGCTTCGGCCTGCGCCAGATCCATCTTGCCGTTGAGAAAGGCGCGCTCGGTGAATTCGCCCGGTCGCGCCAGGCGCGCACCCAGCTCGCAAACGCGGCGCAACAACCCATCGAGCAACACCGGACTGCCGTGGCCTTGCAGTTCCAGGACATGCTCACCGGTATAGGAGGCCGGCGCAGGGAAATAGAGCAGAAGACCCTGATCGATCACCTCGCCATGCGCATCCTTGAAGTTCGCGAAATGTGCAGAGCGAGGCTTTGGGGTGCGGCCGAGCAAAGTGCGGGCGATGGCGCGCGCGTCGGGCCCCGACACACGAATCACGCCGACTCCCGCCGCTCCGGGTGCGGAGGCGATGGCGGCAATGGTGGCGGTGGCTGGGTTCGACATGCGCAAAGTATGTAACGGTCGGTGTGGATAAGTCTGTGAGTGGGTCAGTGCGTCGCCTCGGAAGCGGGGCAAGTCACTCACGACGCCCCAATGAAAAAGGGCCGCGTGAGCGGCCCTTTTTTCCAGCGAAGCGATTAAGCCGTCTTCGCCTTCAGATCCGCCTTGTCCACCTGGCGGGTGATGAACCACTGCTGCGCCAGGCTGGTCGCACCGTTGATCACCCAGTACAGCACCAGACCAGCCGGGAAGAAGGCGAACATCACCGCGAACATCAGCGGCATCACCTTCATCATCTTGGCCTGGGTCGGGTCCATGCCCGGGGTCGGCGTCAGCCACTGCGTCGCCATCATCACCAGCACGTAGATAGCCGGCAGGATGAAGTACGGATCGGCAGCCGACAGATCGTGGATCCAGCCGACGAACGGCGCCTGGCGCAGCTCCACGCTTTCCATCAGCACGCGGTACAGGCCCAGGAACACCGGGAAGGTGATGAGGATCGGCAGGCAGCCGCTCATCGGATTCACCTTCTCTTTCTTGTACAGCTCCATCATGGCCTGCTGCATCTTCATCTTGTCATCGCCGTAACGCTCCTTGAGCGAGGCGATGCGCGGCTGCAGCTTGCGCATCTTGGCGCCCGAGCGGAACTGCGCGGCCGTCAGCTTCCACATCGCGGCCTTCAGCAGCAGCACGAGCAGGATGATGGCGACGCCCCAGTTGCCGGCGATGGAGTGAAGCTTGGACAGCGTCCAGTGCAGCGGCTGGGCGATGACGGTCAGCCAACCGTAGTTGGTGGTCAGCTCAAGGCCCGGGGCCACCAGGTCCAGCGTGCCCTGCAACTTCGGGCCGGCGTAAAGACGCGTCTGCGTCGTGGCGCTCTGGCCCGGGGCCACGTTCATCGACGGGCCGACGGCGCGGATCAGGTACAGCGGTTGCGCCGTTTCCGGATTGGTCACGCTGGTGGAGTAGGTGACGCCTTCCTGCGCGGACGGAATCCACGCCACGAAGAAGTAGTGCTGCAGCATGGCAGCCCAGCCGCCGGTGATGCTGCGGTTGAGGGGCTTCTTCTGGAAATCGGTGAACAGCAGGGTTTCGAACTTGTCCTGCGGGCTGTACCAGGCGGCACCGAGGAAGCTGTGCGCCGCCGGATCGGTGAAGTTCTGGAACCAGTTGCGGTTGTTGGCCGGGGCGGCGCGCTGCAGCTGCTCGTAGGCGTTGCCCTGCCAGGCGACCGAGCCACCGTTGTCGATCTTCTGTTCCAGCGCGACGTCGTAGCTGCCGCGCTTGAGCACGAAGGTCTTGGTGACCGCCAGACCGTTCGCATCCTGCCAGTGGAAGTCGGCGCGCAGCTCATCCTTGCCTTCGGGCAGGGTGAACGAGGGCTGGGCGCTTTCGAACACGGTCAGGTGGGTGGGCGCGACGGGGACGCCAGCACCGGCCACCGTGGCAAGGCCGCTCTGCGCGGCGAAGAAATGCTCGCGCTGATCATCGAGGAGGCGCACCGGCGCCGGATCGGGGTTCTTCTTGGTGCGCGGTTCGGCCGGGTAGTGCAGCAGTTCGGAACGGACGATGGTGCCGCCCTTCGTGTCGACCGTCAGGCGCAGCACGTCGGTGGTGATCGTCACCAGCTGGGCCGGGACGTTGGTCGACTTGCCGTCGGCCGGCGGAACCACCGTGCCGGTGGACGTGGCACCCGGGACGCTGGCGTCGGCGGCCGGAACGGCTGCGCTCGAAGACGCGCTCGCCACGGTGGCCGCGGCTGGCGGTTGCGGACCGTAGTCCTTCTCCCAGGCCATCCACAGGAAATACGCCACGGCTAACAGGGCGAAGATGAGGAACGTGCGCGTTTGATTCATCGCGAAGCAGATCCGGTAGGCACCGCGGCATGTCGCGGCGTGGGCAAGAGAAAGGTCAACGCGCGATTGTGCCGGTCGCGTCAGCTGGCTTCAACGTGAGGGCGACCTTGGAAGACAACAACTTCTTCCACATCAGGTCGATATCAGCCAGCAATTCAGGGCCGGACAGGCCGGCGGCGTGGTCGCGCGCCATCACCAGCAGGTCCACGGGAGGGAGCTGGTGTCGCACACGTCGGAAGGATTCGCGCAGGAGCCGCTTGAGTCGGTTGCGATCGACCGCGCGCTTGGAAACGCGCTTGGAAATGGCCAGGCCCAGCCTGGCGTGGTCGAGCCCGTTCTGGCGATAGCGCACAGAAAAACAGCGACCGCCGAGGCGGCCGCTGTCATTTCGCATCGCAGCGAAGTCACCGGCGCGACGGATCCGCGCCTCGCGCGGCAGTCCGGCACGCATATCGGTGCCCCTTACGGGATCAGGCGCTTGCGGCCCTTGGCGCGACGTGCGTTCAGGATCTTACGACCGTCGGCCGTGGCCATACGAGCACGAAAGCCGTGCGTGCGGGCGCGCTTGAGCTTGCTGGGCTGGAAGGTCCGCTTCGACATGGCTTCCTCCTATGTGTATGTGGATAAAAAGGTTGGAAATTATGGCGGGCATTTGAAGCCGTTGTCAAACCCTTGCTGCAAATGGGGTTTCAGACGGGTTCCCGTGGCCTGTGGATAAATGTGTGGATATGCTCTGGTGGAGACACGGTAAGGTGCTGTTAGACTTTCCGGTCCACCCCGCGCGCAAGCGCCCCTGCTGTGGTCGAAGAATACCCATGAGTGATCTGTGGCGGCGCTGTCTCGAGCGCCTCGAAGGCGAGTTGAGCGCCGAGGACGTCCATACCTGGCTGATGCCGTTGCAAGCTCGCGACGACACCTTCGGGTTGCAGCTGTTCGCGCCCAATCCCTACACCCTGGACACCGTGCGCGACCGTTACCTGAAGCGGATTGAGGCCATGCTGCAGCAGCTGACCGGCCACGACCTGCAGGTTCGCCTGGAAGTGGGGTCGAGTGCCGTGCGCATGCCGCCGCGCCCGGCCTCCGCCGTGCTGCCGCCCGTCCCGGCGCCGGCTCAGCCCTTGCCGGCCCCCGCGCCGGCCGCCCCGGTCGCGTTCAACCACAATCTGGACCCGCATTACACCTTCGAAACCTTCGTCGAGGGTAAATCGAATCAGCTGGGCAAGGCCGCCGCCATGCAGGTGGCCATGAATCCGGGCCGCGCCTACAACCCGTTGCTGCTGTACGGCGGCACGGGCCTGGGTAAGACCCACTTGATGCACGCCGCCGGCAACCTGATGCGCGAGCGCAATCCGGACTTCAAGGTCCTGTATCTGCGTTCGGAGCAGTTCGTCGGCGCGATGATCGAAGCGCTGCGCACCAAGAGCATGGACGAGTTCAAGCGGCGCTTCCGTTCGGTGGATGCACTGCTGATCGACGATATCCAGTTCTTCGCCGGCAAGGACACGACGCAGGAAGAGTTCTTCCACACGTTCAACGCGCTGTTCGAATCCAAGCAGCAGATCATCCTCACCTGCGATCGTTATCCCAAGGAAGTGGACAAGCTCGAGCCGCGCCTGAAATCGCGCCTGGGCTGGGGTTTGTCCGTGGCGATCGAACCGCCGGATTTCGAAACGCGCGCGGCCATCCTGCTTTCCAAGGCGCACGACAAGGGCGTGGCGGTAAGCGAGAACGTGGCGATGCTGCTCGCCAAGCGCATCCGCTCCAACGTGCGCGATCTGGAAGGTGCGCTCAACACGCTGGCCGCACGCGCCAACTTCTACGGGCGTCCGATCACCACGGAATTCGCCGAGGAAACGTTGCGCGACCTGCTCGCCACGCATGCGCAGGCAGTGACCGTTCCGAATATTCAAAAGATGGTGGCGGATTACTACCAGGTCCGCTTGCAGGATCTTCTGTCCAAGCGCCGCGTCCGTTCCCTGGCTCGTCCGCGTCAGATCGCCATGGCGCTGTCCAAGGAGCTCACCGAGCACAGCCTTCCGGAGATTGGCGAGGCGTTCGGCGGTCGCGATCACACCACGGTCCTGCACGCCTGCCGCACGATCAAGAAGCTGTGCGAAACCGATACCCGCATGCGCCAGGACTGGGAACAGTTGATCCGGATTCTCACCGGCTGATCGCGGAAAGTGCCGCGTGGTTGAATAAGCGCTTGAAAACAGGGTGTGGAAGCTGTGGATAATAGGTGGACGAAGCAGGGGTCCCCAGTTATCCACAACTGACCCACAGTAAGCGGGGCCATTCGAACACATAGTAAAAATCGCTCAAGTATTTGATTTTGAAGTGTTTTTGGCGATTTTAAAGTTATCCACGCCGCCTACCACCACCACATAACTTCTTTTAAAAAACAGAACAGCAGGTTTAGGGGAAGCGCCTACATGCAATTCAGCATCCAACGAGAAGCTCTGCTCAAGCCGCTACAGCAAGTGGTTGGCGTCGTTGAACGTCGCCAGACCTTGCCGGTTCTCGCGAATCTGCTGGTCAAGGTCGCCGACGGTCGTCTCTCGCTGACAGGCACGGACCTGGAAGTGGAAATGATCGCGACGACGGAAGCGGACAAGCTGGCTGACGGTGAAACCACCATTCCCGCTCGCAAGCTGTTCGACATCGTTCGTGCGCTGCCGGATGGCGCTCGCATCGATCTGAAGCTCAATGGCGATCGCGTTGCCATGAACGCCGGTCGTAGTCGCTTTACGCTCGCCACGCTGCCTGCCACCGAGTTTCCGACGATCGATGAGATCGAACTCGTTGAGCGCGTGACGCTTCCCGAAGAAGTTTTGCGTGATCTGATGGAGCGCACCGCGTTCGCCATGGCGAACCAGGACGTCCGTTACTACCTCAACGGCATGTTGCTGGATCTGCAGGAACACACGCTGCGCTGCGTTGCCACCGACGGCCATCGTCTGGCGTTGAAAGAAACCCAGCTGGACAGCAAGGTTTCCGCACGTCGTCAGATCATCATTCCGCGCAAGGGCGTGAACGAGCTGATTGGTTTGTTCGAAACGGGCGAAGGCCAGGTTGAGCTGGAGTTCGGCCGCAATCACCTGCGCGTTCGTCGTGGTGACGTGGTGTTTACCTCGAAGCTCATCGACGGCCGCTTCCCCGATTACGAGGCGGTGATTCCGCTCGGTGCCGACAAGTCGGCCACGCTGGACCGTGAAGTGCTGCGTAGCGCCCTGCAGCGCGCCGCGATTTTGTCGAATGAGAAGTACCGCGGTGTGAAGCTGGAACTGTCGCCCGGCAAGCTGCGCATCGTGGCGCATAACCCGGAGCAGGAAGAGGCCGTGGAAGAGCTGGAAGCCGAGACCGTGGTGTCGGATCTGGCTGTCGGTTTCAACGTGGGCTATCTGCTCGATGCGCTTTCGGCCTTGAAGGGCGAGAAGGCGCGCCTGAATCTTCGCGATGCGCAGTCCAGCTGCCTGGTGCAGGAAGACGGCACGGAGCAGGCTCGCCACGTGATCATGCCGCTGCGTCTGTGACAACCCATGACTGATCGCCGTCAGGCGCTTGGGTCAACGAGCAACGCCGGAGCCGTCAGTCGACGCTCCGGCGTTCTTGCTTTGTGGGGCCTGGCATGAGGTTCGAACAGTTGCGCATTCAGGGTCTCCGCTGCCTGGATGACGTGAGCCTGTCCCTCGGGGCTGGCGTGCACGTGTTCGCCGGGCCAAACGGGGCGGGGAAGACGAGCATCCTGGAAGCCGCGTTTTTGCTCTCCCATGGCCGTTCGTTCCGCTCCGGTGCGAAGGACGCCTTACTCCAGCGCGGTGCAAGTCGTATTTCGGTGTTTGGCGAAGTTCGCCACGATGACGGCGGGATGAGCCGGGTTGGATTGGGGCGGTCAGGTCAGCGTTGGGAGGCTCGACTCGATGGAGAGGCAGCGACGCTGGGTCAGATCGTGGGCGAGTGCGCGGTGGTGTGCTTTGAACCGGGCTCCCATGCGTTGATTGCAGGAGGGGCGGAAGAGCGGCGTCGGTATCTGGATTGGGGCGTGTTCCACGTGGAACATGAGTTCCTGATGCTGTGGCGGCGCTACCAGCGCGCGCTGAAGCAACGGAACAGTCTCCTTCGCGCCGCTCAGACGCCACCCGAGGCCATGTTTCTTCCTTGGGAAGCGGAGCTGGGACAAACCGCCGAGCGGATTCACCAGATGCGGTTGGCTTATCTTGAGCGTTTGCGCCCTTGTCTGGCGGCAAGCGTCGGAGGGCTTCTTCCCGAACTCGGCGCGGTTGAGCTACGTTTCAAGGCTGGTTGGTCCGATGACCGGGCGCTGCACGAGCAACTCGCCGAGCATCGGGGCAGGGATCTGGCGCGAGGTCACACCACCATGGGCGCGCATCGCGCGGACTGGGCGATCGCTTTTGAGCACGCCCCATTGCGTGAGCACCTGTCCCGAGGACAGGAGAAGCTGACGGCGCTTGCCTGCATGCTCGCCCAGGCTGAACTGTATGCCGCGATCCGTGGCGAATGGCCGATCGTGTGCCTTGATGATTTGGCTTCGGAACTCGATATAGCTCATCAGAGCGCCGTGGTGGCGCAACTGACCCAGGCCAGTGCACAGGTGCTGGTCACGGGAACCGAGCTCCCAGCCCCCTTACAGGGCCTCACAGCGCAAGTGTTCCACGTGGAACAAGGTCAGCTGGCGCCCCTGCTATAATCGACCCTTAGTGTCTCCACCCGGCTCTTTTGGCGCCATGCCGGGTGGTGTCGTTGGCGCCGGGAAACGGTCAAGGCATGAACGCATCCTACGATTCGAGCAACATCAAGGTTCTTAAAGGTCTTGAAGCGGTGCGCAAGCGCCCCGGCATGTACATCGGCGATACCGATGACGGCACCGGCCTGCACCACATGGTGTTCGAAGTCGTCGATAACTCGATCGACGAAGCCCTGGCTGGCTATTGCGACCATGTGATCGTCACGATTCACGATGACGGCTCGGTCAGCGTGTCCGACAACGGACGCGGCATCCCGGTCGGCATGCACCCGGAAGAGGGGCGTTCCACGGCCGAAGTGGTCATGACCGTGCTCCATGCCGGCGGCAAGTTCGACGACAACTCCTACAAGGTTTCCGGCGGCCTGCACGGTGTGGGCGTGTCCGTGGTGAACGCGCTCAGCTCGCACCTGTGGCTGACGATCTTCCGCGAAGGCAGCGAACACCAGCAGGAATACCGCCTGGGTGAGCCGCAGTACCCGGTGAAGGTCGTTGGGCCGTCAAGCAAGAACGGCACGACGGTACGTTTCCTTCCCAGCAAGGAAACCTTCTCGGATACCGAGTTCCATTACGAAATCCTGGCCAAGCGCCTGCGCGAGCTCGCCTTCCTCAACTCGGGCGTCACCATCGACCTGAAGGATGAGCGTGGGGAAGGGCGTCAGGACACGTTTGCGTACGAAGGCGGCATCAAGTCGTTCGTGCAGCACCTGGCCCAGCTCAAGACCGCGCTGCACCCCAATGTCATCAGCCTCAAGGCTGAGCAGGACGGCATCAGCGTGGAACTGGCGATGCAGTGGACCGACTCCTACCAGGAGACGATGTTCTGCTTCACCAACAACATTCCCCAGCGCGACGGCGGCACCCACCTGACCGGTTTCCGCGCGGCGCTGACGCGCTCGCTGCAGGGCTACATCGAGAAGGAAGGCCTGGCCAAGAACGCCAAGGTCGCCCTCTCGGGCGACGACATGCGCGAAGGCCTGATCGCGGTGCTGTCGGTAAAGGTGCCGGATCCGAAGTTCTCCTCGCAGACCAAGGACAAGCTCGTTTCCTCCGAGGTGAAAACCGCGGTGGAGCAGGCCGTCAACGAGAAGCTGGGCGAATTCCTGCTTGAGCATCCGGGTGAAGCCAAGTCGATCGCCTCCAAGGTGGTCGATGCGGCCCGTGCGCGCGAAGCCGCGCGCAAAGCCCGCGAAATGACCCGCCGCAAGGGCGCGCTGGATATCGCTGGCCTCCCGGGCAAGCTCGCCGACTGCCAGGAGAAGGATCCCGCGCTCTGCGAACTGTTCCTGGTCGAGGGTGACTCCGCAGGTGGCTCGGCCAAGCAGGGCCGTAACCGCAAGACCCAGGCCGTGCTGCCGTTGAAGGGTAAAATCCTCAACGTCGAAAAGGCCCGCTTCGACAAGATGCTTTCCTCCGCCGAAGTCGGCACGCTGATCACCGCGCTCGGCACGGGCATCGGCAAGGAGGAGTACAACCCGGACAAGCTGCGTTACCACCGCATCGTCATCATGACCGACGCGGACGTCGACGGCTCGCACATCCGCACGCTGCTGCTGACCTTCTTCTACCGCCAGATGCCCGAACTCATCGAGCGTGGTCACGTCTACATCGGCCTCCCGCCGTTGTACAAGGTGAAGCAGGGCAAGCAGGAGCTGTATCTGAAGGACGATGCCGCGCTCAACGGCTATCTGATCTCCAGCGCCGTCGATAACGCTGAGCTGATCTACAGCCCGAGTGCACCGCCGATCAATGGCGAGGCGCTTGAGAAGCTGCTGCGTGACTATCAGGTCGCGCTCGATCAGATCGAGCGTCTGGGCCATCGATTTGATGCCAACGTGCTGACGGCCCTGCTCGAGCACACGCCCGTTGAGCCTTCGCTCTGGACCGATGAAGCGGCCATGCAGGCATGGCTGCAGGGCGCGGAAAAGCGCCTCGCTGCCAGCGGTCTCGGCAAGCCGCGCTATCGCCTCGCGTTGCGTCCGGCCCACGACGAACAACCCGCAGCCGTCGAAGTCGTGCGCGATCAACACGGTCTGAGCCACACCTGGCTGCTGCCCCAGCCGTTCTTCACAGGTTCGGAATTCCGACCCATCCTGCAGATCAGCCAGCAAGTGGCGGGCCTGGTCCAGGCGGATGCGGTCGCCCGTCGCGGCAATGCTTCGCGTGGAGTACTCAGTTTTGCTGAAGCCCGCAGCTGGCTCCTCGACGAAGCCAAGAAGGGGCGCACGATTCAGCGATTCAAGGGCCTGGGCGAAATGAACCCGGAACAGCTGTGGGAAACCACCGTCAATCCGGAAACGCGCCGCATGCTGCAGGTGGGCATCGAAGACGCCTTCGCCGCTGACCAGATGTTCTCGATGCTGATGGGCGAGGCCGTGGAACCTCGTCGCGACTTCATCGAAGCCAATGCGCTGAAGGTCGCCAACCTGGACATCTGATCGACCCGGGTGCGTGCTGCTGGTGTCCTGCGACGCCGGCGCCACGCACCCTTTTATTTCCGGGGCTGTACCAACGCATTAGTGCATTAGCTCAACCAGAGGCTGAATCAAGGCTTCGCCACATCCGCCGATATGCTTGCGGCCCGGTGTTCCCGTGAGGCAAATCAGACTAATCCATGGGATGTCCGAACATCCCTACATGGCATCCGTGACAGCCATTAGTCGTAGGATCAAGGGTCTTTGATGCAACTTATTGATTTTTAACAATCTTTAATGTCGCGCTGCGACTTGTTATCTGGGGCGCTATCAGGTTACGCTCATTGATCCCCCACGCACCCATGTGCGTGAAACCTTACACGAGGACTGCCATGAAGCACGCTCCCCTGGTCAAGATGCTTGCCGGTGCAACGCTTGCGTTGACGTTGGCCAGCAGCCCGGTCATCGCGCGCGACAGCGCCCCTTCGAAAGAAAAGAAGGAAGTGCTGTACCCGAATGCAACGCGTACCGAGCCGAAGCTGGACCTCACCAGCGAGAAAGATCAGAAGGCCCTGAACGACGGTCTGGACGCGGTCAACGCGCAGGACAAGGCCAAGGCTGAGCAGATCCTCCAGCCGATCATCGACAGCAGCAAGAGCAAGTACGCCCAGGCGCTCGCCCTCCAGGGCCTGGCCAACCTTCACTACAACGAAGGTGACGTGAAGGGTGCGATCGACCTGCTCAAGCGCTCGCTCGACAACGGCATCCTCCCGAACGACACGTACTTCCAGCTGCAGTACATGCTCGCCCAGTTCTATCTGAACGACGAGCAGTACCAGCAGTCGATCGACACCATCAACAAGTGGCGCGCCGACGGCAAGAAGGAAACCGCCGAGTCGTACGCGCTGCAGGGCAATGCCTACTATCGCCTCGAGAAGTACCCGGAGGCGATCCAGGCCATCCAGAAGGCTCAGTCGCTCACCGACAAGCCGCAGGATTCCTGGAACCAGATCCTGATGGCCAGCTACTCCGAGTCCGGCCAGGGTGAAAAGGCCGCCGAGCTCGCCCAGAAGCAGCTCGCCGCCAACCCGAACGACACCACTGCCATGAACAACGCCGTGGCCGTGCTGATGCAGTCGCAGAAGTATCCGGAAGCGATCAAGCTGATGGAGAGCGCGAAGGCCAGCGGTGCGTTCAAGACCGAAAAAGACTACGTCAACCTTGCCAAGCTCTACCTGGTCACCGGCCAGGACAGCAACGATCCGAAGCCGAACGCCGCCAAAGCCGTCGCGGTTCTGGACGAAGGCATGAGCAAGGGCGCGGTCCCGGCCAGCTACGACAACTACAAGCTCCTCGGCGACGCCGCCTATGTGGCGGAGCAGCCCAGCAAGGCGCTCGACGCCTACAAGAAGGCCATGCCGCTCGGAAAGGATGGCGAAGTCGCCGTTCGTGCCGGCCAGCTGATGCTGAGCGAAAACAAGTTTGGTGAAGCAAAGACGCTGATCCAGCAGGGCATCGACAAGGGCGTGCAGCGTAAGGGCACCGCCTACATGTTGTTGGCCGAAGCCTGCCGCGGGCTCAAGGACAAGCCGGGCGCCATTGCAGCGATGCAGAAGGCTGCTCAACAGCCCGAGACTGCCGACAAAGCCAAGGCTTGGCTGAAGCAGGCAAACGCGGGCAAGTAAGGCTCGCCTAAGGCGATTGCAAGCCTCCTGGGGTGAGCAGATAGACGTCCATTTATCTGCCCCTCAGGTGCTATACAAACGCCATAGGCTGTTGTACCGTTGAAACCTTTCCGTGTTCGTGTCCAGTGGCAAATGTCATCCCAAAGTGGATGGGGTTCGCCGCTCCGTGTCGTGACCACGTCATATCGATTGTCTAGCTCCAGATTAGTGACAGATGGCCTCAAGTAACGAAGCAACCGGCCAAGGGCCGTTCAATTGGAGGCGTACCTGGGCGCTGGCTGTTGCCATCGCGCTGCATGCGTTCGCGTTCCTGTTGCTGGTGGCGCCTATGGCCCCGCCGAAGCAGGAGCAGAAGCAGAAGGAACGCATTGTCCAGGTGAATTTCATCGAGCCGCCGCCGCCGCCACCGCCGCCGCCGCCGCCGCCGCCGGAACCGCCGAAGGCACCGCCGCCGAAGATCATTCAGCAGGTGAAGCCGCCGCCGACCCCGCCGCCGCCGGCACCGCCGCCGGCTGTGGAGGAAGCGTCGACCAACGCGATCCCGGCACCGCCGCCCGCGCCGCCTGCTCCTCCGGCTCCGCCTGCGGACATCACCGCCAGCTCCGATCTCAGCTATAACAGCCGTATTCAGCCCAAGTATCCGCCGCAGGCTATCCGCCAGCGTCACGAGGGCACGGTCACGCTGATGATCCTTGTTGGTGTCGATGGTTCGCCTAAGGACATCAAGGTGGAAACGTCCAGCGGTTACCGTGAGCTGGATCAGGCCGCGATCGAGACAGCGCGCAAGTGGCGCTTCAACCCGACGATGAGAAATGGTCAGAAGGTTGAGGGCTATGCCCGCGTCCCAGTTAACTTCAATCTCTCTCAGCTGTAATTTCGATTACAGACCCAGTTCACGCTTGACTTTCCAAGGGTAGCGTTATGTTCCAACAGACTCCTTCTCCGACCCCGGGCGCGGGTGGCACCACCAACGCCGAAGCCATGAAGTCGATGGGCTTCGACCATCTGATCCACAACTTCGATCCGCTCGGCTGGATCGTGTTCGTGGTGCTGGTGGTGATGTCCTTCGCCTCCTGGTACTTCATCATTGCCAACACCATCCGCAACGCCATGGTTCGTGGCCGCGCCGACAAGGTGATCAACGGCTTCTGGACCAACGGTTCGACGCAGGATGCCATCCGTGAGCTGGAAGCCCAGCCCAAGGGCGAACCCTTCTCGAAGATCGCGCTCGACGCCGCTTCGGCCGTGGCTCACCACCAGCAGGCTTCGGCCGGCGGCGGTCGCCTCGCTGAGTCGCTGAGCCGTTCGGAGTTCATCGACCGCGCCCTGCGCCAGGCCGTGGCTCGCGAGAGCCTGCGCCTCGAAGGCGGCCTGACCCTGCTCGCCACGGTCGGTTCGTCGGCACCGTTCATCGGTCTGCTTGGTACGGTGTGGGGCATCTACCACGCGCTGATCAAGATCTCCGCTTCGGGCAACGCTTCGATGGAAGCTGTGGCCGGTCCGGTGGGTGAAGCTCTGATCATGACCGCCTTCGGTCTGTTCACCGCTATCCCGGCCGTGCTTGCTTACAACTTCTTCAACCGCTCGAACCGTCTGACCTACGCTCAGTTCGACGAGTTTGCGCACGACCTGCACGACTTCTTCGCCACCGGCGCTCGCGTCGAAGGCAAGTGAGGGATTGACCCATGGCGATGAGCACTGGAGATAGTTCCGGCGGACCGATGTCGGAAATCAACGTCACGCCGCTCGTCGACGTGATGCTGGTGCTGCTGATCATCTTCATGATCACCGCGCCTCTGATGTCCCACCGTATTACCGTCGACCTCCCGACTGCCAACCCCAAGACGGCAGACAACGAGTTTGTCGAACCCATGGATCTGGCCGTGAAGCCCGATGGCACGATGTACCTCAATGACGTTGAGGTGACGGAAGCCGAGCTGAAGGCCCAGTTTGCGGTTGCGGCGGCCAAGTCGCCGCAGCCCGAACTGCAGATCCGTGCCGACAAGACGACGGAATACAAGGTCGTCAAGAAGATCCTGGCTAGCGCCAAGGAACAAGGCATGGTCCATGTCGGTTTCATTACGACCGGCAAGGAGTAAGCAGAGATGGCATTCAGTTCTGGAAGTGGCAAGGGCCCGATGGCTGACATCAACGTCACGCCGCTGGTCGACGTGATGCTGGTGCTGCTGATCATCTTCATGATCACGGCCCCGATGCTTACGCACAAAGTGAAAATCGATCTTCCGCAGCCGAATCCGAATGTGATTCAGCCGGAAAATCCGCCGGACCCGATTCGTCTGAAGATCGACCAGTCGGGCGCGTTGTACTGGAACGATACGCCGGTCGACGAGCTGGGCCTCAAGGCTCAGATCGCGGTGATCGCCAGCCAGGCCAACCAGCCCGAACTGCAGATCAATGCCGATGACGGCGTGGCTTACGAGCATGTGGCCCGCGTCCTGGCCGATGCAAAGAGCTACGGTCTGACGAAGATCGGCTTTACGGAAAGTCAGTGATCCGGTAACGGATCAATGCAACACTACCCGGAGAAACCCCCGCGCAAGCGGGGGTTTCTTTTTGCGCGAAAGGAAAGTCCTGGGCCAGCCCCGCGTTTCCGCCAACCCGTTCCATGATGGCTGACCCGCACGGTCGCCCATGAAAGAGCGTGCCGAGGTCCGATCACGTGGCCGCCGCTCCCCTTACCGCCCCGGCAAATCAGTGCGCCCATGACGAACCCGGGATGGGGCGCCGTCGGGTTGCTCCCCATTTTCGCGCAGCCCTCACTGGTCAACATTCCGCCTTTGGAATCGGCACCCACGGGCACTCCTCGTTCTCAGCTCGCAGCCTTGTCCGGCCCACTCCCGTCCCGGGACGCATAGGGGGCTCTCCCCACTTTCCAAACCCAGCGCTCCTGGCTCTCCCCTATTTCTGCCACGGCACTTGCAGACCTCCTCCCCATTTTTGAGCCTTTCCCCGCTTTCCCCGCTTTCCCCGCTTTCCCCGCTTTCCCCGCTTTCCCCGCTTTCCCCGCTTTCCCCGCTTTCCCCGCTTTCCCCGCTTTCCCCGCTTTCCCCGCTTTCCCCGCTTTCCCCGCTTTCCCCGCTTCTCGCCATCCCTGCCGCCCCGGGCCTCCTCGAATTTGCAGACACTTTCTGCAGCATTTTCCGGCACTTGCGCGTCCCCTCCCGACGGGTCCACGCTATGGATGCGGGTACGGGCACTCATTTGGGCGCATCGACAAGGAAGGCCATCCATACGGCTATCCGTCCATACGGATAAACGGCCAAATGCCTGGTGCGCTGCAACAGGCAATACCTGGCAGCTCCGCTCGCCAAACCGTTGGATTGGCCGTCTTTACGGCCAGTAGAAAGCGCCAGGCTGAGGCCAGGGGCTCCACGCGCGCGCGATGCCTCGTCACTCCCGCCCTTGCGAGAATGCCGGTATGAGTACCTGAGGTCATGACGCCAGCCCCGCTACTGCGGGGCGGCTCCAAGCTGTGGCGTTCGATGCTCCGACGCGTTGGGTACGCCCAACGCCAACCCACTCAATTCAGCGCAAGATCTGCAGATACTTGCGGACGGTGGTCGACATCCCCTCGTACAGCGCTTCCCCGATCAGCGCATGTCCGATGGATACCTCAGCCAACCCCGGAATCGCCGCCTTGAACGTGCCAAGGTTCGCCTGACTAAGATCGTGCCCTGCATTCACCGCCAGGCCGGCCTGTTGCGCGCGACGTGCCGTCTCAACGCACAAACCCAGTGCCTCTCGCGCGTCGCCCTCGGCAAACGCCTCCGCATAAGGCCCGGTATAGATTTCGATGCGCTCCACGCCGATGGCGATGGCGTGCTCGAAACCATTGGCGCCAGCGTCCACAAACAGACTCACGCGACAGCCGATCTCACGCAGCTGTGCCACTAGCGGACGCAGGCGCTCGGCATCCTTCTCCAGCTCAAAGCCATGATCGGAGGTGATCTGCCCGTCGCCGTCCGGCACCAGCGTCACCTGCGTGGGCTTCACCATCCGGGCCAGCTCGATCAGGCCGGGATAGCTTCCGCGCGCGGGCGCGAACGGGTTGCCTTCGATGTTGTATTCCACCCGTCCGCGCAGCACCTGCGCCAGGGCCGTCACATCATCCGGACGAATATGTCGCTGGTCGGGGCGCGGATGCACCGTGATGCCACCGCAACCTGCTTCGATGCAGGTCTGCGCAGCCTGGATAACGCTCGGTTCGGTGCCACCGCGGGAGTTGCGAAGTACGGCGATCTTGTTGAGGTTGACGCTCAGCAGGGTCATGGAATCTCGAACGGGCAGCCAATGGGGAATGCTGACGCCGGCACGTGCGCGGCGACGCATGGGACCCGAAACATTGCGCCTATTGGGCTAGCGGAGCAAGTGCGCGCATCTCGATCACGCGCGGCTCACCGCGCCAGGCCAGGCTCGCCACGTGGCCGTCATCCAGCGGAAGCCGATGCAGCTGCCACTCGGCCACATCCTCACCTTCCAAAAGGCGCAGCGCCAGGTGTCGATGCCCCCACTCGATGCTCAGACGATGCAAGCCGAAGGCCAGCCCGCGCCCGGTCGCCTTAAGCACGGCCTCCTTGGCCGTCCATAGCTGGAGAAACACGGCATCCCTCTCGCTCTCGGGGACCGCCGCAAGCACCTGCGCCTCGTCCGGACTGAAATAACGGTCCGCAATCGCCATGGCGCGCGGTCGCGGCCGCAGCTTCTCCAGATCCACGCCGGGCTCGATGCCGCGGGCGACCGCGAACAGGGCCTGGTCGATGCTGTGTGACCAGTTGAAGTGCAGGTCACCCACGTGGACCGACGACAACCGCGGCTTGCCGAACTCGCCCAGCTCCAGTTGCACCTCGGCCGGACTCAGCCCCAGATAACAGCCCAGCAAGGCCTGGAACGGCTCGCGTCCCTCCTGGTGCTGATACGCCAGCCGCCACACGTGCACCTCGTCATCGCGCAGGTGCTCTGCTACTTTCGTGGGGTCCTGGTCGTACGTCGTCGTCATCCGCGCATGGTGCCGGCCAGAAGGGGAGCGACACAAGCCATGGCGGCTGTGGCTGCTGCGTTCCGGCGATGGATCGCACGAATGGGAGACCTTTGCGTTGATCGCCGGCTGGCTACTGCTACTCGTTTCACTGCTCTATGTCGGCCTGCTTTTCGTGGTCGCCTACGCGGGCGACCGCCGCCCGCTCTATCCGCGCCAACCGCGCCTGCGCCCCATCGTCTACAGCCTCGCGCTGGCGGTCTATTGCTCGTCGTGGACGTTCTATGGCGCGGTCGGCACCGCCGCCCGCGATGGGCTGGGCTATCTGCCCATCTACCTCGGCCCGGCCATGCTCTTCGTGTTCGGCTTCGGGCTGATGCGTCGCCTCGCCATCGTCGCCAGGCAACGCAACATCACCTCGATCGCCGACTTCATCGGCGCGCGCTTCGGCAAATCGCATGGACTGGCCGCCGCCGTCGCACTGATCGCCGTCATCGCGATCGTTCCTTACCTCGCGCTCCAGTTCAAAGCCGTGTCGATGTCGTACGCCGCGCTCGGCGGCGGTGCCGGGCAATTCGGTGACAGCGCGATGTGGTGCGCGATCCTGCTCGCCACCTTCGCCATCCTGTTCGGCACGCGCACCATTGATGCGACCGAGCATCACCACGGCATGATGCTCGCGATCGCACTCGAATCGCTGATCAAGCTGGTCGCCTTCGCTCTGCTCGCGGCCTATGCGCTATGGCGAGGTCCCGGCCTCGAAGCCACCGTGCAACTGCCGGTGAAGCAGTTCGAAGCCGGCATCTCCCCCGGCTTCCTCGCCCAGACGCTGCTCGCCTTCTGCGCCATGTTCTGCCTGCCGCGCCAGTTCCAGATTGGCGTAGTGGAATGCGAAGACCCGAAGGATCTCTACCGCGCGCGCTGGATGTTCCCGCTGTACATGATGATCATCAGCGTCGCCGTGATCCCCATCGTCGCCGCCGGCCTGCATCTGCCCGGCGTGCAGAACGGCAATGCGGATGCCTGGGTGCTGAACCTGCCCATGGCGCACGACGATCGCGGCGTTGCGCTGATCGCCTTCATCGGCGGCTTCTCCGCCGCGACCGGCATGGTGATCGTCTCCTCCGTCGCGCTCTCCACCATGATCAGCAACGACCTGGTCATGCCGGCCTTGCTGCGCATCCGGCGCCTGCGCCTGGAGCAACGCGCCGATCTCTCGCAACTCGTCCTGCTCGTCCGGCGCATCGCCATCGTCGCCCTGGCCTGCATGGCCTACGCGTACTACCGCCTCGTTGCCGACACGGCCAACCTCGCGTCCACCGGTTTGCTCGCCTTCGCCGCCGTGGCACAGTTCGCGCCGGCCATCGTGTCCGCACTGTACTGGCGTGGCGCAAGCCGGCGTGGCGTGGCCACCGGCCTGGTCGCCGGCTTCGCCGTGTGGGCATACACCTTGCTCTTCCCCGCGATGCGGCCGGACGCGCACTGGTTGAACGACGGCCCGCTGGGCATGAGCTGGCTGCAGCCGCAGGCGCTGTTCCACCTCAGTGGCTGGGACCCGGTGATGCACGGCACTTTCTGGTCGTTGCTGGTCAACGTCGGGTGCCTGATCTTCATCTCGCTGCGCTTCCGTCCGAGCCTCGAGGAACGCCTGCACGCGGCGATGTTCATCGAGCCATCTTCGGTGGACTACGGCGGCGCCGGCGACTGGCGTGGTCGCGTGTCAGTGGCTGACCTGCGCACCATCGCCGAGCGCATCGTCGGTGAACGCAGCAGCCAGCGCGCCTTCGAAGACTACGGCGACCGCCGCGGACGCGCGCTGCAACCGGGCGAATCCGCCGATCGCGCGCTCATCCAGCACACCGAACGCCTCCTCGCCTCGGCGGTCGGCGCCGCCAGTGCACGCCGCATCCTGATGGGCGTGCTCTCCGGTTCCGGCCTCGACATCGCCGAAGCCATGGCGCTGATGGACGAAGCCTCGCAGGAGCTGCGTTTCAACCGCGAGCTCCTTTCCACCACGCTGGAAAACGTGTCGCAGGGCATCAGCGTGGTCGACGCCGGCATGCGCCTGGTCGCGTGGAACCGTCGCTACCTCGAACTGTTCGACTACCCCGACGGCATGGTCTACGTTGGTGTCCCTGTGGCCGACCTCATCCGGTGGAACGCCGACCACGGCGAATGCGGCCCCGGTGAAGTCGAAGCCCACGTCGCCAAGCGTATCGGCTATATGCGCGCGGGCTCGCCGCATCTGTTCCAGCGCATCCGCCCCGACGGCACGGTCATCGAAATGCGCGGTCGCGCGCTGCCCGGCGGAGGTTATGTCACCACCTACACGGATGTGACCGCCTACAAGCACGCCGAACACGCCCTGATGGAGGCAAACGAAAACCTGGAGCAACGCGTCGAGCAACGCACGGCCGAGCTCAGCGAAGCCCTTGTCGCTACGGCCAACGCGCGCCGCGACGCCGAAGCGGCCAACGTCTCCAAGACCCGCTTCCTCGCCGCTGCCAGTCACGACCTGCTGCAACCACTCAACGCCGCGCGCCTGTTCACCTCAGCCCTGCGCCAACATCCCGGCCTCGACCAGGAAGCCGGCCAGCTCGCCGAGCGCATCGACGCCTCGTTCCGCGCAGCGGAAGACCTTCTCGACGCCTTGCTCGACACGTCCCGCCTCGATGCCGGCAGCTACCGTCCCGATATCGGCCACTTCGCGCTCTCCGACTTGTTCGACTCGCTCAAGGCGCAATACGCCGTGGTCGCCGAAAAGCGCGGCCTGAGTTTCCGCGTCGCCAGTACCAAACTGGCCGTGCGCAGCGACCCGCAGTTGCTTCGCCGCATCCTGCAGAACTTCGTCTCCAATGCCCTGCGCTACACGCGCCAGGGCGGTGTCCTGCTCGGCGCGCGTCGCGTCGGCGATGACGTGCGCATCGAAGTCTGGGATACCGGCCCCGGCATCGCCGACGAGCAGCGCGCACGCATCTTTGACGAATTCCAGCGCCTCGACCGACCGTCGCCCTGGGGCGAAAAAGGCCTGGGGCTCGGGTTGTCGATCTGCGATCGCATTGCGCACATCCTCGATCACCGCCTCACGCTCGATTCGCGCGACGGACACGGGAGCCGTTTCGGTGTCGTGGTGCCGCGCGTCGACGCCGTCGCACCTCGCCGCCGCGCACCAACCCAACCGTCCAGCAACGCCGAACAACTGCCGCTCACCGTGCTTTGCCTCGACAACGACGCATCGATCCTCGACGGCATGCGCGCCTTGCTCCAGCGCTGGGGCGTGGACTGCCGCACCGCCCTCGATATCGAGCAGGCCGCGGAAGAACTGCAAAAGGGCGGCATCGACATGATCCTCGCCGATTACCATCTGACCGAAGACATGAACGGCCTGCAGGCGATCCAGCACCTGCGCGGACGTCTGGGCGATCTGCCGCCGGTGGCGATGATCACGGCCGATGGCAGCAGCGAACTGAAACAACGCGCCCGCGCGCTGGGCTACCCGCTGCTGCACAAACCGGTGCGGCCTGCGGCTTTGCGAGCGTTGCTCAGTGCGCGGTTAAGAAGGCAGACGCCAGCGTGAGGCGAGGGGTCGGGCCGCTAGCGCGGCCCTGTGAGGTCGCCCGCTGCGCGGAGCTGTAAACGGTAAACAGTAAGAGCGGCTTACGCGCATCGTGCGACGCTCTTACCGTTTACCGTTCACCGTTCACAGCGCCAACGGCGCCACCTCACTCCTCCTCCGGCATCGGCTGCATCACACTCGGATCCACCGCCAGCTGACTCGCCGCCAGCGCTACCTGTGTGCGATTGTTCACACCCAGCTTGCGCATGATCGAGGTCATGTGCGCTTTCACCGTCGCTTCGGACACGCCAAGGTCGTAGGCGATCTGTTTGTTGAGCAGGCCTTCGGCGATCATGGTCAGCACGCGGAACTGTTGCGGCGTGAGTGATGCCACGCGGCTGGCGATTTCCGCTTCGTCCGGCTTCAGTTCGGTGTTGCCGTCGCCCAGCAGTTGATGCGGCAGCCACACGTCGCCGTCGAGCACGGTGCGTATGGCCTGTACGATTTCCTCGCCCGAACTCGACTTGGGGATATACGCCAGCGCGCCGTGGGCCAGGGCGCGACGCGCGACATGGGCCTCCTCGTGCCCCGACACCACGATCGTTGGCAGCCCCGGATACTGGCCGCGAATATGCGCAAGCGCCGAATATCCGCGCGCCCCCGGCATATGCAGATCCAGCAACAACAGATCCGCTTCCGGAAACTGCTCCACCATGCCCAGCAGACTGTGCACGCTATCCGCGCAATGCACCGTCGCTCCCGGCAAGGCCGTGAGCACAGCGCGCTCAAGCGCGTCACGGAACAGCGGATGGTCGTCGGCGATCAGTACGTCAGGCATGGCAGCTTTCAGGTTGAGGTGATCTGGAGCGGTGAAGCGGGCGCTTCGCGCCCTGTGAAGTCGCCCGCTGTGCGGAGCTGTAAACGGTGAACGGGCAAAGCGGACAGCGGTGACCATGCATGGCTCTTCTCCGTTTACCGTTCACCGTTCCCAGGCGACGCAGTCGCCGACTTCACTTCACAATGCGTTCGTCCACCAGGTTCTTCACCACGCTCGGATCCGCCAGCGTCGAAATATCGCCCAGCTGATCCGGCTGGTTCTCGCCGATCTTGCGCAGGATGCGGCGCATGATCTTGCCCGAGCGCGTCTTCGGCAGGCCGGGTGCCCATTGCAGGAAGTCCGGCGTCGCGATGGGGCCGATCTCCTTGCGCACCCAGGCAATCAGTTCCTTGCGCAGTTCGTCGCTGCCCTGTTCGCCGGCGATCAGCGTGACGAAGGCATAGATGCCCTGGCCCTTGATGTCGTGCGGCGCGCCGACCACGGCGGCCTCGGCCACCTTCGGATGCGAGACCAGCGCGCTTTCCACTTCGGCGGTGCCGATGCGGTGGCCGCTGACGTTGATCACATCGTCGACGCGGCCGGTGATCCAGTAGTAACCGTCTTCATCGCGACGCACGCCGTCGCCGGTGAAGTAGTTGCCCGGATAGGCGGTGAAATAGGTTTCGATGAAGCGCTGATGGTCGCCATAGACCGTGCGCATCTGGCCGGGCCAGGAATCGGTGATCACCAGGTTGCCTTCGGTCGCGCCTTCGAGCACGGTGCCGGTGGCGTCGACCACCGCCGGCGTGATGCCGAAGAACGGCAGCGTGGCTGAGCCGGGCTTGGCGTCGATCGCACCGGCCAGCGGCGTGATCAAAATGCCGCCGGTTTCGGTCTGCCACCAGGTATCGACGATCGGGCAACGCTCGTCGCCAACCACGCGGTAGTACCACTCCCAGGCTTCCGGATTGATCGGCTCACCGACGGAACCGAGCAGGCGCAGGCTGGCGCGCGAGGCCTTCTTCACCGGCGCTTCGCCTTCGCGCATCAGCGCGCGGATGGCGGTGGGTGCGGTGTAGAACAGCGTGACCTGGTGTTTGTCGATCACGTTCCAGAAGCGGCTGGTGTCCGGGTAGTTCGGCACGCCGTCGAACATCACCGTGGTGGCGCCATTGGCCAGCGGGCCATACACCACATAGCTGTGGCCGGTGACCCAGCCCACGTCGGCCGTGCACCAGTAAACATCGTCGTCGCGCAGGTCGAACACGAGCTCATGCGTGTAGCTGGCGTACACCAGGTAACCGCCGGAGGTGTGCAGCACGCCCTTGGGCTTGCCGGTGGAGCCGGAGGTGTAAAGGATGAACAGCGGATGCTCGGCCTCAACCGGGGTCGCCGGGCAGTCGGCGCTCTGGCCTTCCATCAGCACGTGGTAGTAGCGATCGCGCGGTGACTGCATCGGCACGCCCGCGCCGGTGCGACGCACGACGATCACCGTTTCCACGCTGTTGGTGCCGGGGCGCTCGAGCGCGGCATCCACGTTGGCCTTCAGGCCGATCTTCTTGCCGCCGCGCACGCCTTCATCAGCGGTGACCACCAGCTTGCAGGTGGAATCGGCGATGCGGCCCGCCAGCGAATCGGGCGAGAACCCGCCGAACACCACCGAGTGGATCGCGCCGATGCGCGCGCAGGCGAGCATGGCCACGGCCGCTTCGGGAATCATCGGCAGATAGATGGCGACGCGGTCGCCTTTGGACACGCCCAGGTTCTTCAGCGTGTTGGCAAACTTGCACACTTCCGCGTGCAGCTCGCGATAGGTGATGTGGCGCGACTCGGACGGGTCGTCGCCTTCAAAGATGATGGCGGTCTTGTCGCCGCGCTGGGCCAAGTGGCGATCCAGGCAGTTGGCGCTGACGTTGAGTTCGCCATCTTCGTACCAGCGGATGTGCAGGTTGTGCGGGTCGTACGAGACATTCTTGATCTTGGTCGGCGCCTTGAACCAGTCCACGCGCTTGCCGACCTCACCCCAGAAGCCTTCCGGATTGTCCACGGACTCGGCGTACATCCGGTCGTAATCGTCCTTGCGCACGCGTGCCTTGGCCGCGAATTCGGGCTTGACGGGGTAGATCTTGCTCATGTCGTACTCCCGCGACCGGTGGCGCCGGCCGCCTCTGTCAGGTGGCTGCCGCAGGCACCCTTTGTCTGCGGTATTGCCCGAGTGTAGCCAATGGGGGGCAAAACGGATGTTGGCGGGATGGTTCGACTTTGGTCGAGGTTCGACCATTGGCGAATAGGCGTCCGCAATGCAGCATCACCATGCTCGGCCCGACCATTGCCTGGGGAGGCACGAGACCATGGTTTTCCATCGAATGAACGGGCGGCACACCGCCCTCGCGCTGGGCATCGCCGCAGCGTTGTTGTTGCCCCTCGGGGCACACGCCGATCCGCAAAGCTCGGGCAAGACCAAGTCATCCAGCAGTAGCAGCGCCAAAGAGCAGGCGCTGGAAAACCGCGTATCCCAGCTGGAAAGCGAGCTGGCCGAGCTGAAGGACATGCTGCGTCAACAGCAGAGCCAGCAGCAGCAACAGGCCCAGCAAGTCCAGCAGGTCCAGCAGCAGCAACAGGTGCAGCAGGCCCAGGCCGAAAAGGTCGTCGCCGCGGCACCGAAGTCCACGTTCGAATCGGCACCCGGCCTGTCGGTGGCCCTGCACGGCTTCATCAGTGCCAGCGCCTTCAGCCAGACCAAGAACATGTCGTTCGGCAACGGCCAGAACGCCGAGTACCCGATCCCGAAGTCGGCCGCCGCGCCGTACTCCGGTTCGCTCAGCGGCGTGGACATTCGCAACACCCGCTTCTGGCTCGACTTCAAGGGCGCCAAGTTCAATGACAGCTGGACCGGTGGCGGCCGCATCGAGATGGACTTCTTCGGTGGCTTCAACGGCACCGGTCCGTACAGCGAACAGCAGCCGGTGCCGCGCCTGCGCCAGGCCTACATGGACATCACCAACAAGGAATCGGGCACGACGTTCCGCGTGGGCGAACAGTGGAACCTGATGTTCCCGCTGGACATCATTCCCACCTCGCTCTCGCACATCGCGTTCCCGCTGGGCTTCGGCAACGGCATGATCGGCTGGCGCTTCCCGGGCGTGGTGTGGATGCAGGACCTCAACTCGGGCGATGGCCCGCGCTGGCGCGTGGACGTGGGTGCGTTCTCGGGCAACTGGAACGGCCCGGGCGACAACGTCAATTACCTGACCGCCGGCAATGCGGGCTTCCGTCCGCAGATCGAAGCGCGCGTCAGCGTGAAGGACAAGGCGTGGATGGCATTCTTCGCCGCGCACTGGAGCCAGATCGATCTGCGTGGCGTGGGGCAGGCGGTCAATCCGCCGATCAAGGACTCCATCACCAGCACCGCGTATGAACTGGGCGGCCAGTGGAAGCCGGGTTCGTGGACCTTCAAGGGCTTCATCTACACCGGCAACGGCATCGGCCAGATCTTCGGCGACCTGTCGCAATTCGGCGACATCTCCGACAAGGGCGGCTACTTCCAGGTGGGCTACAACTTCACGCCCAAGTGGAGCGTCAACGCCTACTACGGCCAGAGTCGACCGGACCAGGGCGATGTCCGTCGCTGGGTGGCGCTCAGCGCCTTCCCGCGCCTGAACAACCGCCAGAGCGCGATGAGCCTGCAGTACGCCACGGGTGCCTACGAGCTGGGCATCGAGTACCTGTACAGCAAGCTCAAGTACGCCACGACCGCCACCGAGGACAAGAGCCTCAGCGGCAGCCAGGTCAGCCTGAACGCGATGTACAAGTTCTGAGCAATGCCATGACGGCGGGCCCGCAAAGCCCGCCGTTGTTTCAAGGTCGCCGCGGGGGACGCGGGCGGCCCTCGCTTGGGGCCGGTCTGGGGCCGGCCCTTCTCATCTTCATGTAGGGGAGCAGCATGGCTACGACTGCAAACGAGGCGCGCGGCGCCGCCCTCGATACCGGTCATCGACGCGTCATTCTTGCGTCGAGTCTCGGTACCGTCTTCGAGTGGTACGACTTTTATCTTTACGGATCGCTCGCCGCCCTGATCGGCAAGCACTTCTTCAGCGGCCTCAATGAAACCAGCCAGTTCATCTTCGCGCTGCTGGCGTTTGCCGCGGGCTTCGCGGTGCGTCCGTTCGGCGCGATTGTGTTCGGCCGACTCGGTGATTTGATCGGCCGCAAATACACCTTCCTCATCACCATCATCATCATGGGCTTGTCCACCTTCCTGGTTGGCGTGCTGCCCAGTTACGGACAGATCGGCATTGTTGCGCCGACACTGTTGATCATCCTTCGCCTGCTGCAGGGCCTCGCGCTCGGCGGCGAATACGGCGGTGCCGCCACCTATGTGGCCGAACATGCACCCGACGGCAAGCGTGGCCTGTACACCAGCTTCATCCAGATCACCGCGACCTTCGGCCTGTTCCTGTCGCTGCTGGTGATCCTGGGCACGCGTCTTGGCCTGGGTACCGAAACCTTTGAAGCCTGGGGCTGGCGCGTGCCGTTCCTGATTTCCGCGGTGCTGGTGGCCGTGTCGGTCTATATCCGCATGCAGCTGCAGGAATCGCCGGTCTTCCAGCAGATGAAGGCCGAGGGCAAGCACTCCAAGGCACCGCTGACCGAAGCCTTCGGCCAGTGGAGCAACCTTAAGCTCGTCATCCTCGCGCTGCTCGGCGCCACCGCCGGCCAGGCTGTCGTGTGGTACACGGGCCAGTTCTACTCGCTGTACTTCCTGACGCAGAGCCTGAAGATCGACGGCACCACGGCGAATCTGCTGATTGCCGCCGCGCTGCTCATCGGCACGCCGTTCTTCGTGTTCTTCGGCTGGCTGTCCGATCGCATCGGCCGCAAGAGCATCGTGCTCGCCGGTTGCCTGATTGCAGCGCTTACGTTCTTCCCGATCTTCAAGGGCCTCACGCATTTCGGTAACCCCGACATCGAAGCCGCCGCCGCATCCTCGCCGGTCGTCGTCGTCGCCGATCCGGGCCGCTGCAGCTTCCAGTTCGATCCGGTCGGCAAGGCGAAATTCACCAGCTCCTGCGACGTGGCCAAAAGCGCACTCGCCAAGAAGGGCGTGCCGTATCGCAATGAAGCGGCCGTTGGCGGTGCGCTGGCCCAGGTGAAGATTGGCGACAAGGTGATCGACTCCTTCGAAGGCGGCAGCCTCGACAGCGCCTCCTTCGCTGCACAGAGCAAGGACTTCGGTGCCAAGCTCGGCGCTGCGATCAAGGAAGCGGGTTATCCGGAGAAGGCCGATCCGGCCAAGGCCAACTACCCGATGCTGATCGTGCTGCTGGCGATCCTCGTCATCTACGTCACCATGGTCTACGGCCCCATCGCCGCGTGGCTGGTGGAAATGTTCCCCACCCGCATCCGCTACACCTCGATGAGCCTCCCGTACCACATCGGCAACGGCTGGTTCGGCGGCTTCGTCCCCACCATCGGCTTCATGCTCGTGGCGTGGAAGGGCGATATCTACTACGGCCTGTGGTATCCGATCATCGTGGCCATCGTGACGTTCTTTATCGGCCTGCTGTTCCTGAAGGAAACGAAGGATGTGGATATCAGGAAGTGAGGGGTTGGTTGGATGATTGAGAAAGGGCGCGGCTTCGGTCGCGCCCTTTTTTGTGGGCATTGCTTTCGGATCACGCAAACACACAAAAGAACCATCATTCCTGCGCAGGCAGGACGGAGCCCGAAGGGCGGAGCGCAGCGAATCACCCAGTGGCGATCAAATTCGGTTGTAGCGTTTCACTCCCAGGTCGTCATTCCGGCGAAAGCCGGACGGAGCCCGAAGGGCGGAGAACGACCGAAGGTCGGCCCCGCAGGGGTGAGCTATGCGAATAATCCACGTGCGACCACGCCAATAATTTTCGGGACGCCGGATATGCCCACTGTTCATCCTTTCGGTCGAACGCCTGACTCGTTGAAGTTGAATGCAACACCCAACGTGGTCGCACGTGGATTATTCGCATAGCTCACCCCTGCGGGGCCGACCTTCGGTCGTTCTCCGCCCTTCGGGCTCCGTCCGGCTTTCGCCGGAATGACGGCATTGAAAGGGAAGGCGCAAACCTATGTGATCGCCACTGGTTGATTCGCTGCGCTCACCCCTACGGGGCCGACCTTCGGTCGTTCTCCGCCCTTCGGGCTCCGTCCTGCCTACGCAGGAATGACGACTTTGAGAGGAAAGGCGAACACCCAACACCATCGCCACTGGGTTACTGCCTACGTCGAAATGACCAAGGTGAAGGCAAAGAAACACCCTCCCTCACATCCCCACCATCCCCCCACCCACTACCATCCCCGTCGCCCATCCCCCGAGCCACCCCCACATGGCCACCGACAGCGACGCCCCCGCCACCTTCACCGCACGCTTCGGCGCCGCGCTGAACGGCATCGGCTGGAGCATCGCCCTCGTCATCGACAACCTCAAACCCCTGCGCGTCACGCTCCTCGTGCTGATCTTCGGCACCTTCATCGCCACCAGCGTCGACCAGGTCACCGAGCTGTTCCTCATCGCGCTGTGGGTCGACGACAGCCCCTGGCGCTTCCTCGCCCTGATCGCCACCAGCACCATCGCCGGCCTGGCGCTGTGGTACGCCGCGCGCAACGCCTATCGCCTCGACTACCCCCGCTGGCCAGCACTGCAGGATCCGCGTGGCGCCTGGCTGCGCGACTGGCTACCTCGCGTCATCGGTGCCGCTGTCCCCGCACTGGTCGTCATCGCCTACTTCGTCGCCCTGCACAAACTCCCCAACACCCACTGCGACGAGGCCACCGACTGCACGCGCCGTGCGTCGCGCGCGATCTGGCTTGTCGTTGAATCCGCCGCACTGATCACCTTCTTCATCGCGCGTCGCCACGTGCTCAACGCGATGCCGGCCGCGCGGCGAGGCCATCGCGTGGCGCCCAGGCCTTCACTCGAGACGCGCGTGCTCCAGCTTCGCCATTTAGGTCGTCCAGCGCTTGCCGTTTACGCGATGACCATCGCCCTCAATCTTGCAGCCACCGCCCTTATCGCCAGCAAACCCGAACTCCTCGACGGCGTCGGTCCACTTGCGATCCTGCTGATATCCGCCTCGTTCCTGTGCCTGAGTGGTGGCTTCCTGTGCATGATCGCCGACCAGCGCGGTTTTCCTTTGCTCACCCTCCTTGCGCTGGTCAGCGGCCTGCTTCACGCCGCGCATCTCAACGACAACCACCTCGTGCGCCAGTACCCGTCCATGAGCACGCACGACGCGCCCGTGGCGGCACCCGTCAGCGCCCGCCCCACGTTCGACAGTTACGCCAACACCTGGCTTACGCAACGGTGCGCGGGTCGTCGCATCTGTCCGGTCGTGGTGGTGTCCGCCGAAGGTGGCGGCATTCGCGGCGCAGCGTGGACGGCGATGGTGCTGGCGCGACTGACGTCCATGGTTGATGCCCGACATCCCGTCCCGGGTGAGCCGTTGCTCCCGCGCTATCTGTTCGCCGGCAGTGGTGTCTCCGGTGGCAGCCTCGGCCTGGCCACCTACGTCGCGCTCCTGGGCCAACGTCCTGGCGCCATGGAAACCCGCGCCGATGCCATGCTCGGCGGCGACTTCCTCGCGCCCATGCTCGCCAATCTGTTCTTCGTCGACTTCACCCAGCGCTGGTTGCCCGGCGCGTGGTTCGACGATCGCTCGCGCGCACTCACGCGCGCCTGGGAACAAGCGGCGCGCCGGCAAGGTATTGACGCCTTCAACCGCCCCTTCAGCGATCTCTATCGACTGCCCACGGGCGCCGTCGACATCAGCCGCCCCGCGCTCTTTCTCAACAGCACCACGGTCGCCGAAGGCATGCGCTTTATCCAGCATCCCTTCTATCCGCTCACCGCGAAGGAGCCTGAGCCGTGGACGGCGGGTTACGACGGCTCCGACTGGCTCGACCCTCGCACGCCCTTGAGCGAAGTCGTGCTCAACAGTGCGCGCTTCACCTACGTCAGCCCGGCCGGCACGCTCTTGCCCACCGACACGCATCGCGCGCTGACGCCGGCACGGCTCCAGCTGGTTGACGGCGGTTACTACGAAAATTCAGGCACCACGACCTTGCTCGAAGTGATGGATCGCCTGCGCACGCTCGCAACGCAGCGTCAGCAGACGTTGCGCTTCATCGTCATCCACATCAGCAACGATCCCAGCCTGGACGACTTCGTCCACCAGCACGACCGCGACAACCTTTCGGCCTACTCGGTCTACTGCTCGCCCAACCCTGCCGAAGCCGCATCGCCGAGCGGCGAAGTCACCGCACCCGCCAAAGCGCTGCTCAAGACCCGCAGCGCGCGTGGCGCTTACGCCCGGACGCAATTGCTGCAAAGCCTGGACCTCAACCGGGAGCAACCCGACCAGGGCGACATGCTCTGGCATTTCCGCCTCTGCGAAGGCCACTACCCGATCCCCCTGGGTTGGACCATTTCCACCCCGGTTTTTGACGAACTCAAACGCCAGCTCAACGCCTATCCCCTGGACGCCATGGCCACCACGCTGGATCAGCAGCTTTCCGACGATAGCCGCTAGGACGTGTCTCTCCACCTGAGACCTTTCCAGCGCACACTAAGCCGATGGACCAACCCCACGCCTTCAAAGGTCGCGGCGCCGCCTCCAATCCCGAGGGGCGCTTCGAGAGCATCCGCAAGTACGCTGAGGACGACGGCTGGCAACACGCCGTCCTCGACGAAGAGCGCCCCCGCCCCAAAACCGAAGTCACCGAAGAACGCGCCCGCAGCGTCATCACGCGCAACGACTCACCGGACATCTTCTTCAACCAGGCGCTGAATCCGTACCGTGGCTGCGAACACGGCTGCATTTACTGCTTCGCCCGCCCCTCGCACAGCTACCTCAACCTCTCGCCCGGCCTCGACTTCGAAACCAAGCTGCGCGCGAAAACCAATCTCGCCGAAGTCCTTCGTCACGAACTCGGCAAACCCAGCTACAAACCCAGCCCCATCAACCTCGGCAGCAACACCGATCCCTACCAGCCTATCGAAAAGCGCTTCCGCATCACCCGTGCCGCGCTCGAAGTGCTCGCCGAATGTCGCCACCCGCTCACCATCGTCACCAAGAACGCCCTCGTCGAACGCGATCTTGATCTGCTGGCGCCGATGGCCCGCGACGGCCTGGTGCAGGTGTTCGTCTCCATCAACTCCCTCGACAACCACCTCGCCGCCAAGCTCGAACCGCGCGCCACCGCACCGCATCGTCGTATCCAGACGGTAAAGAACCTCACCGACGCCGGCGTCCCTGTCGGCATCCTCGTCGCGCCCATCATTCCGGCCGTCAACGATCGCGACATGGAAGCCGTGATGGAACAAGCGGCGGACGCTGGCGCCACCAGCGCGGGCTACACCACCTTGCGCCTGCCCTACGAGTTGAAACTGCTCTTTCGCGAATGGCTCGCCATCCACATGCCCGACCGCGCCGAGCACGTCATGAGCCTTGTGCAGCAGATGAACAACGGCCGCGACTACGACAGCGACTTCTCCACGCGCATGCACGGGCAGGGTGTGTTCGCCGATCTGATCCGCAAGCGGTTTGAAGTGGCGTCGCGCCGGCATGGCTTTGCACGCGCAAGGGAATGGCAGCCGGATATGTCGAAGTTTCAGGCGCCGCGTGAGGCGTCGCCGCAGGGGCAGTTGTTCTAGCGGCGGGTGCACGCGGTTGCCATGACGGCCTGAAGGGGCTCGACCCAATGGGTCAGCACAGCCAACCTTCGAAGGAAACGTCTTGACCTCGGCAGCGCTACCCGCGCAAAGCGAGCTAAGGGAAAATCATACGTGGAATCCACCACAAGAACAGTGGGTGTGCGCGCGCGAAGACTAAGCCGCGTGCTGCAGTGGGTCTCCGGGTCTGCGGACGGCTAAGTGAACCTGGCCCCGTTAGTTAGCCCCGTTAGTTAACCTCCAGCTTGGTCAGACGCTGACCTGAAATAAAAGGTGTAAATATGACGGATAGCGAACTGCAGGTGCATCGTCGGCTTTTCCCTGGCGGAAGAATCATGACCGAGTGGACCGAATTGAATGGAAAGCTCCACGGATTTCGCCGCCACTGGTTCGCAGATGGGCGGCTATTCTCAGAGGCCGAGTATCGCGACGGTTTGGCACACGGCCTGATTCGAGAGTGGACCGAGGAAGGCAAGCTAACGCTGCAAGCGAACTACCAGAGTGGAAAGTTGGAAGGCCTCTATCAGACTTGGTGGGATGATGGAGAGAAGAAAGAGGATGGCGTCTATGTTCAGGGAAAAAGACTGAAGGGCTATCGTTGGTATCGACCCGATGGCGAACTCTGGCGGGAGTCGAGTGCTGACGGAGCGGATCCGATGGACTCCTGCCATTAGGGCATTGTGAGTGCAGCAGTAGGGTGTCCTCTGGAGGCCCCTTTCCGCTCTACGCGACGTTGCGATTGCCGGATGGCCCTGAGCTTTCTGGCCAGCGAACGGCTCGCCATCCACATGCATGACCGCGTCGAGCGCGTGATGAGCCTGCTGCAGCAGATGAACAACGTCCGCGACTACGACAGCGACTGGTCCACGTGCATGCACGGGCAGGGCGTCTTTGCGGATTTGATTTGCAAGCGGTTCGAGTAACGGGGCGAGCAACGGGGCCAGGTTCACATCCTTGCGTGATTCGCCCATCACCCTGCGTGAGCCATCGGCAATTGATGGTCGCGCCACTGATGTGGTGGTGCACATTGCGTCGATGGCTCGCCAACCTCGCCTTGATCTCCCCAGCATTCCGCAGCACATCGTCCAACGCGGAAACAACCGGAATCCACGTTTTCTAGACGACGAAGACTGACAGCGATACGTGCGGCTGCTCAGTGAAAGGCTCTTGGCTACAAGGTAAGGCCGGCGCACCGGCCGCGTTGTAAGTGAATCTGGCCCCGTTACTCCCACCGACGATTGCCTGACGCACCAACGAAATCTCTACCATGCGCAAAGCGCACACGCTCGCGATTCATCGCAGCAAATCACGGCACTTCCCGCAATTGGCTACGCGGCGTTTTGACGTCGCCAGTGACAGCGGAATGCAAGCGAATCGGCACATACCTGTACTGCGTGAATCGCCAATACCCTCACAGGAGGGGCGTGCCATGACAAATCGTCTGCGTCAAAAGAAGTTCGCTCGCACCACACTCGCCACCGCCCTCATGGCTGGCGCCTTGCTCACCCAAATGGTGCACGCACAAACCAACGAAGGGCCCATCCTTATCGCCGATCAGTTCAACAACCGCGTGATCGAGGTCGATCCCGGCAGCCACCGTGTGTTGTGGCATTTCGGGAATGGCTCGGATCTTCCCGGGCCCAGGAGCGTCGTCGGTGTCAACGATGCCGAACGTGTAGGCGCACTGACGCTGATCTCCGGTACCGGCACGCCACCCGGCCTGCCCGGATGCTCGGATACCGTCAATGGCTGTCCCGATAACCGCGTGTTCCTGGTCAACCAGGCCGGCATCATCGTCTGGCAATACGGCCAGGCCGGTGTCAGCGGTGATGGCCCCAACCAGCTGAACACCCCTGTGCAGGCACTGTTCCTCACCACCTTCCCGCATCACCCCGGCCCCATGGTGCTGATCGCCGATCAGGCCAATCAGCGCATCATCGTGGTGAATCTCAATCACCAGATCGTCTGGCAATACGGCACGACAGGCGTGAGCGGCAATGGACCCAACCAGCTCAATAACCCCAATAGCGGCGAGGTGCTTACCAACGGGCACATTTTGATTGCCGACGAAAGCAACGACCGCGTCATCGAAGTCACCACCGATATGAAGATAGTCAAGCAGTTCACGGCCGGCGGTACCGTCAGCGGCGCAGCCTTCGCCAGCCGGTTACCCAATGGCAATACACTGATCTCGGACTCGAACAACAACCGCATTGTCGAGGTCAACGGCAATGACGACGTGGTCTGGCAGTACTTCACCAACACGCAGCCAGGAAGCAACCCATCCCCGGCGCCGACACGTGCCGTGCGGCTGCATAACGGCAATACGCTGATCAGTGATCAGTTCAACAACCGGGTGATCGAAGTGACCCCGGCCGGGAAGATCGTGTTTCAGCAGGGCGAGCTGAACGTAGCGGGTGACAGTTTCAACCAGCTCAACGGGCCGTACGACGCCAAGGTGATTGGGGATTACACCGGGCTGACGCTTCCGTTCTGAGTGTTCGAACAGGAAGACGCGGAAGCCCCGTCATCGGCGGGGCTTCCTTTGCCGCTTGGCTCGACGGGCGCAACAACTTGCCGTTGAGCGCGAGATCTTGCCCATTGTGCGCGCGATGGTGGCGCGATAGCGTGCTATGCAGCGCGCGCGCAAGGCACGAGCTCAGGGGAACCATGGAATGAACAGCCGCATACGATCATCGTGGCATGGCTTGCGTTCTAGGCGTTCGCCCGGGCGTTTAACCATCGGCCGGTCGATGACGAACGCCATCCCATGAACGCCAACGTTTCCATCTCCATCGGCGCGGTGTATGCGCTTGGAACCATCCTTTTCAATCGATGGCTGTACGCCAAACTGCACCTGGTCGATCCGGAGATCACCCGCGAACCACCCGCGTACTTCGATCGGCCGGTTGTATCGCGCATGCTCCTCGACTTCGATCTTCCTAAAGATTTCTATCCTGCGTGGTTCAGGCGAAGCCTCTATGCATCAAGAGCCTTGCTCCTGTTCTATCCCGTGGTGCTCATGTGGGCGGTGCTGATTCCTGATTAGAGGCCCCATGCGGTAACGTGGCTGAAGAAGCGCATCACTTGAGAAGACATGCATGCCGGCCCCATGAGTCGATACGGAATGGAGATCCTTAAGATGTCGGTGCCAGAAATCGAACGAAGCGATACGCCATGATGACGTTGCCGCGACGAGCCTGCTTGCTTCTTCCCTTTCTACTGTCGCTGCCGGCACTGGCCATCCCGGGTAACCCCACGTTACCCCCGCCTGCCGGAGCGAACGTGGACGCCATCGTGTCGACCATGACCACGCCGCCGGCCCTCGACGTCTCCATGGGCGAACGGCACGTGGAGCTCGAACACACGACCCTGGCCGATGTCACGCATCAGGCCGGCATCGGCACAATTCACCATCGAGGTGACGCCGCCGACAGCCAGTACTGGCTCTGTTACACCACCACGCTTCATGGAAGGCCTGCGCGCATCTGGCTTTCATCGGGCGAGCTTGGTGGCGAGCAACACACGGTTGGTTCGGTCGCAGCGTCTGTTGTTGATAGCGTCGCTGACTCCGACGATTGTCCGGCGCTGCCTTCTCACGCTGGAATCGTGCGCATGGCCGGCGACGCTTCGCTGGGCTCGACGTCGGCGCAACTAGGCGAAAGGCTCGGCAAACCGTCCATGACCGTCGATGACTGGTGGATCTATTCGTACAGCGGAACCGTGAAACCCGGACTGGAACGGATATCGACACTTGAGGTTCGCATTCGCGGTGGCGTTGTCGTAGCCCTGGTCATGTCGCAAGCCACGACGGAATAGCCAGGGTGCGTCTTCTCACGACTGCTGGCAGCAAGCTGTTCGGATTCAAAGCCGAAGCTCCATGATCTCTAGCGCCCAACCCAACATCAGGCGATTCATCGAGGCCGAGCTTGAGAGCTCGGATCTCTTTGCCCACCGTGTCTTCCAGGAAGAAGTCGAGCAATACGCTTCCGAAGGTACGGATGAACTGGACGTCCAGAGGCGTTGCTGGGACGAGGTGGCAAACGAGTACGCCTGCAATCTGGGACATATGTCGATCGTGAAACGCGAGTTCTTTGATCAACCTGTGTATCGATCCGACTATCTTGACGAGTTGGTGAAGACCGGGCGGACGCGCGCGTGCAACGGACACTGGCCCATGCAGGCCTGCGAGACCCGGTTCGCGCATCGACTTGAGGCAGATTCTACGTACGGATTCAGTTTGACTGAGCGCGCATCAGCCATGAAAGCGGCATACGCCAGCAGGTTCGGCTTCGATGTGAGCACGGACGTCAGTCATGCTGATCTCGTGAACATCGTTGCCGCGCGTGCTGAAAGATTCGGCATGCTGGCCGACAGCCAGGGAGGCATCCGAGCAGACCTTGGAGGGCGTGGATCCGTACGCGTGGCGATTGAAAAGGGCTATTCCCGTCCCATCTTTCAGGTCCCGCTGTTCGTCCAGGTGGAGTTGGACGGACGCCATGCCGACAAAAGTTTCCGCGACTGCCTTAGGCATATCGTTCCGGGTTTCAGCTACTTCAAACTGGTTCGCTCGAATCGGGAACTCGCGTACGGAATCGATGCGTACCTCGTCTTTGCCAAAGCATTGTCAAAGTGCCTCGTGGCGTCTTCGGCCTTCCAGATGCCGGGAGAGTCAAGCTAGTCGAACTTAGTGGACTGAGAACCAGGGTGTCATCGCGCTTACGACTTATGGAGACAGAACACATGTCCTCGCCGCGTCGTGGAGACCGCTGTTGCAACGGGACAGGGCTGATAAACGCGCAACAAAAGCAAACGGAGGACAAGTGATGTTCGACGGATTTTGGTCGGGGATCATTGGCGGGATCTTTGGTCCACCCGTGTTGCATTTTCTAGGGCGGTTCCGGTATCCGGCGATCTTCGCGGTCACCTTTTTTGTGACCGGAATTTCGTTTGTCGTCTTCTGCGTCTTCAAACTCGGAGTTGCGCGGACAGTTCAAGGGCTGGAGTCCCAAGGAGGATGGTCCGTTCTTATTGTTCCAGGCATGTCAGCTACGCTAATTACATTTGGCGCATGGTTCGTTGCGATCCTTAACCCGCGAGAGAAGCGCGACGATGACAAATAAGATTTCATCAGAGTGGTGGCCACTCTATTGACGAGGTCATGGACCGGCCAGGCTTTCGTAGACACATCTGAGGCCATGACAGGAGTGCGTAACGCAACTCAGGCAGATGTCGTGGTGTTCGCCGTCATCTTCCCGGACAGCTTGTTTTCCACTGCGGCCCCGTTTTGGATACTGACGAGGCACCAGACAACGTCGGGAAAGTAGAGCAGCCCGAAGCCTTAGCAGGCGAATGCAGCAAGAGTGATATGCATCAGACAAACCACGAGACGTTGCCTGACAGACACGCAACGCAAAGTTTTGCTAGTGTCCCCTTCGCTGCCTGCGACTCCACACAGAGGACCTACACAGGCAGCGCATCGCTCACATCATGAAGCGAAAAAGCGCGGGCCTTGGGTGTTTCGACCACCACAAGACCCGCTGACCACCACCAATACGAGAACTATTGAAGATGGCTACGCCAAATAGTACGGCAATACCCCCCGCGCCGCGCCCACAAAGCGGCCACCTCACCGATCCCCGGGACGTCCGCACTCTGCGCAGACGCGGTTGACGAACGGCGGCAGCTCGCCGCGCCCGGATCGTTCCAGCGCTCTCGTGACACTCGGTCCTGATGGAAGGACTGAGGGCGGGCGGCCGCACCTCCTCGTAACCAAGCCTTCCGGCGCCCGGTCACGGGCAGGCCGGTGAGCCTTTATGACCTGAGCGGTGCTTTGCACCACGCGCGGCGCGTCAGTGCCTGCACGGCGTGCCGCGTTTATGGGAGAGACACGAGATGGATCAGGGGAAATGCCCGGTTTCGGGTGATACGAAACATCGGAACTCGGCGGAAGACGAGTGGCGGGAGCACATGTTCGACGTGCTGGAGTGCTGTTCGATGGCGCGCGATACAGCGTATGCCGTGTACGAGTTGATGGCGCCGGTTAGCCAGGCGGACGACGAGGCCTGGCGTCGGGAGTTGAGGGCGCTGCGTCGCTGTCTGGAGGGTGCGAAAAAGTCGGCCTTGCTCGCGTTGGAAAAGCTGCCATGAGCGGCCCCTACCCCATCGCAATTCCCTTCGATACACTCCCGCCACGTCCAGGGGGACGCTCAACAAGGGAAGTTGCCATGTCTCGCAAGAAGCTCTTGCCGGCACTCGTGCTGGCCGGTTTGCTCGTGTTCGCGCCCGTGATGGCGGATGACGCCTCGGATGCGGAATCGAAGGTCGAAGCGTTTATCTCGTCGATCCACCCGATCACCGGCAAGGTCGATGTCGCCCAGGCGGGCGCCACGCTCGATATCGCGCCCGGTTACAGCTACCTGCAGGCCAAGGACGCGCAGCGCGTGCTGGAACAACTGTGGGGCAATCCGCCGGACAGCGATGTGCTGGGCATGATCATTCCCAGCACCGATCCGCACGCGTTGATCAGCGACAAGAACTGGGCGGTGGTGGTGACGTTCGTCGATGACGGCTACGTGTCCGATGCGGACGCGACCAAGATCGACTACAGCAGCATGCTCAAGGACATGCAGGAAGACGCTGAAGACAGCAACGAAGAACGCGTCAAGCAGGGCTTCGACGAAGTGCACATTATGGGCTGGGCTGAGCAACCGTCGTACGACGCCTCGTCGCACAAGCTGTACTGGGCGCGTGATCTGCAGTTCAAGTCACCGGACGGCAAGGGCGATTCGCGCACGTTGAACTACGGCATCCGCGTGCTGGGCCGCAAGGGCTATCTCTCGCTCAATGCCATTGCACCGATCGACCAGCTGGGCCAGGTGAAGGCCGACATGCCGGCGGTGCTGGACATGGCCGACTTCAACGAAGGCCAGCGTTACGCCGACTACAACGCGGCGACGGACAAAGCGGCCGAATACGGTATCGCCGCGCTGGTGGCCGGCGGCATCGCGGCGAAGGCGGGACTGTTCACCAAGATCGGCGCGCTGTTGCTGGCGTTCAAGAAGGTAATCCTGGTGGGCCTCGCCGCTGTCGGTGGCGCGATCGGCAAGTTCTTCAAGGGCAAGAAGGCCCAGTAATGCCTGGGAAGCGCAGCACTCCGGCGCTGCGCTTCCTTCGGTCAGGGTGTATCGGCGTGAGGCCATGCATGGCTGAAGCGCTTTCTCAGAACCGCCCGCACCTTTTCCGCGATGATGCGATGCGCATGCGTCGTCGGATGCGTCAGATCCCAGAACAGGAAACGATGTGCGTCGTGGCACGTCGTGCGCGGATGCCATGAGGCCAGGTAGTTCCGGAAGGTGTCGGTGTTGATGTTCAGGCAGGACTGCGTGACGTTTTCCAGGCCATAGTCTCGCGGCGACGCCAGCAAGGCGTTGAACATGCCATGGGCATCGACGAGCGCGACATCGATGCCGGTGACGGCGCGTATGCCGGCCACGGCTTCCTGCAGCAAGCGGTTGTAGCGTTGCGTGTCACGGGCGACGTCGCCTTGCCGCGCGTTGCCATGCATCGAAGGCACGCGTGCGAGATCGGGCAGGTTGATGACGGCGATGTGGCGCCCGCCGCGATCAATGATGCGTTCGACGGCGGATTCCACGATGCGCGCGATGTCGGCGACGGGACGCTCGTAGTTGATGATGTCGTTGGCGCCGATCCAGACGAGAAACAAGGTGCGCGAAGGATCGTAGCCTTGCGCCCGGTCCATGTACTGGGCCCATGAGGCCACCTGTTCCATCAGGCCGGGCACGACGATATACGGCTCGGCGGCGGCCCCGGCAATGGCCCAGTTGTAGAGGGGAAGGCGCGTGCTTTCGGCGAGGTATTCCGGCCAGACGGGACCGTTGCTGAAGCGGCCGAGCAACCAGCTCGACGCATTCGGAAAGCGCCATTGCGACGCGTTGAAGAGGTTGGACGTGTCCGAGAGGCTGTCGCCGAAGACGATCAGGCGATCCAGGCGATGGCCGGGCGTCGCGGCCTCGGACCAGAAGGTGTAATTGAAGGAGAGCGCGTTGTCGGCGGCGTGCACGTCGATCCAGGCCGTGTCGATGCCTTTGGCGGCGAGGGTGCGTTCGCAATGGGCGCGCAGGGTGGCCGCAGAGGTGGGTGTGTAGAACATGTTGCGCCAGGCGAGTGGGTGATCGCTCCACCAGCGGCCGGGGATTTCGAGCCAGTGGCCTTGAGGGTCACGCGCCCATTCGAAGGAGGTCTTCGGGGTGAGGGCTGGAGAGGGGAGGCGGTACCAGCAGCGGGCGTAGGTGTGGGTGCTGCTGGCCTGATGCGCGAGGGCTGGGAAGGTACTGGCGAGAAGGGCGAGGATGAGGGCGAAGCGGGTTGGCACGTGCGCGACTTCCGGGTGAATCGGGAGGTGCGCATGGTGGGTGGTGAGAGTGAAGGGATTCGGTGGTGAGGGTGAAGGGGGGGC
Organism: Dyella terrae; assembly: GCF_004322705.1. Lineage (NCBI taxonomy): Bacteria > Pseudomonadati > Pseudomonadota > Gammaproteobacteria > Lysobacterales > Rhodanobacteraceae > Dyella > Dyella terrae. The sequence continues at coordinate 84,177 of NZ_SIZZ01000004.1, read as the reverse complement.
GAGCGCTCGCGCCTGCGGCGCTGTAAACGGTAAACGGTCAGAGCAAGGTTCGGCGTCTCCGAGCCCCCTCTTCTCCGTTCACCGTTTACAAGCCCGCGCAGCGGGCGCCCTCTCTGGGGTTCGCGCCTGCGGCGCTGTGAACGGCAAACGGAAAACGGTCAGAGCGAGGTTCGGTGTTTCCCGAGCCCGCTCTTCTCCGTTCACCGTTTACAAGCCCGCGCAGCGGGCGCCCTCTCTGGGGTTCGCGCCTGCGGCGCTGTGAACGGTAAACGGAAAACGGTCAGAGCGAGGTTCGGTGTTTCCCGAGCCCGCTCTTCCCCGTTCACCGTTCACAAGCCCGCGCGGCGGGCGACCCCCCCCGTTAACCACACAAGCCCATCAGTTCGCCGGCAGATACTTCCCGAACCACTCCAGCGCACGCTGCAGCACATCCTTCTGGTGTGCCGGATTGACGAAGTGATGGCCTTCGTTGGGATAAATCACCAGCGACGTCGGCACGCCCTGCGCGCGCAGGGCATGCCAGAACTCCAGCGACTGGGCCGCCGGGCATTCCGCGTCACGATCACCCACGACAACGAGCGTCGGCGCGGTGGTCTTCTTGATGAAGTTGATGGCCGAGCTCTTGGCGTACACCGCCGGATCGTCGTATACCGACGCGCCGAAGAACGGGATCATCCACTGGTCGATCAGGTTCTGGCCGTAGTAGCTCTGCCAGTTGGCGATGCCGGCACCGGCCACCACCGCGCGGAAGCGCTGCGTCTGCGTGGGTGCGAACATGCTCATGAAGCCGCCGTAGCTCCAGCCGGTGAGGCCCAGGCGCTTGTCGTCGACAGGCAGGCGCTTCTCGATGGCGTCGATGCCGGCCAGCGTGTCGCGCAGGTCGCCGTAGCCGAAATCCTTGCGGTTGGCCTGGACGAAGGCTTCGCCCTGGCCGTGGCTGCCGCGCGGGTTGGGCATGAAGACGAAGTAGCCCAGCGCCGAGAACGGCACGCCGCCAAAGCCCACGCCCGGCCAACGCGGCATCACGGCGCTGGCGGGACCGCCGTGCACGGTGACGATCATCGGATAGCGCTTGCTCGGATCGTAATTGGCCGGGTACAGCAGCCAGCCCTGCACGTGCTTGCCTTCGTTATCCCACTCGATCGACTCGGCCTTGCCCCACTGCGGCTTCAGGCCGGCGTTGATCTTGGTGATGGCCGACGGTGGCGTGTTGCCCAGCGCACCGGCATGCACTTCGGGTGCGGCTTCGTAGGAAGACTTCACGAAGGCCACCGACTTGCGATCATCCGACAGTGACAGGGCCATCGCGTCGCCACCCGCGCCGATGCTGGCCGGCACGGTGAACAGCGTACGCGTCGGCTTGGCGGACTGTGCGGTGACGGCGTATTCGGCCACCTGGGCCTGGCCGTTGCTGACCTGGCTGACGATCATCTGGTTGTTGCCGTTCCAGGCCAGCCACACCGGCGAGACCTTGGTATCCGGCGTGAGATTGACCGGCTCGCCGCCCTGCGACGACACGCTGTAGATGTCACCGCCGGTGGCACCCTGGTCGCTCATCAGGCCACCGATGAACGCGATGCGCGAGCCGTCCGGCGACCAGCGCGGCAAGGCCATCTGCAGGCCGCGCAGCGACGACTTGGTCGTGGCCGGATCGACGGCGACGCTCGGCTGCGCGCCGGCCTGCGTACCCTGCACCCACAGCTTGGACACCCACCAGTTGTTGTCACCCGGCGGCGGTGCGGAGACGAAGGCGATGCGCGAACCATCCGGCGACCAGCTGAACTCGTACACGTGCTGGTTGGCGCCGGTGAGGAAACGCAGTTCACTGCCATTGGCATCGACGGCAGCCACGCGCTGCACTTCCACGCCATCCACACCGATCTCGCCGATCTGCGGCTTGGCGGCGGCGGTGGCGCTGGAGCGACGCGTGGCATTTTCGACAAAGAGGAAACCGATGCTGCGCCCGTCGTTGGTCCAGGCAAGGTTCGCGGCCAGGCCACGCAGCGGCGCGATCTGCCTGGGATTGTCCAGGTCCTTGGTGTCGACCACGAACAGGTTGCGACGCTTGTCCTTGTCACCGCAGTCGGAGAGGAAGGCGATGCGATGCGAATCTGGAGCCCAGGTCACGTCCGTCTGGCTGCACACGCCCGGACCCGCACGCCCGATGTGGCGTACGTTGTGGCCATCGATATCCGCGATCTCGATCAGCGTGCGACCTTCGCCGGACAAGGTCCAAGCGACAGCCTTGCCATCGGGTGACAACTGCGCACGGGCGATCGAACGCGATTTACCCAGCTCGGTCAGCAGCTGCTCGATGCGCGGATCGACCGTGGGACTGGCCGTGTCGGCGTGGACCACGGGAATGAGGGCCGCTGACAACAGCGTCAGCGAGAGCCGGGATGCGAGGGACATGCGGATGGAATTCCTAACGCGACAGGAATCCGCACGCTAGCAGCTCGATTTGGCCCGGGCAGTAGGTCATTCGTCACGGGTGGGAGAGGGCGCTGGCGCGCCCTGTGAATTCGCCCGCTGCGCGGGCTGTGAACGGTGAACAGGTAAGAGCGGGTTGGGTCAGCGGCGAGCTCTGCTTTTCTCCGTTCACCGTTTACAGCGCCGAAGGCGCGGCCTCACAGCGAGCAACGCGAGCGGATTCACAGGGCGCGTCAGCGCCCGGCCTCACTTTGCGGGTACGGGTGTCCGGCGCGCCGCTTCCAACGCGGCCAGCTTGGCCTTGATCTGCGGCATCACTGCCATCGCGGCGCGTTCGCCTTCGAGGATCGCCTGATTCTTCGCCTGGAAATCCGCGGCGCCGATCTGGTTCACGCGGGGGCGGATGACGATGTCGGCGCGGGCCAGTTCCTGCTCGCCGAGCTTCTGGCCCATGATGCTGATCGACTGGCCGACGATGTTGAGCATGCCGTTCGGATTGTTGCCGTCGGCCTTGCTGGAGATATCCACCGCGATGACGAAATCGGCGCCCAGCTGGCGCGCGGCGTCGGCGGGGACGGGGCTGACCACGCCGCCGTCGACGTAGTGCTTGCCGTTGATCTCCACCGGTTCGAAGACGCCGGGGATGCTGCTCGATGCGCGCACGGCCTGGCCGGTGTTGCCGCGCACGAAGACGGTGCGCTGGCCGGTTTCCAGCTGGGTGGCGACGGCAGCGAAGGGAAGCTTGAGCTTCTCCATCGAGCGGCCACCGACGAGCTGGTTGATGTAGTCCTGGAGTTTCTGGCCCTGCACGAGGCCGCCGGAGAAGAGGCGAACGTCGCGGATCTTGCTTTCATCGAGCGCAAAGGCCTGTTCCTGCAGCTGGAACGGATCCATGCCGCTGGCGTACAGCGCACCCACCACGCTGCCGGCGCTGGTGCCGGCGACGACATCGGGATGAATGCCGTTGGCTTCCAGCATTTTGATGACGCCGATATGCGCGAAACCCTTGGCGGCACCGCCGCCGAGCGCCAGACCGATACGCGCCGGCGGCACCACCACGACAGGCGGCGGCGGGGGCGTGGGCCTGGTGGTTTCGAAGCAGGCGCTGAGCGCGAGAGTGGACAGCACGACCAGCAGGCGAAGGCGGCGCATGGATGCAACGTAAGAGTGGGTTGGCGCGGAGTGTACGTGGGGAATGGGGCGGCGCGGTGGCCGGGCCAGGGGCGGGGTGAGGTGGCAGTCAGCTTGGCGGTGCCGGCGCGCCCGGGTGGACGCGCCGACGTGGCGTTACCGCCTGGCGAGTATGTCGAACGCCGCATCGTCCGGATCGCGCACATGCAGGCCATGCATTGCGTCGGGATCCTCGATCAGATGCGGGATGGGCGCTTTCAGGGCCGGCACGGCGTGGGAGTGCTGGTGCGGCGCAGGGGGATGCTCGGGATATCGGGCCGGGTCACGGAACGGAAGGACCGGGAAGTACATCCGGGTCGACAGCTCCAGCCACTTGGGGTCGGTGGGAGAAATCCATCCCGAAAGCCCAAGGTCTTCCCGGTTGACGAAGATCTGCATGCCCTCGCCCTCCCAGAACCGCATCCGGTTGGCAAAAGCGGCCGGATACTCGGACGCCGGGCCCTCCCAGCCGATCCAGCCATCCACGATCCGGATGCCGTTCCAGCCCGGTTCGGTGAAGTCTTTGGTCGGCCAGCGGCGTCCTGGTTTGCCCACGACGGTGAAGCGATGGATGGGCACCATGGCGTAGGTTTCGGCGTAGCCACCGGCCTCGTTGATGAGGTGCGCGGTCAGCAGGGCCATCTCGTCGCAGTTGCCGGCGCCCGTGCGCAGGATGGCATCGTAGTAGTGCGGGTAGTGAGTCTGGTCGAGGAAGGCGTTCTGCACGAACTCCACCATGGGGGCCGTCGCCCGTAGTCGAAGGGTATCGTCGGCCGCACGCTGGTTGGCCATGCGCAAACCGGTGGCCTGGAAGTGCTCCTTCAGGATCGTTGCCGCTTCCGTCGCGTAGTACGCGTTGGCTCCTCCCGCGGTATCGATGTCCGCTTTGGTCGGTCGCGCTATCGACGTGGCGGGTTGGGGCAGGAGCGATACCTTGCCTGCATCGTGCCCTTCGTTTTCCAGGCGATACAGCAACTGGGTCCGGGCCGCTTCGTCGGTGAAGTAGGCCTGGTGTTGCAGGAACAGCTTATCGATCTGGTATTTGGCGTACCCATGGGCGGTCATGAGTTCGCGGATCTGCTGCATCTTCGGAAGGTGCGTGAGGATGCGCGGCATGGGAAGCTTCGCCCCATCCTGCAGCAGCTTCCATGCGCCGATGTGATGCTCGATGTACGCCTGGTCCACCGGCTTCAGGTTGTCCAGCTTGTCGAAGCTCAAGGCCAGATCCTTGATCTGTTCGACGCCGCCTTGTTCCATCATCTTCAAGGTGTCGATGGTGGCGCGGTAGAAAACGCCCGGCATGGGTTCCACGGTGATGGCAATGACGTTTTCCGATGCCACGAAGATGGCGCGGAGCAGGCGGCGGTCCCTGACGCCCTGGACGATCGAGCCCAGGTCCACGACGAAGGTATGTGCCTGCAGGGCCACCAGGGCAGGGTCGAGAGGGGTCGTGGGATGGATGCCGAAGGTGCCATCGAGGTTCATGCGGCCGATGACGCGGTTCTCGGCACGCAGGGGAAAGGCGATGGCGCCGTACTCCTGCGGGCTCAACAAGGCCAGCTTTTCCATGTCGACGTCGGCGCGATACAACCGGTGATCGTGCGCGATCAGCCCCTGCTCGCCCTCCTGGGTCATAAGCACCTGGTGGTTCAATGCCTGGGCGCGCACGGCGAGGGGATCCTTCAGGTCGGCGTTGATGACCGTTTGCCACGCGCCGCAACCGGGAGACCGGCGAACGCGCACGCCGCAATCGTCATCGCTGCGAACGAAGAGGCGTCGGGTCTCCGGTGCCGTGATGGGATAACTTTCGTGGATTCGTGGTCCTGGCGCCATGACCGCCGCATCCGGCGCATGGCTGTAAAGCAACGCGTGCTCGGTCTGCGTCAGTGGGCGTGGCATGACGACGTGACGCACGATGAAATTGTGCTGTTCGGCCGCTTCCGTCAGCACCTGCATGGATGAGGCGCGCGGATCGATCGTCACTACATGATTAAACGGCTTGAGCCGGGGATCGCGTCCGACATGCGGCGGCACGACGACGACAATGCTGTGCTTCTTGTCGTCGGGATGTTCCACCAAGGCCGAAAGCACGTCCTCACCGGGAAACTGCGTGGCGACCTGCAGCATGCTTTGTTCATTGGCTTGTTTGAAATTCGCCATCGAGTCGTTGGGGTCGAGCATGTGACTGACGGCACGGATGCTGCCTTTGACCCGGTTGAGGCGAACCGGCAAGGTGCGAGGTGCATTGAGCCAGGCGGCGAGATCCGCCACCGTGCCGCGAAAGCCCGTGTTGACCATGGTCACCAAAAAGGAAAAGGCATCGGAAGGGCGCGTCGTTGCCATCCCTTTGACTTGCGTCTCCAGGCCATTCGCGGGCGTCATGTCCAGGCCATTCGAGGGAGTCATGTCCAGGCCATTCGCGGTCGTCATGCGTTGCCCCGACGCGTCGAAGGCCAGCGCCAGGTACCTGACATCGTCCAGTGACGGTAGTTGTGCCTTGAAATCCGTATCCGGCACGCGCCTCTTCCACGATCCCTCCGGCGTAAAACTGATCGGCGGTCCGCCATCGGCGATGCGCAGTCCGCCATCCGGTCCCGTCTCGATGGGCAGGAAGCCGTCGCCATAGGGCAGGTAGCGCTGACCGTACGGTCCGGTGAACGTGCGTCGGCTGGCGTCGGGCACCATGTGCGTCACATCCAGCATCTGCGGCCTGGCATTGGCCATCCACGCGGCCTCCGCCGAACCGGGCCTATGGCCCCAGTCGACGGGCAGTTCCGGTGCAAGCCGGACGGCGATGTATCGGTTGCCGTCGCGCTGGAGTGGGGCGCCGATGGGGGCGCCTCCGGGTGCATCGCTCAGATAGACGTTGCCATCGACCGTCGTGACGACGACGTTGGCGATGTCGTTGACGGTCTGTAACTGGCCCCGGCGTCGGAAGAGGACGGTCTGTGGAAGGGTGTCATCGAAGACGCGCAGACCATGTCGTGGCGTCATCGGTGAGGGCCGGACTGTCCATTGCTGACCGGAACCGGCGATCAATGCAAGCCATTCGCCGTCATCCATCGACACGGCGTATGCATCGAATTCCTCTGACCACACGAAATGATTCTGTCCCGGATTGAGTCCTTCGGCCGCGATCATGCCGTGGGCTTCCCAGACCGCCCGTCCCGCGGCTGCCCTGGACTCGTACGAAGTCGACAGGAGTTTGGCGAACGTCGAGCCGCTCACGACGTCTTCCAACGTCACCTTGTCCAGGTCGGAGCCCTGCGAACGCACCGACCACTGATTGCGACGCGCGTCGAAGTGCACGCTTTGCATATCGTCGACATCGATCGCCAGACTGCCTTCCAGAACGGGCTGGACGGCCATGATCAGCAAGTTCGTGACATCGCCCACGAGGTGCCAGCTGGCCTGCAGTCGCTGCTCCGAGGTGTCGCTGTTGATGGCCTGATCGATATGGACACCCGCTTCGGCGATGGTCGTCAGGGGCTGCAGAAGGGGCAGTACGGTGTCGATGGCACTGAAATAGGAAAGGGCAAGCTGTTCGCTGATTTCACCCTTGGAAGTAATCAGTGTTTGTGTGTCATCGCGCATGCGCGCCTGCGTCTGGGCAATGCGGTGCGAGGACCAGCTGTCGAGCGGAATCGCCTGCGGATTGGCATGGATGTAGCCCAGCGATGCTTCCGGCTCGTGTGCCTTGAAATACTGCAGCATGCTGTCGACGCCAGAATAGAAGTGGCCATCCTGGCGCCTGTAGAGCGAAAAACCCTGGGCAATGGAGCCTTCGTCGCCTCGCTTGGCTTTGGCGATGATCCAGCGCTTGAGTTCATCCAGCGACGAGAACTCCATGAGTCGCTCTTCCGTACTCGGTGCCACCAGCACCCATCGATCGCGGGCGTGCAGCACATACATATTCGACGAGGTATAGCCGTAAATATCGAAGGTCGATACCGATACCTTCGTATCGCCCAGGGTGTACTTCGCCTCCGGATAGCCCAGGGCGGCCAGCACCATGTTCTCAGCCAGGTCCGACAGAAGCGACGAACCGTCGGGTAGCGGTTGCCGTTGCACGCCCAGATCGTGGATGGTACGCAGCACGAGAAACTGATAATAATCCGTGCCGTGTTCGCGCCAGAATTCGGCCATGATGCCGTTGAAGCGCTGCAGGAAATCCTCGTTCCAGACATCATTGATCAGTCGGGAGGGAAGGATGCGCGCTTCGTTGGTCTCGTCGTAGCGGTCTGCGGTGTTGCTGGTATAGATGCCGGCAAGCGTATTCATCGCATCGGGATCGAGATATTCCTTCGCGGAAAAATTGGTAATCAGCAATGTCGCGAGATTGACCGACCGGGTTGGCCGTTCACGCAGGTGTTGCCAACCGGTGTAGCTGCGATCACTGGTTTGCGCGCTTTTGAAAACATTGAAGTACAACTGGCTGGGATCGACTTTCAGGCCGTAACGCCTCTGGATGATTTCGGCCATGGTGCGTTTGGCCGACTCGCGGATGTTTGGCATCAGCGGCGACAGATGCGCCCACTTCCTCTCGTAGTCCCTGTTGGTTTCCGTTCTATCCCTGGAATACGGCGGCAGGGGCGCCGTGATCGGAGCGGCAAGTGCGCCGTTTTGTCGGGGTTCCAGGTGCGAGGCAAGCTCGCCGAGCGCGCCAACCGCCAGACGTTCGAGCATGGGTAATTCAAACGTGACCTGAGGCAGATCGCCGGGATAGGCCGGGTTAGGCAGATAGCCGGGATAGACCGTGTTTTGTGCCCGCGCGATGCGCCGACAGCCGTTGCCAGGTGAGAGATGCGGGCCATTGCCGACGATAGGAGGCGATGAAGCGACGCGGGTGAGGAGGGTCATGGGCCAGGTTCCAGGGGAAAGCCCTAGATGAACCTGCCTGCGGGCGGGCAGCTACAAGGAAAGGCCCGGTCTCCCTGCATGGACACCGGGCCTTCATGAGACCTGCATGCGAGTGACAGGGAGCAGACGACTCGTCTCGCTCCCTCATGCGGATTACGCCGACGCGCCGTCCGCTTCCACGTGGTAATGCGTCGCCAGTTCGATTTCCTTCTTCGAACCGAGGAACACCGGCACGCGCTGGTGCAGGCCCGTGGGCTGCAATTCCATGATGCGTTCGCGGCCCGTGGTGGCGGCACCGCCGGCCTGTTCGATGATGAAGGACATCGGGTTGGCTTCGTACATCAGGCGCAGCTTGCCGCCCTTGGACTTGATCTTGGCGTCGAGCGGGTAATAGAACACGCCGCCGCGCGTGATGATGCGATGCACGTCGGCCACCATGGACGCGACCCAGCGCATATTGAAGTCACGACCGCGCGGGCCTTCCTTGCCGGCCAGCAGCTCGCCGATATAGCGCTGCATCGGCACTTCCCAGTGGCGCTGGTTCGACATGTTGATGGCGAACTCACCGGTTTCTTCCGGGATGCGGATGTCGCGACGGCTCAGCACGAAGCTGCCGACTTCGCGATCGAGCGTGAACTCGTGCGTGCCATGGCCAAACGTGAGCACCATCAGCGTGCACGGGCCATACACCACGTAACCGGCGGCCAGCTGCGTGGTGCCCGGCTGCAGAAAGTGCTCGGCCTTCGGCTGGCTGATGCCATCGGGACAACGCAGGATCGAGAAGATCGTGCCGACGGAGATGTTCACGTCGATGTTCGAGCTGCCATCGAGCGGATCGAACAACAACAGGTGGTTGCCCTTGGGGTACATGTCCGGGATCTGCTGCGGATCTTCCATTTCCTCCGACGCGCACGCGGCGAGCTGGCCACCCCAGGCGTTGGCTTCGAGCAGGATCTCGTTGGAAATGACGTCGAGCTTCTTCTGCGCCTCGCCCTGCACGTTGTCGCTGCCGGCATTACCCAGTACGCCACCGAGCGCGCCCTTGTTGGTGGCCACGGCGATGCGCTTGCAGGCGCGCGCCACTACTTCGATCAACAGGGACAGTTCGGCGTTGACGCGGCCGGCGCGGCGCTCCTCGATCAGGAACTGGATCAATGAAACGGGCTTCATGGCGGGTCCGTGGCATGAGGGAACGCGCATTTTCCCGGGTGTTACTGAATGGGGCTAGAGGGGCATACCAGTTGGGCCCGCTTTCGGCGGCTGACAAAAGTGAAAGCGGGCCGACCCTGCTGACAATACGTTGTCAGCAGCACCCCCTCAGACTCTCCTTCACGCCAAGCGCACTGGAGGGAGTCAAGGACATGCTGAACCCGGTCGTCACCCATTGGTTTGAGATCCCCGTCCGTCAGATGGGGCGTGCCGTCAGCTTCTATGACGCCGTGCTGGGCACGACGCTGGAGCCTGAGCCCCACGGCGGTATGGAGCTGGCCGTGTTTCCGTACGACCCCGCACAGCACGTCACGGGGGCACTGATGAAGCTCGAGCACTGCGAGCCGTCGATGCATGGAAGCACGGTTTATCTGAGTGTTGAAGACGTGGCGCAGACGCTGGCGCGGATCGTTGCGGCCGGTGGCGCGGTGATCGTGCCGCGAACCGAGTTGCCGGAAGGGCGCGGGGCATTTGCGCAATTTCGGGACAGCGAGGGGAATCGGGTGGGGTTATGGTCGCGGGGGTGAGGGGTGCCGCTACCTCACAGGGTCGTCATTCCGGCGAAAGCCGGAATCCAGTGGCGACCACGTTGGGTCAAGCGACGAACCGCACGAATTGACTCTCGAGCAACACAAGGCCGTCAACTACTTCGCTCGCAGGTGGCGTTGTCGCCGCTGGATTCCGGCTTTCGCCGGAATGACGACAGCAAAGGGCGCGCTGGCCTGCGCCGGCATGACGATTTCTTGTTGAGGTTGGCCTCCGTGTCGAACCCCCGCTTCCCCATTCGTCGAGATGACGACACCGCAGTTCGCAGACGTATCAAAGGAGGGATGACCCATGCGTGACACCGTTTATTTCCTGGCTTTCGACGGCTTTGCCGATTGGGAAGCCGCGCTCGCCTTATGTGAGATCCGCCGCCCGGGTGACTGGCGCGTGGTGACCGTGGGTTTCTCGCACCAGCCGGTACTGTCGATGGCCGGGTTGCGCGTGCTGCCTGAAATCACGCTTGACCAGATGGATCTGGCGCGCGCCGCGCTGTTCGTGATTCCCGGCGGTCATATGTGGGAACACGGGTATGGCGACGAAGCCATCGAGATGGCCGTGCGTGTTCATTCGGCTGGCGCACCCGTGGCTGCGATCAGCAGCGGCGTGCTGGCGCTGGCGCGTGCGGGCCTGCTGGAACGCTGCCGTCACACCGGCAATCTCAGCGGTTTCATCGGCCGTCACGTGCCGGACTACGCCGGTGTCGAACAATACGACCCGGATGTGCTGGCCGTCAGCGACGGTGGCGTGATCACCGCCAGTGGCCTGGGCAGCGTCGAGTTCGCCCGCGAAATCATCCGCACGCTGGATCTCTACAGCGCCAGCGACCGTGAGCATTGGTACCGGCTGTTCAAGCACGCCGTGCCGCCGCCGTGGTTTGCCGGCGAGAAGGCTGTCGCAGCCTGACGCTGCGCCGCATGCATCGGAGGAACCCCTGATGTCGAACTATCTGAACCGCATTCTCATGGCCTATCGCCCGCTGGCGCTTCGCGGGATGTTGCTCGATGGGCAGTACCGTTTTCCCGCGGAAGACAAGCCTTCCGGCGGTCATCGCGTACCCGGGGCGCAGCGGCCTCGAAGCGGACTGGTGGCAGGACACGCCATCGCCGTCGCCGCGCGTCATTTCCAACCTCATGGAGTTCGCTCGTGATCAAGACCTACCACGGAAGTTGCCACTGCGGCCGCGTGCGCTTTGAAGCCGATCTCGACCTGGCCGCTGGCACCGGTCGCTGCAACTGTTCGATCTGCGGCAAGTTGCGCATGTGGGGTGTCACGGTGAAGCCCGACGCCTTCCGTTTGCTCGAAGGCGAAAGCGAACTGACCGACTACCAGTTCAACACGAACAGCACGCACAACCAGTTCTGCAAGCACTGCGGCGTGCATGCGTTCCATCCTGGTTACGTGGAAGAAGTCGGTGGCGCTTTCGTCGGCGTCAACATCGCCTGCCTGGACGATGCCTCCGTCGAGGAACTGGCCGCCGCCCCCGTGAGCTATTCCGACGGCCTCAACAACAACTGGTGGAATCCACCCGCCGTTACCAGCTACCTGTAAGGAGGTCATCATGAGCGACCGTCTGACGTTCTACTACGCACCGTACAGCCGCGCCGGCGGCACCATGGCGTTGCTCGAGGAACTGGGAGTCGATTACGACCTGAAGGTGCTCAACCTGTCCAAACAGGAATCGCGCGATGCGTCGTATCTCGCGGTCAACCCGATGGGCAAGGTGCCGGCGATCGTCCATCGTGGTGAGCTCGTTTCCGAGCAGCCTGCGGTCTACATCTACCTGGCCGACGAGTTCAGCGAGAAGGGGCTGGCGCCGGCGATCGGCGACCCGTTGCGCGGTCCCTACCTGCGCTGGATGGTGTTTTACGGTTCCTGCTTCGAGCCGGCGCTGACGGATATGTCCATGCAGCGCGAACCCGCGCCGCCATCGCGTTGCCCGTATGGCGACACCGAGACCATGTTCCGCACGCTGATCGACCAGGTGTCGAAAGGCCCGTACCTGCTGGGCGAGCGTTTCACCGCAGCCGATGTGCTGTGGGGCCAGGCGCTGGCGTGGACCGTCAGCTTCAAGCTGGTGCCTGAAACGCCGGAGATCCGCGCCTACATCGACCGCGTGATTTCCCGGCCGGCGATTGCCCGGGCCCGCGAAAAGGACGCCGCGTTCGCGGCGGCCCAGGCGGCCTGAGATGCACGGGCGTGACGGTTGGCGCTGGTTGTCCCGCGAGAGCTGGGCGATCATGCGCGCATGCGTCGCGCCGACCGTCTTTTCCTCATCATCCACGCCCTGCGCGGGCGTCGTACCGCGTTGCCGGCGCGCCAGCTCGCCGGCACGCTGGGTGTCTCGCTGCGCACGGTCTACCGTGATGTCGCGGACCTGCAGCTGTCCGGCGTACCCATCGAAGGCGAGGCCGGCGTCGGCTACATCCTCCGCAAGGGTTCGGACATCCCGCCGCTGATGTTCACCGCCGACGAACTCGAATCGCTGGTGGTCGGCACGCGCTTCGTGCGGGCCTTCGCCGGTGAAAAACTGGCGGGCAGCGCGCAGGCGGCCTTGCTGAAGATCGAGGCCGTGTTGCCGCCGGATCTGCGTGAGCGCGCCGCGCACACGCGCATCTACGCTCCGATCTGGCGCGATGCGACGCGCACCGAATTTGCGGCGTTGATCGATCGGCTCAATGGCGCCATCAGTGACGCCCAGGTGCTGCGCATCGAATACGCCGACGAGCATGGCCGGCCCAGTTCCCGCGAGGTCGAGCCGCTGTGCCTGGCCTTCTGGGGCGGCACGTGGACGCTGGGATCGTGGTGTCGCTTACGACAGGGTTTCCGCAACTTCAGGCCGGATCGCATTGCCGATTGCGCGATCACCGGGGAGCGGTTCGCAGCGGCCGAAGGACGCGACCTGGAGGCCTACCTTCAAGCCATGCGCGGCTACTACGAAGGCATGGAATAGCGTCAGAGCTGGTTGAACCGGGCGGCAATGTAGTCGTCGGTAAAGCTCGTCATGTTCAACCCGCGGATAAACCCGCAGTGGCCGCCATGCTGGGCGATGTCCAGCTCCACCGTCGAGGGAATCTCCAGTTTCTCGAAAGCCGTCACCGGAATCACCGGATCGTCGCGCGAGGTCAGGATCGTGGCGGGGATCTGCATATCCATCAGCGTGTTGCCGGCCACGGAATAGCCATCGAGATACGCTTGCAGCGAACCGAAATCCGTGTGGCGCAGTACCAGCGATTCCGTCAGGCCGCGCAGGTTCTGCTTGAGCTCCGCCAGCTCGAAATAGTGGCGATGCGGAAACGCTGCCTGCTTGGCCTGCAGCGAACGTCGCCACTTGCGCAGGAAGTACGCCTGGTAAAACCACGGCGCGGCTTCTTCCAGCGAGAACAGGCCTTCACCCGGATCAATGATCGGACAAATCGCCAGCGTGTAATCCAGCGGAATGCCGGCGGCCGGCGCGCGCAGTGCCGCGCGCAGGGCGAAATTGCCGCCCAGCGAGAAGCCGGCGATCGCCATGCGCTTTGCCGGCCAGCGCTGCGCGATGTCACCCAGCGCATGCACGACTTCGTCGATACGGCAGGAATGGAACAGGGCTTCGTTGAGCGGATGACTGTCGCCGTGGTCGCGGAAGTTCAGGCGGAACACGTCCCAGCCGTCAGCCAGCAGCCGACTGCCCGTCTGCAAAACGTAGGTGGAATCGACGCTGCCTTCCCAGCCATGGAACAGCACGGCCAGTCCGCGCGACGGCTCGCTACCGCGATGGGCTGTGTAAGCACCGGTCAGCCGTACGCCGTCGCCACCGTCCACCATCACCGCTTCGGCGCCGTCCTGCACGGCTTGTGCGGACTTCGGCAGCAGCTGGCGCCGCACGCCGCTGGAGGACAGCATGGTCTGGATGTGACCGCTGGTCAGCGGCCAGGCTGGACGGAAATCGGCACCGCTCGGAACACTCATGCCGCGCGGTCTTCCAGGGCAACGGCGATGCGCTCACGCGACACCTCGGCCATGCGGCGACGGGCTTCGGGCGTGGAGGGCACCGGATCGAGGAAATGCACTTCCGCGTCCATCGGCGCTTCACCGAGCAGGCGCAGGAAGTTCTGCATGAAATTCTCGCCGTCGCGGAAGCCGGCATCGATCACGCGGCGACCGTCGCGCGCGAAACGCAGCGCAACCGGTTGTACCGGGACCTCGGCATCGAGGGCGGCCTGGAAAATGCGGGCGTGGAACACGCGCAACACGCCGTTATGGCCCGTGCCGCCTTCCGGAAACACAGCCACCGAGCGGCCCGCGCGCAGACGATCGACCATCACCTGCATCACGGTGGCCAGCGAATGATTGTTGCCGCGACGATGGAAGATCGTGCCGCCACTGGCCGCGAGCCAGCCCACCAGCGGCCAGCTGGCGATCTCGGCCTTGGCCACGAAGCAAGCGGCGCGCTGGCTGTGCAGCAGCTCGATGTCGAGCCACGAGGTGTGATTGGCGACGAACAGCACCGGATCGGCGAGCGGCTTGCCGACGCGCACGGAGCGAAGACCGAAGATGCGCAGCAGCGCGGTCGACCACCAGCGGATCGTGCGATGGGCAAACGGCTCGCGACCGTTCTTCATCACCACGTGCTGGTTCCAGCTCAGGATCAGCGAGCACAGCAGAATGCCCAGCACCACGTGCACCAACAGCAGCGGCACACGCCACAGGTAGCGCAGGGGTCGCAGGAGGTCTCGGTCCGGGGCGGATACGGTGTCGGTGCTCATCGGTCCGGTTAGTTTAGCGTTAGTCGGGCTGACTATCGGGAAAATCCGACACACGATGCAGAGCCCGGGTTAATTCGCGTGTCAGCAAACCAACGCGCCATGCGGGCACGTGCTGACAGCGCCATCGTCGGACCGGCGAGCATAGCCCAAGCACACAAGCCGTATCACTCGCCGCGAGATTTCCTAACGCGCCGCGTCGATCAGCTGCGACGCGGCTTTCACCACGACTTTGGCGGGGCCGCCTTCGCCGAAGGTCTGGCCTGAGGCGTAACAGCCTTCGATCAGTAGCAGGAGACTGTCAGCGAGCACCGCCGGATCGCGTGCGCCCATCTGGGCACTCAACTCCCGCAGCCGCTCGCGCAGGCGTTGCTTGCTCGCCATGGCGACGAGACGCGCGGGGTGATCGGGCTCGGGGTATTCGATCGCCGCATTGGTAAGCCCGCACCCGCGATAGCCGGCCGAGCTGGCGCGCGTGGCCAGACCTGCGAGGTAGGCGAGCAGGTGGCCGCGGGCGTCGCCGGGGTGATCGGTGGCGTAGGCCTCGAAGAAGTCGCGCCAGTGCTGGTCGTAGTCGCGCAGGTAGGCGGCGGCCAGTTCGTCCTTGGATTCGAAGGCACGATACAGGCTGGGCTTGGTCACGCCGGCCCGGGTGACGATTTCCTCGACGCCGATGGCGCGGATGCCCTCGCGGTAGAACAGCTCCGCCGCCGTATCGCGGATACGGTCGGCCGCGCGGCGGGGGGCTTCAGGGCTGGTTTTTTCGGACTTGGACATGGCGGACCTGTTGACAATGTTACCGATCGGTACGTACGCTTCGCCCACCTCACGTACCGATCGGTAACATGACTATACCGCGCTCTCGTCCGTTCGGCCAAAACTACGCCTTCGTCGTGGTCGCGGTGATCTTCCTGGCCCTGCTGGTTTCGGCCGGCATGCGCGCCACGCCCGGTGTCCTCATGCTGCCGCTGGGCCGGGCCTTCGGCTGGAGCCAGGACAGCATTTCCTCTGCTGCCGCCGTGGGCATCCTGCTGTATGGCCTGATGGGGCCGTTTGCGGCGGCGCTGATGCAGCGCTTCGGCATTCGCCATGTGCTGGTGACCGCGCTGGTGGTGATGGCTATCGCGGCGGGGGCGAGTTCCTTCATGAGCCAGCCCTGGCATCTGCTGATCACCTGGGGCGTGCTCTCGGGTGCCGGGACCGGTTGCGTGGCCGTGGTGCTGGGCGCGACCGTCGTTGGTCGGTGGTTCTCCAGCCACCGTGGCCTGATGATGGGCCTGCTCACCGCGAGCACGGCCACAGGGACGCTGATCTTCCTGCCCGGACTGGCGGCGATTGCCGAGTACTCCGGCTGGCGCACCGTGGTGATCACCATCGCCATCTGCTGTGCGGTCCTGATTCCGCTGGTGCTCTGGCTGTTGCCTGAGCGTCCCGCCGACATTGGACTGCGTCGTTTCGGGGCGCCGGCTGACGAAGCGGCCGACGCGGGTGTCGTGCAGGGCAATCTCTTCGCACTCACCATCGGCACGCTCCAGCGTGCCAGCAAGCGCGGCAGCTTCTGGTTCCTGTTCGCCACGTTCTTCGTCTGCGGTTTCACCACCAATGGCCTGGTGGGCACACATTTCATCGCGCTGTGCGGAGATCACGGCATTCCGGAAGTCCGCGCCGCCGGCCTGCTGGCGCTGATGGGCATCTTCGATCTGGTCGGCACCACGGCGTCCGGCTGGCTCACCGATCGCGTCGACCCACGCAAGCTGCTGTTCGCCTACTACGGCCTGCGTGGGCTTTCGCTGATCTATCTGCCGTACTCGGACTTCTCGCTGGCCAGCCTTTCGCTCTTCGGCATTTTCTATGGCCTGGACTGGATCGCCACGGTGCCGCCGACGCTGCGCCTCACCACGGACGCCTTCGGCGAGCGCGATGCACCGATCGTGTTCGGCTGGGTGGTCGCGGGACATCAGGTCGGCGCAGCCGTTGCCGCCTTCATGGCCGGGGTACTGCGCGTGCAGCTGGGTAGCTATCTGATGCCGTTTGTCATCGCAGGCGCGACCGGCGTGGTGGCGGCGTTCCTCGCGCTGCGCATCCGTCGCGGCAGCGCGCCAAGCCGTCTCGCGGCGGAAGCGGCCTGATCCGCGGACACGCTCACCCCGCCAGATGGCTCAGCGGCAAGGCGGGTGAACGCTTTACCGTGCGCAGGACAAAACTGGAATTAACGTCGGCGACGCCCGCCGCGTTGAGCAAGCGATCGAGCAGGAAGCGCGAGAAGTGCTCCAGGTCGGCGACGAAGACATGCATCAGGTAGTCCATGTCACCGGTCAGCGCGTAACAGGCCACCACCTCGTCCCAGCCGTTGACCTGTTCGACGAAGCGCTCGATGAATTCGCTCTCGTGCTTGGTCAGCTGCACGCGCACGAAGGCCTGCAGCCCAAGGCCAACGGACTGCGGATCGACCTGGGCGGAGTAACCCACCAGCACCCCTTCCGCTTCCAGCCGCTGCATGCGCCGCAGGCAAGCCGACGGCGACAGGCTGACTCGCTCGGCCAGTTCGGCATTGGTGATGCGGCCCTCGGCCTGCAGCACGGCCAGCATCCGCAGGTCGGTCCGATCGAAGGTGATCATGCAATAAATCTCCGCTGATGGTTGCTTGCGCGACCGAATATTGCATCTTGATGTGCTGCAGGCGCAACAAAACAACCTAAGTGCGCTGAGCAGGCCGTATCCTGTTGATGAGGCTCCCTTTCCCTGGGAGCCGTCAGATCGATCGGAGCCTCCATGGACACCAGCACGCCACGCAAAGTCGAACACCAGCAGACCGACCGCGGTTACGTGCCTGTCTATGCGACCGGCGTGGTCGAGCAGCCATGGTCCAGCTACAGCCAGACTGACCACGACGTCTGGAACACCCTCTATGCCCGTCAGCGCGAGCTCCTGCCGGGGCGCGCCTGCAAGGAATTCCTGGAGGGCGTGGAGCGCTTTGGCTTGGGTGACGGTGGGATCCCGAAGTTCGCGGATCTCAACAAGGTGCTGGCCGAGGCCACCGGCTGGGAACTCGTGGCCGTCGAAGGCTTGCTGCCCGACGAAGTCTTCTTCGATCACCTGGCCAATCGCCGTTTCCCGGTGAGCTGGTGGATCCGTAAGCCCGACCAGCTCGATTACCTGTCCGAGCCGGACCTCTTCCACGATCTGTTTGGCCATGTCCCGCTGCTGCTCAATCCGGTGTTCGCCGATTACATGCAGGCCTACGGCCGCGGTGGCATGAAAGCTTTCGCCATCGGCCCCGAAGCGCTGATGAACCTCACGCGCCTGTACTGGTACACGGTGGAATTCGGCCTGATCAACACCGACGAAGGCATGCGCATTTACGGCGCCGGCATCGTCAGCTCGAAAGGCGAGTCGATCTACTGTCTCGATTCCGCGGCACCGAACCGCATCGGTTTCAAGCTGGAGCGCGTGATGGATACGCGCTACCGCATCGATACCTTCCAGCAGACGTATTTCGTGATCGATAGTTTCGAGCAGCTGTTCGAAGCGACGCATCCGGACTTCACGCCGATCTACGCCCGCCTCAAGGACAGCGATGCGCATGCGGCTGCGGACGTGCTCGAAAGCGATCGCGTGTTCACCCGAGGCACGCGCGAAGGCTTCGCGACCGACGCCGATACCTGACATCCCCAGGCTTCTCCTGCCAGGCGCCACCGATTAAAGTGGCGCCTGCGTCAAAGGGGGCGCAGGGGGAAAACGCATGACACTACGTTCAATCGCGCTGGCACTTCTGTGCCTGGTGCTGTGGGGTTGCACCGACGATGCCTTGCTGGCCAAGGTGGAACCACATCCGCAGTCCGAGCTGGCCAAATCGCTTGTCCATGAAGTGCAGGCAGGTGACTACGCGCATCTCAAGGCGCTGCTCAATCCCCAACTGACGCGCGATCCGGCAATTGACCATTCCATTGATCAATTCCGCCAGGTGCTGGCACAGCCCATCAAGTCGGTGAAGCTCGTGGGCGCTTACACCATGGCGAAGTTCTCCACGAATGAGCCCAAGGCGACGTACTACAACCTCACCTACGAGTATGAGCTCGAGAAGGGATGGGCCGTCGTCAACGTGCAGATGGTCGACAGCGAAGGCAAGACCGTGGTGAATACCTTTCACGCCGGCTGGCAGGAGCGCTCGCTTGAGGCGGTCAATGCCTTCAGCTTCCTGAGTAAGGGCGCCAAGCATCGCTTCGTGCTGGTGCTTGCCCTGGCGAATCTCGCGCTCTCGTTCTATGCGCTTGTCATCTGTATTCGTACGCCCATACCGCGCAAGAAATGGTTGTGGGCGTTGTTTACGCTGACCGGCTCATTGGCTTTGACGTTCAACTGGACGACGGGTCAATTCGGTTACAGCTTCTGGCTTCTTCACCTGCCCGTGTCGAGCTGGTCGTCATCGCTGTACTCGCCGATCTTCATCCAGGTCTACTTCCCGCTTGGCGCGGTGTGGTTCCTGATTCGCCGTCGCCGCGGATTCGAGGTGCAACCACCCGTGTCACCACCGCTGACTGCGCAAGAAACCTGATGTGCGAACAGGCCCGCCACTTGGCGGGCCTGTTCGTCATGGGTGCGGCAGATCGACGCGAATCCTCGCAGTCAGAATAGGAATTGATCCATATCAACCGTCCGTACGGGCTTGTCAGGGAGCATGAACTTGCTCCCCGAAAAGAACGTAAGGATGTGACATATGAAGCTGTGGTTGCCTTTGATTGCCATCGCAGGTCTTGGCCTCAACGCGCTGCCGGCGCATGCCGCCGATGACAGCTGGATCGTGCGCTTCGGTGCGCATGTGGTGGATCCGAAATCCGACAACGGCCATCTGGCCGGCATGAAGGCCAGCGTCGGCAGCGATCTGAAGCCGACGGCAAGTCTCGAATACAAGTTCACCCCAAACTGGGGCATGGATCTGCTGGTGGCCGCGCCCTTCAGCCACAGCATCCGCCTCAACGGCACCAACGTGGCGACGACCAAGCAGCTGCCGCCCGTGCTCGGCGTGAACTATCACTTCATGCCGGACAGCGACATCTCGCCGTTCATCGGCGTGGGCGTGAACTACACGCGCTTCTTCAACACCGACAGCACCGGTCCGCTGGAAGGCACGAAAGTGCGCATCGACAGCAGCTGGGGCGCAGCCGCGCACGCGGGCGTCGATTTCCGTCTGAACAAGCAGTGGATCGTCACCGCGGATGTCCGCTGGATCGATCTGGCGTCGGACGTGCACGTCAACGGCGTGAAGGTCGGCCGCGCCACGATCAATCCGCTCGCCTACGGGCTGAGCTTTGGTTACACGTTCTAGGCGAGAGCCTGGCTCTCTCCGATGCCGTCGTACCGTCAGGGATCGATGGCAGGGCAAGGATGGGTCGACGACAACGATGTTTGCTCGCCGGCGTCGGAGAGAGACGAGTACGTTGCAGGTGTTTACGAGGTAAGGGGTGAGGGGCGCGTCGGGCGGGAGGAGGACTCGCCCGACGCGTGCTCAATGCGAATCGCGCTTGTGCTCACTGACTACCAGCACCTGCGCGATCCGCTGGCCATCCCATCGATAGAGAAAATGCTCGGCCTGCACGCAAGGCGATACGCGATCGGGATAGAACACCGCCACGCACTCACCACCCTGATGGCGCGCGCTCTCGTAGACGATGCCGTCCGAACCATCGGCCCGCAACTTGCGCGCCAACGCCACGCTCGCGGCATAACTATCGGGCGCTTGTTCGCGCACCCAACCGCCCCGCAGATCATGCAGGCGACCATGGATGCTCATGCGATAGCAGCGCATTTCGGAATCGCAGGGCGGTTCTTTCGTGGCGGCGAGAAAGCGCTCGCGGTGATAGACGGTTTCTTCCACCGCCGTCGCCACGCTGTGCGCGGCGTAGAACACGCCCCAGGTGCCATCGGAGAAGCGGCTTCCCTCCGGATTCAAATGCGTGAAGGCCGCCATCACCGGCGTCGTGCCCGGCCCGCTGATGCGACGATCGCGCGGCACCATGGGCAACACACCCAGTTCGTCGCGGATGCGCGGATTGGTCATCGCTTCGATCGCATACAGCGCTTCGAGATCGGCCGGATCGGCGATGCGGTCGTACACCCCCACCGGCGGAAAGCGGCTGGGTACGATGCGATAGGCGTGACTCCAGCGAATCCGCTGAAGGGGAGGGATGTCAGCCATGACGGGTCAGTCCAGAACGACGAGAACCAGGCCGATAGTGTCACGCCACTTGATATCGCTGACTGCGACTGTCGGCTCAAGCTGACGTGAAGCGCGTCTCAACTCCAAGGCCGAATCAGCCCCAGCCGCGCTGGGCGTCGAGGTACTGCCTGACGACGTACAAATCCGCCACATTGCCTGACAGCATGCGATCCATGGCCGAGCGCCCGCCAAACAGCGGCGCGTCATTGGGACGATGCACCCAGCCATCGGCCTGTTCTTCGCTGGTGAACAGGATCTGCAGGTCCTTGTAGATGCCCAGCAGATAGCTGATGCGCTCGAGCACGTCGCGGCTGACCGTGCCCTGCTGTTCACGCTTCCATTTGTAGAACGTGGACTCCGGCGGATCGCCCAGCAACTTGCGCTGGTCGACCATGCGCAGGTCCCAGGCCTCCGCAATGCGGAAGAAGGCGCGCAGCGCCGCCCCGCCCATGTCGGCGGCGGGAAGTGTTTCAGGGAGGAGATGAGCTGCCATGAGGAAACTATCCCTATGAAGTTGAGGTGAAGTCTACTTCATTGGTGAAGTTTTGACCAGCAGCCCGTTCAGCCTTCCTCAGGGCGTGGCAGCCGGGCAGTTCCCCAGGTCGAGCCAGGCCATGCCCAGGGCGCCGGCATGTTCGATGGCACAAAGCGCGTCGCCCTTCCGGGCTCGCTCGTAATGGACACGCGACACCGTGAAGCGATGGCCGCGGGGATAACCCGGCCACCCCGATACATCGAGCTGATACGTCGTGTGCTTGCCACTGCTGATGTGCTTGCCGGATACCGTGACCGGCGAAACCACGGGTAGACGGTGGTCAAGCCTGACATTCATGAGGCTCAGCGCGCCGGCGCCGTAGCACGTGGCCAGGGCGATATAACCCAGGCCACCGAAGAAGCGGGCCGTCATGCGCGATGACAGCACCGTCGCACGCCACTGCACGATACCCAGTGGTACCCCCGCGATAGCCCCCCACACGAAGGCTTGACCCGGATTCACCAGATCGACGTCGAACAGGGCGCGCAGGGCGATCGCCAGGGCCGGCATCAACATCGGTACCGCCAGCACGGGCCGCGGATCGCCGACTTTGCCATCCAGCCGGATCAGTCCACGGCTGCCCAGCGCGATCGCGATGCAGATCCACGGCCAGGCGATGGTAAGCCCCACGACCAGGTCGTAAGGCCAGGGGTAGATCAGACACCACAAGACCAGTCCCAGCGACATCCACGTCAGGGCCCCGGCAAGTCGCCGCGCCTGAAGGAGTCGCGCCATGCGCTGTTCGGGATCGATGCCCAGCCGCGTGTCGGCCCTCACCTGTTCGAGCACCGCCTGCTGTTCCAGCGCCGTCAGGTTCGGCAGCTCACCCATCCACGCGGCGAAGCGATCGTCGAGCGGAATGTCACCGGGGACATCGAATGATTTCCCGTGCTTGCCGATCAGAAAACAGGTCGCTGACTGGCTGCCCGGGCGAAATCCCACGATGTCGCCACGAGCCATCCGTCGCGTGCTCAGCAAGCCGCGCAGCTCGATGGCATCGGCCGACAGCACCAGCCGGGTCTTGATCCAGGCGATGGCGATCAGGGCAAGCAAACCCAGGAAGGCAGGCATCAGCAGGTACCCGGCAAACGCGGGACCTTCCAGGCGTCCGGCGACAAAGTCGCGCAAGAACCACGCTGTCAGCCCGACCGCGGCCGTCGAGAACAACACGCCGAGTATCCACGCGTTCCGCAGCGACGCACTCGAATACCGATAGATCACCGGCGACGCACTCGCAAAACCGCCACCCGCCCCTCCGGGCGCTCCCACATTTCGCATGATGTCCCCTTGCGGGGACCCCCTGTCCCCGAAGGGATATTACGGCGCCTTCTTCCCCGCCGCGCAATCGCACCCGAAATCCGGTTCCGGCCCACCATCGGCGATGAACTTGTCCACACGCTTTTCCAGCACCGGCAGCGGCACGGAGCCGATCTGCAGGATGGTGTCGTGGAAGTGGCGGATGTCGAAGCGTTCGCCGAGGGCTTTTTCGGCCTTCTGGCGCAGTTCGAGGATTTTCAGGTAACCGAGTTCGTACGACAGCGCCTGGCCGGGCCAGCTGATGTAGCGGTCGACTTCGTTGGCGATTTCGCGCGCGGAGAGCGCGGTGTTGTCGGTGAGGTAGTCGATGGCTTGCTGGCGCGTCCAGCCGAGGTGGTGAATGCCGGTGTCGACGACGAGGCGGCAGGCGCGCCACATCTGGTAGGTGAGGTAACCGAAGCGGTCGTAGGGCGTCTTGTAGATGCCCATTTCGTTGCCGAGGTACTCGGAGTACAGGCCCCAGCCTTCGCCGTAGGCGGAGATGTAGCCTTCGCGGCGGAAGGCCGGCTGGCCTTGCTGCTCACCCGCAAGGGCCAGCTGCAGCGAATGACCCGGCGCCGATTCATGCAGCGTCAGCGCAGCGACGTTGTAGAGCGGACGCGAGGGCAGGTCGTAGGTGTTCACCAGATAAGCCGAAGCACCACCGCGACCCGACGTGTAGTACGGCGCGATCTCCGGTGCGACCGGCACGATGGCGAAGCGCTGGCGCGGCAGGCGACCGAAGTAGCGGCCCAGCTGGCCGTCGACCTGCTTGGCCACCCAGGCGCTGCGCATCAGAAGCTCATCGGGCGTCTTGGCATAGAACTGCGGGTCGGTGCGCAGGAAGGTCAGGAATTCGGGGAAGCTGCCCTTGAAACCGGTCTGCTGCATGGTTTCGAGCATTTGCGCATGGATCTTCGCCACCTGCTCCAGGCCGATCTGATGAATCGCGTCCGGATCGAGGTCGAGCGTGGTGTATTCAACGATCTGCTGGTGATACCAGGCCTTGCCGTCGGGCATGGATTCGGCGGCGAGCGTCTTGCGCGCCTTGGGCACGTATTCGGTGCGGAAGAAGGTCAGCAACTTGCCGTAAGCGGGCACGACCTGCCCGGCGATGACCTTGCTGGCCTGCGCCTGCAGGCGCTTTGCGTCCTCCGCCGGAATGTTGGCCGGCATCTTCTGGAACGGCTCGTAGAAGCTGCTCTTCGTCGGATCGCGCTGTTCGGCCACTGCCGCAATCGACACGTCGCGACCATCCAGCACTTCGCGCGGCACGGTGAAGCCGCGCGCCAGGCCAGCGCGCATGTTGTCGATCTGCTGGTCCATGTACGCCGGGATTTCGCCCAGGCGCTGCAGGTAGCGCTGGTAATCGGCCTGCGTGCGCAGGTTGTCCGCGCCGAGCATGTAACCGATGTCGCTCCAGAAGGCCGAGTCGCTGTTGAACGGCATTTCCCACTGCTTGAACTGTTGCGCGGCCAGCAGGTTCTGGATCTGGGCGCGGTACACGGCGTAGTTGATCTGGTCCTCGGCGGAGAGCTGGGCCGGCTTGATCCGGTCGAGCTGCTTCAGCACGCCCTGCCAGTAATCCTGGCGCTGCTGCTGGCTCTTGGCGTCCACATTGTCCAGCCGCCCGTTGTTCGGCTGCGCCTCGCCCGCATTGCTGATGCCGGCCTGCCCGCTGCGCCACGCCCATTCCGTCTGGTAGATCTGCCGGAACTGCGCATCGGCGTCCTGCGCCATGGCGGGGAGGCTGAGGGCCCCGAAGGCAAGGGCAAGCAGGGTCTGGCGGAAAGGAACACGGGCCACAGGGCTTCCTCGTGGGTGGGAAAGAGCCAGAGGGTAGCAGTTGGGGCGGCGATGGCCGTGTGGCTGAAGATGGGGGAGGGTGGCGCGCCGGGTTCTTCCGCTGGCGCTATGATCGCCGTCTTGAGCCCCCAGGAGATCACGATGCGTCCCTTCCTCGGTGTACTGCTCGGCATGCTGGCCCTGCCTGCCATGGCCGCGTCTCCCCAGCTGGACAAGCTCACCCTGCCCAAGGGTTTCCATATCGCGGTTTACTCGGACGCGGTGCCGAACGCGCGTGAAATCGCGCTGGGCGCGAAGGGCACGGTCTTCGTCGGCTCCAACGATGCCGGCAAGGTGTACGCGCTGACCGACAGCAACGGCAGCGGCAAGGCCGACAAGGTGCGCGTGATCGCCACCGGCCTGCAATTGCCCGTGGGCGTGGCCTTCAGGAACGGCGATCTCTATGTGTCGGCGGTCAGCAAGATCGTCGTGCTGCGCGATATCGAGAACCATCTCGACGATCCACCCAAGCCCGAAGTCGTGTACGACAAGTTTCCCACCGAGACGCATCACGGCTGGAAGTTCATCGCCTTCGGTCCCGACGGCAAGCTTTACGTGCCGATCGGCGCGCCATGCAACATCTGCGACAAGGGCAAGGACTACGCCAAGCTCACGCGCATGAACGCGGACGGCAGCGGCCTGGAAGACGTCGCCTACGGTATCCGCAACACCGTCGGTTTCACCTGGCGCCCGGGTAACAACGAGCTGTGGTTCACCGACAACGGCCGCGACATGATGGGCGACGATATCCCCAACGACGAACTCAACCGGCTCACGCGCGTGGGCGAGCACTTCGGCTACCCCTATTGCCACCAGGGTGACACGCTCGATCCGGAGTTCGGCAAGGGCAAGAATTGCAAAGATTACACCGCACCGGTGCTCAAGCTCGGTCCGCACGTGGCGGCGCTGGGCCTGCGTTTCTACGAAGGCTCGCAGTTCCCGGCCAACTACAAGGGCGCCTTGTTCATCGCCCAGCACGGTTCGTGGAACCGCACCAGGAAATCCGGTTATCGCGTGATGAGCGTGCGCTTCAACGGCGACAAGGTCGCCTCGTACGACACCTTCATCGACGGCTTCCAGCAGGACGAAAAGAGCTGGGGTCGCCCGGTCGACGTGCAGCCGCTGCCCGATGGCAGCCTGCTGATCAGCGATGACCTGGCAGGCGCCGTGTATCGCGTCACCTATAGCCCTTGAGGAGAATGACTTTGCAATTGCGTAGTGACAGTTTCCAGAACGGACAGGCTATCCCGGTCGAGTTTGCCTTCGGCAAGCCCGGCGATCCGGTGGCGTTGTCCGACAACCGCAACCCGCATCTGGCGTGGAGCGACGCACCGCGCAACGCGCGATCGTTCGTGGTGACGTGCATCGATACCGATGTTCCCAGTCGTGGTGACGACGTCAACCAGGCCGGTCGCCTCGTGCCGTTTGAGCTCCCGCGCGTGGAGTTTGCGCACTGGCTGGTGGCCAATATTCCGGCTGAATGCACGGAGCTGGCAGCAGGTGCATGCAGCGAAGGCATTGTCGCGCGGGGCAAGCGCGTGCCTTCCGGCCCGGCCGGCAGCGTCCAGGGCATCAACGACTACACCGGCTGGTTCAAGGGTGACCCGCAGATGGAAGGCGAGTACCTCGGCTACGACGGCCCGTGTCCGCCGTGGAACGACACCTTGTTGCACCACTACAACTTCCACGTCTACGCGCTGGACATGGATACGCTGAAACTGGCCGATGGCTTCACCCTGGCTGAACTGCGCAAGGCCATGGAAGGACACGTGCTGGATGAGGCACAGATTGTGGGCACCTACGCGATCTACGCCGACGCCAAGGTGCGCTGAGCGGTTCAGGCTGACCGAATGGCACAGGCATGCGTTCTGTTGCCATTCGCTCAGCCTTGTCGCGGGGGCGTGCATGTCGCTGACGCGGACCTTCACGCTGGCAAGGCGCAAGCTGTGGGTGAATGCGCTGGCAAGAGCGAATGGTTTCGCTCGCCACGTCACTTGAGGAACGTCCCCATGCTTCACTACGCCCTGGTCTTCCTGGTCATCGCCATCATCGCGGCGCTGTTCGGTTTCACCGGGATCGCCGGCACCGCAGCCGGCATCGCGAAGATCCTTTTCATCATCTTCCTGATTCTCGCGGTCATCGCCTTCTTCCGCAGGGCAAGCTGAGCACCGCACGTTGGCATGCGCTTTCATGCATGCCATCCGAATCACTGACACGCCCACGGAGAGACTCATGAGCAAGCAAGTGCAGGTTACCGAACCCACGACGAACGAACGCATCGAAGACCGCGCCGAGCGCATCAAGGAAGCGACGTCAAACGCCGTCTCCCATGCCAAGGATGGATTCGACCGCGCCGCCGACCGCGTGGAAGAAGGCCTGCATTCGGCGACCGACAAGGCTGCCGACGCCGCCACCCGCGCCAATGACAAGGCCGCGGAACTCAGTGAGCGCGGGCGCGAGGCGTATGACGAGGCGATGGATCGCGTCGACGACTGGGTGGAGCGTGCGCGCGGCTATGTGCGCGAGAAACCGGTACAGTCCGTGGCGATTGCCGTGGGTGCCGGCTGGCTGCTGGGCCGGATCCTGCGTCGTTGAAACCATTCGTGAGGGCAGGGGATGCAAGAACCCGGGCGTGATGACGAAGCCTCGTCCGATGACCGGGCCAACCCCACCCCACCGCCGGGTCTCCTCGATGACATCGGACGGTTCGGGCGTGCACTGAAGCAACTGTTCGGAGCCCAGCTGGCGCTGTTGAGCGCCGAGCTGGGTCTGGCCCGCAGCGCGGTGTTCTGGTTGTTACTGACGGCGCTGGCGGCCACGGTGGCCGGTGTCGGCATGGGCCTGAGCTTGCTGGCGCTCTCCGCCTTGTTGCTGGCCAAATGGTTCGGGTCGTGGATTTGGGCCCTGCTGGTGCTGTCGGTGCTTGAAGGCCTGTTCCTGCTCGGCATGATCGTATTCTTCCGCCGCTGCATGCACTGGATGACCTTGCCGGAATCCCGCCGCGAATGGCGTGCGACCCTGCAGCAGGCCATGCACCGGGCCGATCGCCAGGACCGGCCATCGCCGGAAACGGACGCGGAGAAAGACCGATGAGCGTGTTCAAGCAGGTAAACCGGGTGCGCGAGGCGCAGGCGCGGGTGGTGCTGGCGCGCG
Organism: Dyella terrae; assembly: GCF_004322705.1. Taxonomy (NCBI): domain Bacteria; kingdom Pseudomonadati; phylum Pseudomonadota; class Gammaproteobacteria; order Lysobacterales; family Rhodanobacteraceae; genus Dyella; species Dyella terrae. The sequence continues at coordinate 56,174 of NZ_SIZZ01000004.1, read as the reverse complement.
AGGCGGTGGCCGAACCGGCAACGGCCTTGCTCGACCGGGCGCGTGGTCGTCCTTTGACCACCGTGGGCGTCGCCACCGGGCTGGGCTTCGTGCTCGGCCAGCTGGGCGTGCACCCGTTGCGCGTCCCGGGGCTGGGCGCCTTGCTCAGCGGCAGTGCCGCCGAACTGGTCACCCAGGCCGTACACTTGGTCTCCGAGTTCAGCCAAGGCGGTTTCGACCGGTCATGAACGACCCCAACCCGATTCCCGCGTCGCCGGCCCCTGCCGACGGCGCCGAAGTGCTGGGCGCCGTCGAGGCGCTTGAGAGCGGTTATGCCTGGCGCCGGACCATGCATCGCGTGCATGCCGTCCGCTCGATGCGCCGGCATCTGCGCGGCATCCGCATCGTGCTCAATATCCTCGCGGCGCTGGCATTGCTCTATACGGTGACGCTGGCCAAGGCGCTGCTGATTCCGCTGCTGCTGGCGGCCTTCATCGGCCTGGCGCTCAACCCGATCGTCGCCACGGGCGCGCGCTGGCGAATCCCGCGCTGGCTGTCGGCCGTCGTGCTGATGGTGGCGCTGATCAGTGGCATCGTTGCCGGCATCGCATCGCTGTCGCAGCCTGCGCTGGAGTGGTTCCACCAGGCGCCGACGGCGGTGCGTACCTTCGTTCCCAAGTTGCGCAGCATCACGCAACCGCTCGAGGCCGCCAACCGCGCGACGCAAACCCTGGTCGGCGGGGCGACGACCCGCGTGCAGGCCGCCCGCCCGCCGGCGGTCTCGTTCAGCACCTGGGACGTGTTGCTCACCACACCTAAGATCCTTGCCGCCGTGCTCACCGTGCTGCTGCTGGTGTTCTTCTTTTTGATTTACGGCGACACGTTGTTGCGACGACTGGTCGAGATCGCACCCAACTTCCGCTTCAAACGGCACGCGGTGTCGATCGTGCGCAGCATCCAGATCGAAGTGTCGCGCTACATTCTCACCACGGTGCTTATCAATGCCGTGCTTGGCACCATCACGGCGGGCATGTTGTGGCTCTATGGCATGCCCGATCCGCTGTTGTGGGGCACGGTAGCTGCGCTCGCCAATTTCATTCCGTACGTGGGCTCGATCACCACCACGACCGTGCTTGCGCTGGTCGGCCTGATGAACTTCGATCAAGTCGGACAGGCGCTGCTGCCGGCCCTTACCTTCGCCGGCATCACCGCCATCGAAGGCAACATGATCACGCCGCTGATCCAGGGCCGGCGCATGCGCCTGAGCCCGGTGGCCATTCTTTTGTGGCTGCTGATCTGGGGCTGGCTGTGGGGCATTCCGGGCGCTTTGCTGGCCGTACCGATGTTGACGAGCGCCAAGCTGGTGGCCGAGCGTGTTCGCGGCTGGACCTGGTTCGCCATGCTGGTGCAACGCTGACATGACCCTGGTCCGCGACGCCCGCATTGCCGACGCCCCCGCCATCACCGCGCTACTCGATGCCCTGGGTTATCCCGGCACCGCGCCTTTCATCGAAGAGCGCATCGCGCAGATGGAAGACCATCCTGACGCCGAGCTCGTGGTCGCCGTGCAAGCCGGTGAGGTGGTCGGCGTGCTGTCGCTCAACTTCATGCCACAGCTGGCGCTGGCGGGTGATTTCTGCCGGATCAGCTATCTGTGCGTCTCCGAACAGGCCCGCGGATCGGGCGTGGGTGCCCTGCTGGAGGCCCATGCCGTGGAACGGGCGCGCGTGCGCGGTTGCGACCGGGTGGAACTGCACTGCCACGCCCGCCGTACCGATGCCCATCGGTTCTACGATCGCCAGGGCTATGACGACTCGCCGCGCTACTTCGTAAAGTCTCTCGACTGAGTCCCCAGTACTTCTACGGGTGACACCCATCGCGGAGGTTTTTACCATCGGCGGGTGATTCCATTCATGCAGGGGGACGCATGGCCACGGAACCGATGATCCGCCTCGACGGCGGAGTGCTTCGGGTGGGTACGGACGGACACGTCCAGGTCGACAGTTTCTGGATCGACCGGCGTTGTGTCACTAACGAGGAGTTCGCGTGCTTCGTCGACGCCACGGGCTTTTCGGCCGACGCACCCGATGACCCTTATGTCGCGCAGGTAAGCTACGACGACGCCTGCGCCTTTGCGTCGTGGGCGGGGAAGCGATTGCCGACCACGGTCGAAGCGGCGTTTGCCCGGGCCAGCGGCGTGGAGCTCGCCGATAGCGAGTGGACCGCCGACCGCGCGCATGGCCGGCGGAGTTTCCGCTGCGTGCGCGATCTCCTCTAGAGCGGAATCGTGGCGCTGATCATCGCCGGGTTGCCTTTCAGGCGATTGGTCACGTCGAACTCGTGCAGCCAGCGTGCCTGGAATTCCACCTTGCTCTTGCCGAAGGTGTGGGCGTAGCTCACGAGGGGGCCGAGGGCGACGGAGCGGCCCTTGAAGCCGTTGAGGCGGTCAGCCGTGGGGCCGGTGTCCTTCTCCAGCTGGTAGATCCAGCCACCGACGACGCCCAGTCCCCAGCCCGAGGGCCAGCGGTTGAGCAGCATCGAATCGATACGGAACACATCGCCGTTCTGGTAGTCGGTGGCGCCGTCCTTGGTGTAGATATCCACCGCCGCCGTCGTGCTCCATTCAAGCGTGCCCTTGTTGAACAGCGCCGTGTAGCCGACGGTGGGCGAGAAGGTCCAGTTGTGCAGGCTGAGATTGGTCAGGTCGCCCTTGTGGTACTCGCCGGTTGGCGCATAGACATACAGCGCCAGCGACATGTGTTGCGTCTGGCTGAAGTGGTGACTGGCGATCAGCGGCACGAACGTCATGTCGTAGAGGCCGGTCTTGCTCTGGCTCTTGGAGCCGGTAAACCGACCGATATCCAGCGTGGCGTCCACGTTCGCGTAGGCAAGCGGCACCGTCACCATCGAGGCGAAATTCCACGCGCCGGGTTTGGTGTCCCAGATGTACAGGGCGCTGGCGGTGAACATCTGGAACTCAGCATCCAGACCCAGCGAACTGCCGCCACCGACCAGCGGCACTTCGCGCTTGGCGCCGATGGAACCGCTGTAATAGACGTAACCGAGCGCGAGCGTCCAGCCGGGCGTCGGCGGAACCAGGCCGGTATACGACTGCACCTGGAGGCCAGTGATGGGTCGACCGAGCGCGCCTTCGGTGGCATGCGCGGGCAAGGCGGCGGCGAGTCCCAGCAGGAGGGGCGCGAGGGTGAGCTTTTTCATGACGGGGCACATGCGGCACGAATTCGACTTCCAGCGTGTATCCCGTGCGCAACACCGGCAAGCGAAAATCCACCTAGGTCGATGCCGTAGAACTACTGAACGCCCCCCGACGTTGTTCAGCCGGGAGTCCGAAGGCTGAAGCGATCGCAAACCCACACGCAGCAAGCACAGCCTTTCAACACAACCGCCACATCCTCCCGTCGACATTGGCTCCGGCACCAAAGGAAGAGGGATGAGCCATGTCTCGAACCACCACGGCGGGCACCTGCCTGTTGCTGCTCGGACTGGTCGCCTGTGCAGGCGCGGCAACGCCGCCGGGCGTGCAGATCAAGGACACGCACACGCTGAGCTATCACTGCGCAAACGACAAGAAATTCGACGTCACTTACTGGAATGCGACAAACGGGCAGAGCTTTGCGTTGGTGCCCGTGGATGGAAAGGGTTTGCTCTTCGTCGACACGCTGGCGGCATCAGGCGTGCGCTACGTGGCGGGCCGCTATGCGTGGTGGAGCAAGGGCGAGCTGGCGGATCTGTATGACACCTCGCAGGGGGAGAAGGCGCCGCCGCTGGTGTCCGATTGCCAGGTGGTGAAGGGGAAGAATCAGAAGGATGCGGCGAATACGGGGATGATTTGAGGCATGGCGTTGCCCGCGGCTGAAACGACAGCAACGCTTGCGCTTTGCAGGTCACCCGCTGTTTTCCAACATGGCCGTCATTTCGGCAGGCCACCTGCTACTTTCCACCATGGCCGTCATTTCGGCAGGCCACCTGCTACTTTCCACCATGGCCGTCATTTCTGCAGGCCACCTGCTACGTTCCACCATGGCCGTCATTTCTGCAGGCCACCTGCTACGTTCCAACATGGCCGTCATTCCGGCGAAAGCCGGAATCCAGTGGCGATATCGTCGGGTTGTCGCGACCGACCCACGGCCCTCGCATTCTTGATGCTTCGCTCGATATCCAAACGTGGTCGCCACTGGATGACTCGCTTCGCTCACCCCTTCGGGGCCGACCTTCGGTCGTTCTCCGCCCTTTGGGCTCCGTCCGGCTTTCGTCGGAATGACGACATCGGGGGGAGGTGCTGCAGGTTTAAACTGTACGTATGCGACCCACCCCCGACCTGCTCCGCGCCCATTTCGAAACCATCGAGTCGCTTGAAACCCTGCTCGAAGAGGATCCCTCGCAGCGCGAACAGGTAACCGAACATCTTGACCGGCTCGATCAAGTTACCCGGAGTTTCATCGAGCCGTATCGCCGCGCGATCGCCGAAGGCAACGGTCGGCGAGCCCTGCTGCCCTTGCTGACCGAAGGTAGCGATTCGCCGCCAAGCGCCCACAGTTACGACCACCTCGACAGCTTTCTCGCCGAACTCCTTCCATTCGACGATCCGGGCGACCCCGTCGCGCTCTCGCCGGACATGGTGTTCTATCAACCCACCCCGGCACGCCACGCCTTCGCCTTCCTCCACGCGGCGCAGCTCACCGCGAACGACACCTTGATCGACATCGGCTCCGGGCTAGGCCACGTGCCCTTGCTTGCAGCGATCACCAGTGACGCCTCATGTATGGGTATCGAACAGGACATGGGCCTGGTGCGGTCTGCCACCTCATGCGCCGAAGCGCTGCACCTGTCGCGTATCGCATTCCACACCGAGGATGCACGCGATGCGGACTTCAGTCGTGGCACGGTGTTCTATCTGTATTCGCCGTTCACCGGCGCGATGCTCGATCAGGTGATCGAGCGACTCCGTCTGGAAGCCGCCCAACGTCCCTTTCGCATCGGCACCCTGGGACCGTGCACGAATGTCTTCGCGCGCCAGCCGTGGCTGCACGCCGCCTCTGTCGACGAACATCGGCCGACGCTGTTCTACACCTGAGCCGACCGCCGCGGTGCCAGCCACGCAAGCACGGCCGCCGCGATCAAAAGCGCAGGCACATCGCCCATCAAATGCCCCATGCGGCCCTCGTGCATGAACGACTGCACCGCCATGATCGCGCCGTGGACCACGCTGGACCACACGGCAAACCAGATCAGGCTGGCGTGCTGCGCGGGATGGCGCGCCGCGCGAATCAGGAATACGCCAAGCGTGGCGTACACGCCGACGAGCATCATCGGATAGTCCGAATACCCGCTATGCCACGCCCAGCCTGAGGGCCACAACAGCATCAGGGGATACAACGACAGGGAGACCAGTCCGGCCACCCATAACGCGATGCGCAGCAGGGTCATGCGTTGGTGTTCGGTCATCGTCGTGCCTCCGTGGATGGGGCGAGCATGCGCCCGCCGCATCCATGAGGCGAGTGCCTACCAGTCGATGGGCTGGCGATCGCGGAAGAAGCCGCCGGTGACCGCGCCCGCCGTGGGCAGGCAGGCCGCCCAGACGATGCCGGCCGCGCCGTCCGCAACGGGTCGCCCGCCAGGGCCGCCCATGTCGGTGGCCACCCAGCCGGGACACACCGCATTGACCACGATGCCGCTGCCGCGCAGTTCGCTTGCCAGCATGCGCGTGTACGTATTGAGGGCGGATTTGGAGATGCGGTAGGCGGCGCAGTCTTCACCGGTGCTGCCGCTGGCGCCGCAGCCGCTCGAGACATTCACGATGCGGCCGTAGGCGTGGCGTCGCATCATGGGCAGCACGGCTTCGCTCAGGCGCCAGGCACCAAGCAGATTGGTGTCGAGCGCGCCGCGCACCTGGCCGAGGTCGGCCGTGGATGCCCGGTCATTGAGATCGAAGAAGGCGCCGGCGTTGTTCACCAGCACATCGAGGCGGCCGTAGTCGCGCTCGATAGCGCGGGCCGCGGCATCGACGTCGTCCTGGGCGGTGACGTCCAGCTTCACCGCCACGACATCACCGCCCTCGCGCCGCAGCTGCCGCGCCATCTTCTCGCCCGCCGCCAGCTGCCGCGATCCCAGCAGCACGGTCATGCCTTGCGACGCCAGCTGGCGCACCACTTCCAGGCCCAGTCCGCGATTGCCGCCGCTGACCAGCGCGATGCGCTGATTCAACGGCGGTTCGACCACCGCACGCTCACGCGGAGAGCGGCGAGGGAAGGCGACGGCATTCATGACTCACGGGGCCTGGGCCAGATCCGAGCACTGCTCGTTGCCACAGGCTTCCCAGCCACCACCGATCGCCTTGTACACCGCGACGGCGCGGATGTTGATCCCCGCTTCCGCTTCGGCCAACGCCTGCTCGGCAAACAACTGCGTGCGCTGCGCATCCAGCAAGGTCAGGTAATCGACCGCGCCTTCGTCGTAACGGATCTGCGCCAGATCCGCCGCGCGCCGGCTCTGCTTCACCTGTTCGAGCAGCTTTTGCACGCGCTCACGTTGCAGGTTGAACCCCACCAGCGCATTGCTGACGTCTTCCACGGCGGCAAGCACCGTGCGCTGGTAGGTGGCCATCGCCGCGTCGGCACGTGCCTCGCTGGCATTCACGTTGGAACGCACGCGCTGCACGTTGAGTCCAGGCCAGCTGATGCTCGGCGCGATCGACCAGGCCCGCGTATTGGCGCTGCCGAAGTCGTTGGCCTGGCCAGCGAGGAAACCGACGAAACCACCCAGCGAAATGTGCGGGAACCAGTCGGCCTTGGCCACGCCGATGCGCGCGTTGGCGGCTGCCAGCTCACGTTCGGCGATGCGAACGTCAGGGCGACGTGCGAGCACATCACCGGCGTTGCCGATGGGCAGGCTCACGTCGATGGGCCTGAAGCTCTTCGCGCTCAGGTCGATGTCCAGCTCACCGGGACGCTCGCCCAGCAGCACCGCCAGATGCGCGGCATCGGCATGCGCCTGCGTTTCCAGCACCGGCAACTGCGCTTCGACCGAACTCAGTCGCGCATTGGCACTGGCGACATCCTGCTCCGAACCACTGCCGACCTGGGTGCGTGCTTCGATCACCCGCAGCGACTGGCGCTGGTTTTCGATATCGCGCTTGGCCACGTCAATCTGCAACTGCGTGCCACGCAGGTCGAAGTAGTAGCGCGCGACGTCGGCGAACAACGTTACCTGCGCATCCTGCAGCGAGGCCGCACTGGCCTGCGCCTGTGCACCTGCCGCTTCGACCGAACGCCGCACACCGCCGAACAAGTCGATTTCCCAGCTGGCATCGAAACCGGCCTGGTACTGCTCGACCGTCGTGCGTTGCGAGGTGAAGCCCGGCTGCTGCCCGCGGCTGCGCGAATAGCTGGCATCGGCGTTCACCGTGGGCCACTGGTCCGAACGGGCCACGCCGAGCAGGGCGCGCGATTCACGCAGGTGCGCCATGGCGATCTTCAGGTCCGGCGCATTCTTCGCCGCGCGCTGGATGAGGGCATCCAGTGTGGGGTCGTTGAACTGCGTCCACCAGCGGGCCTGGAAATCCTGCGCGACCACTTCCGTCGACTGGCTCACCGACAACGGCGCCGTATCGGGCTTGTGATAGTCCGGGCCGACGCTGGCGCAACCGGCCAGCAACAGCGCGCTGGCCATGGCGGTCAGCTGCTGCCGCCGGACTCGTGCCCGCAGGGCAGGCACGAGTTGGACAAGGCGTTGCGGCATGGCGACCGCAAAGACATAACGAAGGTAACTAAGCATCTCAATGTTCCTCCAGCGCCGGTGCCGGCAGGCCATGGGCGGCCTTGCGCGCGCGGCGGCGTTCAATGATTCGCTCACTCCAGCCGCGAATCAGCACATAGAACAGCGGCGTGAAGATCAGGCCGAAGAAGGTGACGCCCAACATGCCGGCGAACACCGCCACACCCATCGCATGACGCATCTCCGCACCGGCACCGTGCGAGGTCACCAGCGGCACCACGCCCATGATGAAAGCGAACGAGGTCATCAGGATCGGGCGCAGTCGCAGGCGGGCGGCTTCCAGCACGGCCTGCACGCGGTCCATGCCTTCGTGGATCTGCGCTTCGCGGGCAAACTCCACGATCAGGATCGCGTTCTTGCACGCCAGGCCCACCAGCACGATCAAACCGATCTGGGTGAAGATGTTGTTGTCACCACCGGACAGCCACACACCGCTGATGGCCGACAACAGCACCATCGGCACGATCAGGATCACGGCCAGCGGCAGGGCGAGGCTTTCGTACAGCGAAGCGAGCACCAGGAACACCAGCAGCACGCACAGCGGGAACACCAGGCCTGCGGTATTGCCGGCGAGGATCTGCTGATAGGTGAGTTCGGTCCATTCGAAGCTCATGCCATTGGGCAGGTTCTGGCGCGCAATGCGTTCCATCGCTTCCTGCGCCTGGCCGCTGCTGTAACCCGGTGCCGGGCCGCCGTTGATTTCGGCGGTCGGATAACCGTTGTAGTGCTGCACGCGATCGGGGCCGACGCTCTGGCGCACGGTAACGAACGAACCCAGCGGGATCGCCTCGCCGCTCGCATTGCGCGTCTTCAGTTGCAGGATGTTCTCAGGCTCGCTGCGGAAGCTCTGTTCCGCCGACACATTCACCTGGTAGGTACGACCGAAGCGATTGAAGTCGTTGACGTAGAGCGAACCGAGGTAGGCCTGCATGGTCTGGTACACATCAGCCAGATCCACGCCTTCGGCCTTGGCCTTCTCGCGATCGATGTCGGCGTCAATCTGCGGCACGCTCACCTGGTAGCTGGAGAACAGCCCCGCGAGTGCCGGTTCCTTGTGGCTGGCGGCGATCAGGTTCTGCGTCTGGTTGAACAGTTCCTCGAAGCCCGCATCCGAACGATCTTCCACCTGCACGCGGAAACCACCGATCGTGCCCAGGCCCATCACCGGCGGCGGCGGGAACACCGCGATATACGCATCCTGGATGGCGGCGTATTTCTGGTTAAGCGCACCGGCAATCGCACCGGCCGACAGCGACGCATCACGACGTTCCTCGAAGGGCTTCAAGGTGACGAACACGATGCCTGCATTGGTGCTGTTGGTGAAGCCGTTGATCGACAGGCCCGGGAAGGCCACCGCGCTTTCCACGCCCGGCTGTTTCAGCGCGATGTCGCTCATGCGACGGATCACCGCTTCCGAACGATCCAGCGACGAGGCATCCGGCAACTGCGCGAACGACACCAGGTACTGCTTGTCCTGCGGCGGCACGAAGCCGGTCGGCACCTTGGCGAAACCGAAAGCACCCAGCAGCACCAGGCCACCGTAGATCACCAGCGCGATGCCGCCGCTGCGCAGGATGCGCTTCACGCCACCGACGTAGCCATTGGCACTCTTCACGAACATGCGGTTGAACGGACGGAAGATCCAGCCGAACAGGCGATCGATCCAGATGCTGAGCTTGTCCTTCGGCGCGTTGTGCTCTTTAAGCAGCACGGCGGCAAGGGCGGGGCTCAGGGTGAGCGAGTTGAAGGCCGAGATCACCGTCGAGATGGCGATGGTCAGCGCGAACTGGCGATAGAACTGGCCGGTCAGACCGCTGATAAAGGCGGCCGGCACGAACACCGCGCACAGCACCAGTGCCGTGGCGACGATGGGGCCGGTCACTTCGCTCATCGCGCGCCGCGTCGCATCTTTGGGATGCATGCCGTGCTCGATGTGTCGTTCGACGTTTTCCACCACCACGATGGCGTCATCAACCACGATGCCGATGGCCAGCACCAGGCCAAACAGCGACAGCGCATTGAGCGAGAAGCCGGCCAGATGCATCACGGCGAACGTGCCGATCAGCGACACGGGGACGGCGACCAGCGGAATGATCGAGGCGCGCCAGGTCTGCAGGAACAGGATCACCACCAGCACGACCAGGCCAATGGCTTCGAACAGCGTATGCACCACCGCGTCGATCGAACCACGCACGAAGATGGTCGGGTCGTAGACGATGCTGAAATCCACGCCCTGCGGGAAATCCTTCTTCAGCTCCGCCATGGTGGCGCGGACTTCGTCGGAGATCTGGATGGCGTTGGAGCCCGGGCGGGCAAAGATCGGCAGCGCCACGGCCGGACGGTTGTTGAGCAGGCTGCGCAGGGCGTAGTTGTTCGAGCCCAGTTCCACGCGGGCGACGTCGCGCAGATGCGTGACGGCACCGGTGGCGGCGTCCGTGCGCACGATGATGTTGAGGAAGTCTTCCTCGTTGATCAGGCGGCCCTGCGTATTGATGTTGAGCTGGAACGCGGCGTTGCTCGGGCCGGGGGGCGCATTGAGCGCACCGGCGGCGACGGCAACGTTCTGTTCCTGGATCGCATGGATCACGTCACCGGTGGTGAGCTGGCGGATCGCCAGGCGCTGCGGGTCCAGCCACACGCGCATGGAGTATTCGCCGGCACCGAAGATCTGCACGTCGCCCACGCCGTTGAGGCGCGCGAGCTGGTCCTTGATGTGCAGGCGCGCGTAGTTCGACAGATACAACATGTCGTAGCGCTGATCGGGCGAGATCAGATGCACCACCATGGTGAGGTCGGGCGAGCTCTTCTGCGTGGTGACACCCAGGCGCTGCACTTCCTGTGGCAGCTTGGTGAGCGCCTGCGCGACGCGGTTCTGCACCTGCACCTGGGCGTTGTCCAGGTCCGTGCCGAGCGCGAAGGTCACGGTCAGCGTCATGGCGCCGTCGCTGGTGGCCTGCGAGGCGGTGTAGAGCATGCCTTCGACGCCGTTGATCTGTTCTTCCAGCGGCGTGGCGACGGTTTCGGCGATGACCTTCGGGTTCGCACCCGGATAGCTCGCTTTCACCACCACCGTGGGCGGCACCACTTCGGGGTATTCGCTGATCGGCAGCTGGAACAGCGAGATCGCGCCAGCAATGACGATCAGTACGGATAGGACGCCGGCCAGAATCGGCCTGTCCACGAAAAATTGGGCGATTTTCATCGAATCGGTCCTGTTGGTTGCCCGCATGCAGGCATGCAGGGCTCCATCACGCCGGCACCTGCCGGCATGTGAGGTATGGCTCGGGGCATTCGGTGTTACGGGGTGGGCGCTATCCCGCGACCCACCCGTGAATCAGTTCTTCTTCGCGACCTGGGCCAGCTGGCGATCCGCATCCTGTGCGCGGCTGTCCATCGCCACCTTGGTCGGATTCACTTCGGCACCCGGGCGGATGCGCTGCAGGCCGTTCACCACCACCACATCGCCGGCACCGAGGCCGTCATTGACCACGCGCAGGCCATCGAGGATCGGGCCGGTGGTGATCTTGCGGTACTCGACCTTGCGGTCCTTGGTGAGTACGTAGACGTACTTGTTGCCCAGGTCCGTGGCCACAGCGCGGTCGTCGATCAGGGCGCGCTTACTCTGTGCATCGCTGCGCAGTTGGACGCGGACGTAGAGACCGGGCGTGTAACGGGCATCGGCGTTGTCGAACACGGCGCGCAGGCGGATGGTGCCGGAGCCGGCGCGCAGCTGGTTGTCGACGAAGTCGATGCGACCGGCGTGCGGGAAGCCCTTCTCGTTGGCCAGCGCCATCGCCACGCGCGGCGCACCGCCGTGGGCGCGACGCTGTTCGTCGAGCTTGAGGTAGCTGTGCTCGTCGACGTCGAAGTAGGCGTAGACCGGGTCCACGCTCACCACGCTGGTCAGCACGTCATTGCTGGTGACCAGGTTGCCCGGGGTGACCAGGGCGTTGCTGACGCGGCCGTCGATCGGCGCGCGCACCTCGGTGAAGCCCAGGTTGAGGCGGGCGGCCTGCAGCGCGGCGGTGGTCGAGGCGACCTGGGCCTTGCTGCTCTGGGAGGCGGTGTCGAGGCGGTCGGCCTCTTCGCGCGAGATGGCGTGCTGGTCGAGCAGCTTGCGGCCGCGGCCGGCGTTGGCTTCGGCCAGGGCCTGTTCGGCACGGGCCTGGTTGAGATTGGCGGTCAGACGATCCACTTCAGCCTGGAAGGGACGCGGATCGATACGGAACAGCAGCTGGCCTTTCTTGACCGCCGCGCCTTCGGTGAAGTGGATCGAATCCACGTAGCCGCCGACGCGGGGGCGCAGCTGGACGGTGTCCACGGCCTGGAGGCGGCCGGTGAATTCGTCCGAATCGCTGACCTGGCGCACCAGTACCTGGGCGACGGTCACTTCCGGCGGGCCACCGACGGCGGCGGTTTGGGCGTGGCTTTCACCACGGGTGCCGACAACAGCCCAGCTGCCGGCAATGGCCACGGCGGCGAGGGAGGCGAAGATCCATCGTTGTTTCATGGGGAGGAGCTCCTTGAATTAGTGAACCGTTCGGTCCAATTCGTTCGAGGCGCGAGAGAATAGATGTACTTTGCGGTATAGAAAATCCGTTTCTTGTGCAATGCAGTGGTGACTGGCAGTCACGAATAGGCGGAGAATCGTCCCTATGGAAGACTTTGCAGCAATTTCGGCCTTTGTCCGGGTGGTGGAAGCCAAAAGCTTCGCCGCGGCGGCGTCCCAACTGGGCATGACTCCCTCGGGTGTCAGCCGCGCCGTATCGCGCCTGGAGGAACGCCTCGGAGCGCGCCTGCTGTTCCGGTCGACCCGGTCCCTGCGCCTTACCGACGATGGGGCCGCGTTCCATGCACGTTGCAAGGAGATCCTCGCCGATCTCACCGAGGCGACCGAGGCCCTGAACTACGCCACGCGCAAGCCGACGGGGCGTTTGCGGGTTGGGCTGTCGCTGGCCGTGGGCCGGGCGGCGCTGATTCCGCGCCTGGACGAGTTCGAAGCGCGCTATCCGGATATCCGCCTGGAGCTGTCGATGAACGACGCGCCGGGCGACCTCAATGAAGAGGGTATGGATTGCGCCATTCGCGTGGGCCAGTTGGAGGATTCTTCGCTGATCGCCCGCAAGATCGGCTATCTGCGCAACGTGGTCTGCGCCTCGCCGGCCTATCTGGCCCGCTACGGCGCGCCGCAGAGCATCGAGGACCTGCGCCATCACCGCTGCATCAACTACATCATGCCCAACGGCAAGCCGCGCCAATGGCAGTTCGACACGCCCAGTGGCCAGGTCGGCGTGGATATCGATGCCCACCTGCTGATCAACGACGCCGAGTCGGTGATCCAGGCCGTCGGCGCCGGGCTCGGTATCACGCAGGCGCCGCACATGCTGGTGGCCTGCATGCTCGACAAGGGCATGCTGGAGCTGGTGATGACCGACACGGTGTCCACCGGCAAGCCGGTGTGGATCGTCTATCCCCAGAAGAAGCACTTGTCGGCACGGGTGCAGGCCTTCATCGAGTGGGTGCGCGAGCTGTTCGACCGCACCAACGAGCCGGGGCTGAAAAAGATCGTCGGCGTGAAGTCCGTGGGCGAGCAGCGGCTGAGTGCGTAAGCGACTGATTCGTCGCCACTTCATTTTTCTTCATTCGGGCATCAGGCACTTCATTCGCTGATCGGTTCCCGTGGGTCTCCCCTAACGGAGATCCACCATGAACACCCGGTTCCTGCAATCCGCCCTGACGGCCGCCCTCGTGTGGGCCGGTGCGGTAACGCCCGTAGTCGCTGGCGACTATCTGCCGCCAGCAAAATCCGACGACGGCTGGAGCACCGGCAACGCCGCCGCCCTGCATTGGGACACCAGCCGCTTCGGCGCGCTCGAAGACAAGCTTGCCGACAACACCTACAAGGGCATCACCAGTGTGCTGGTGGTCAAAGACGGTGCGCTGGTCTACGAGAAGTACTTCAACGGCAGCGACGCCACCCAGCTCAACGACATCCGTTCGGCTAGCAAGAGCATCACGGCCTGGCTGGTGGGCGCGGCGATCGACCGGGGTTTGATCCCCAGTGCGCAGGCGAAGGTCTATGGCTACTTCCCTGACAAGCAGCCGGTGCAGCACCCGGATGCGCGCAAGCAGGCGATGACGCTGGAAGACCTCCTCACCATGAGTTCGCTGTGGGAATGCGACGACGAAAACCAGTTCTCGTCCGGCAACGAGGAGCGCATGTACGTCAGCGAAGACTGGCTGCAGTTCGCGCTGGACTTGCCCATCAAGGGTTTTGCACCGTGGATGACCAAGCCCGCGGACAGCCCGCATGGCCGCGCCTTCTCCTACTGCACCGCCGGGGCTTTCGTCGCCGGCGCCGTGGTGGAGCGCGCCACGCACCAGCCGCTGTCGGCCTTCGCCGCCGAAGCGCTGGAGAAACCGCTGGGAATCACCCAGGTGCACTGGAACGCTTCGCCGCTGGGCATCGGGATGGGCGGCGGTGGCACCCGCTACCGCAGCCGCGACCTGGCCAAGCTCGGCGAGCTGGCGCTGGATGGCGGTCGCTGGAAGGGCAAGCAGATCGTGTCCGAAGCATGGGTGCGCAGCATGCTGACGGTGCACGCCCAGGCCCGCGATGATGCCGACTACGGTTACCTGTGGTGGCAGTTCCGGTTTCCGGTGAAAGGCACGGACGAACCGGTCTGGGCCATGTCGGGCAATGGCGGCAACTACGTATTCGTCATGCCCTCGCGCAAGCTCGTCGCGGTGGTGACCAGCAAGGCGTACAACCAGCGCTATGCGCATCCGCAATCGCAGGAGATCTTCCGCGATTACGTGCTGAAAGCGCTGCCGTGAGGTCGGGTGCTGCGCGCCCTGTTATGCCGCCCCGCGTGGCGGGGCCGTGAACGGGGAACGGAAAAGAGCGGGGTGTGGTTGCTGACAGGGGATGTCAGCAATGGGGTGGGATGGCATGGGTTTGGGTGGGGGGAGCTGTCATCATGACTACCCCACTTTCCCCGGTTACATCATGTCTTCCCGTTCTCCCGTTGCTGAAATGGCGCTGGCCGTTGGCGTGCTCGTCGTTGCGATGGTGTCGTACCAGTGCGGCGCGTCGCTGGCCAAGCATTTGTTTCCGCACGTCGGAGCGCAGGGTGCGACGGCGTATCGCCTGGGGTTGAGCGCGCTGATCCTGATCCTGTGGCGTCGTCCGTGGCGCCGCATGGATCAGTGGAAGGACTGGCACGCGATCTGGGGTTACGGCTTGTCGCTGGGCGCGATGAACCTGGTGTTCTACATGTCCCTGCGCACCATTCCGCTGGGCATCGCGGTGGCGCTGGAGTTCACCGGGCCATTGACGCTGGCGCTCGTCGGCTCGCGCCGACTGCTCGACTTCGTCTGGATCGCGCTGGTGATCGCGGGTCTCCTGCTGCTGCTGCCTTTGCGCGGGCAGGCGCAGGGCCTTGATCCCGTCGGCGTGATGTATGCGCTGGCGGCGGGCGTGGGCTGGGCGCTGTACATCGTGATGGGCCAGAAAGCCGGTGCCGGCTTCGGTGCCGATGCCGTCACGCTCGGGACGTCCATCGGCGCGCTGCTGGTGATTCCCTTTGGCGTGGCGCACGCCGGTACCGCGTTGCTGTCGCCCGAACTGCTGCCTTACGCGATCGGCGTGGCCTTCCTGAGCTCCGCCTTGCCGTATTCGCTGGAGATGATGGCGCTGACGCGCTTGCCGGCGCGCACGTTCAGCACGCTGCTGAGCCTTGAGCCGGCCATCGCGGCCATGGCGGGCGTGATCCTGTTGAGCGAACACCTCACCGCCGTGCAGTGGATGGCCATCGTGGCGATTATCGTGGCGGCGGCGGGTACCGCGATGAGTTCGCGGAGTAAGAGCGGGGATGTCGCGCCTGCGGCGCTGTAAACGGTAAACGGAAAAAGCTGAGCGAACGGCCGTCCGAACCTGCTCTTACCTGTTCACCGTTCACAGCGCCGCAGGCGCGAATTCACCGTTCCTCCGACCGGGCATCGATCTCCGCGCCAATCGCTTTCGCGTACTTCTCCAACGAACGGATCGTGGCCGGATCCAGCCGGCGCGGCAGGGGATCGACCGCACATAGCGTGCCGAAGAAGCGGCCATCCGCCCGATAGATCGGTATCGAGATGTAGCTTTCGAACCCGTACAGCGCCGGCGTCGGATGGCGGGAATAATGCGGATGCGCGCTGGCGTGGTCGATGGTGACGATATGGCCGTGCTCGCGGATCTCGTTGCAGATGGTGGTTTCGAGCACCAGGTCCTGGCCGGCGCGCAGGCCGAAATTTATCGTGTCGTACACGGCGCAGGCGGTCCAGCGCGTGTCGGATACGCGCGCGACGGTGGCGAAGCGCATGCCGGTTTCACGCGATACCGCTTCGAGGATTTTCCCGATGACGGGGATATGCGCCACCAGGTCGACGTCGCGCGTGGCGGCCTGGTTTTCTTCTTCGGGTGTCGATGACGACCCGGATCGCAGGCGCTCCATCACGCGCCGCTGCAGGCTGATGCGCGACACGCGGTGCACGAAGTCGCGCACCGTCGTGGTCAGTCCGCGCAGCTTTGCGATCGGGCCGGCGACGACAAGGCTGCGCACGTCCAGACGCACCTGCTCCAGTTCATGGCGCTTCCGGAAGGTTTCGACCTCGCAGGCGAAAGCCTCGATCCAGAAGTGGTCGGGTTGTGTATCGAGGAGGGCAATCATCACCGGCGGCACGTCGGGGTGCGTGGTGGACGAGGGCATGTCGAATCCGACCACGGACGGTGGCCAGGCGTAGTCCGACGATGACTCTTGCGTGGGCATGGCACCGGCTCCCCTCCGAGCTGCCTGTGCGGAGTATGACCACGGCAGCAGAGACTTGAATAGGAATAATTTCGGCTACGCCGAAAGTTGGGTAAGGCGTCTCAGGGCGATGGCGCGGCGAGGTCCGCCGGTCGCCAGGGGGCGGCCAGGACCTGCGCGCGTTGCGCGGCGACCCGGCGGCTGATGCTGTCGATGGCCTGGGCGTAAACCGGCTCGGCCGACAGCGACTTGAGCAGGGGCGAGACCTGCAGGTACGCCTGGTCCGAGTAGCCGGCATCGACGGCACGAGACAGCGTCGTCAGGGCATCCGCGCGCTGGCCGTGCGCCAGTTGCAGCATGGCCAGCTCCAGCTGGTCGGAGGGGTAACCCATGCCTTGTCCCAGCTGCTTGCGCATATCCGTGATGCGCGCCTCCAGCCACGCCGGGTCCGGTGCCTGGTCCTGGTAAAGGGCGACCAGGGTGGTGGGCATGCTCATCTGGGGGCGTAGCGCGGCGGCCTGCCTGAAGGCGGCCAGCGCCGCCGCCCGGTCCCCGCGAACCAGCGCCAGCTCGCCGGCCAGTTGGTAAAGGCCCACGTGCGGGGTATGTCGCGCCATGGCTTCGTCGAGCGCGGCCTGGGCTTCGGCAAAGCGCCCCTGCAGGTACAGGTGCTGGGGCCAGGCGATGTTGGAGAAGACATTGTCCGGATTGAGCTGGAAGCTCTTGCGAAAGCGCCCTTCGGCCGCGTCGTGGAAGCCGAGCAGGTCCATCTCCCGAGCGATCTGCACGTCGCGGTAGCGCACCCGCGCCGTCGGATCGCGCATGGCCAGATTGCTGCGCAGCGCGTCGGCCAGCTGGCCGCGCTCCTGGTAGAGGTAGGCGGCGGAGGAGCGGCTGGCATCGTCGTTCGGATCCAGCGCGACGGCTTTTTCATACGCATCGATGGCCGGCTGCATCTCACCGCGGCAGTCATGCGCATAGGCGAGGGCGGACCACGCCGTGGCGTCGTTCGGCGCGTCACGCAGCGCAGCCTGGGCCAGATCCTGCGCCTGGCGCGTCCATTCGTAGGGGAAGTTGTAGAGGCACACGCGTGCGCTGTAGGCGCGGCTCAAGCCCACCTTCGCGGCTACGCTGGTTGAGTCGATCGCGAGCAGTTGTTGATACAGCGCCGCCGCGCGTTCGTTGTTGTCACGCTGGCCGATGCCGGCGTAGTAGCTCGCGCGTTGCAGCAGCTCCTGTTGCGGTCCGGGCGCGGCGAGGGTGGGCGTGCGGTGCGCATGCCACCCGACAGCGAGTGCGGCCGCACCGACGACGATGACCGGCACGATCCACAGCCAGCGTCGGCGCGCTGACTCCCGCGTCACTGTCTCCTGCGGCACCAGCGCATCCAGCGCCACGGCCGGTTCGCACAGCTGGTAACCGCGCCCGCGCACCGAACGGATGTAGCGAGGACTGCGCCCGTCATCGCCCAGCGACTGCCGCAGCAGCTTCACGCGCTGCGTGACGGTTTCTTCGTTGACGACGGCTGGCGCCCAGACTTCCGCCATCAGCGTGTCGAAACTGACAACGTCGATACCATGGCGAAGCAGGCAGGCCAGTAACTGAAAACTCAGGCCCTGCACGTCCAGTTCCGTCTCGCCGCGACTCACGCGATGGCGAACCAGGTCGACGTGCAGGTCGATCCATCGATAGTGGCGTGGCGATTCCATGCCGCGTCCCGTCAGGCTCAGACGCCGGCGGGCAGCCACAGCAACAGCGCGATGCCCAGCGCGATGCGGTAGATGGCAAAAGGCGTGAAGCGATGCGAACGGATGTAGCCGAGCAGCCACTTCACCGCGATGAAGGCGACGATGGCCGAGACGATGAAGCCGACCATCAGCGCCATCCAGTCCTCATGCGCCGCGCCGCCACTCTTGAGCACTTTCAGCAGCTCGTAGCCCGTGGCCGCGTACATCGTGGGGATGCCGACCAGGAACGCGAACTCCGTGGCGGCTGCGCGATTGCTGGTGCCCGCGAGCATGGCGGTGAAGATGGTGGCCGCCGAACGGGACGTGCCGGGAAAAACGCCTGCGACGATCTGCGCGATGCCGACCAGGATCGCCACGCGCCAGGTCACGTCACTGCGATCGACCTGGCGCGCAGCAAGTCGCTCGGCACCGATCATCCAGATACCGCCGATCACCAGTGCCCAGGCAATGGGTGTCACGGCCTCGGGCAACTTGAAGCCGGCCTTGGTGACGATGAACCCGAGCACGGCCGTGATGGCGAAGGCGACAAACAGCTTCAGCAGGTAATCGCGGTTGGCCGGATCGCGCCACTGGGTGAACAGCTGCCAGATGCGTTTCCAGTAGATCAGCGTCACCGCGAGGATGGCACCCGCCTGGATGCCCACGTTGAACAGATCCGAGCGTTCGCCCAGGCCCAGCTTCTCGGCAATCAGCAGGTGACCGGTGCTGGAGATCGGCAGGAACTCGGTGATCCCTTCGATGATGCCCAGCAGGATGACGTTGATGATGTCGCTCACGAATGCACGGCCCCGGACTTTTGCAAAGGGGGCTAGCTTACGGGGATTGCGCGTGGGATGGATGGCTTTCTGATGACGGTGTCTCCATGCGCGAAGCGCTGCGACGAAGCATCGCCTGAACTTGCGTCGAGGGCGCCGTGCGCCTTACTTCGATGTCGGCTTCCCACCGTCGGGAGAGGCGATTCGACGCCGCGATGCACCGCCACATGCTGTCGTCGCCTGGCGGGCGTACGATGAACGATTCGCGTGCCACGTTGGGTTCAATTGCGTGCAATAGGGCACTCAGATTGCACTACTGTGGTGCAACCTGGCAGGCGCGGGATGCGGGGCAATCCTCGGAAACCCGCGCTACCAAGCCATTTCGCCCGCTGGCACGCGGTTTGCTAAATCCCTTGCAGCTTTGCTCTTCACTTCCCCTTCCCGCCCCAGAGGTTTGCCATGTCTTCCGTCCAGCAAGTGCTCGACCTGATCCAGGAACATGACGTCGAGTTTGTCGACCTGCGCTTCGCCGACATGCTTGGCAAGCACCACCATGTGACCTACCCGGCGCACGCCATCGACGAGAGCACCTTCGAAGACGGCAAGATGTTCGACGGTTCGTCCATCGCTGGCTGGAAGGGCATCAACGAGTCGGACATGATCCTGCTGCCCGACGCGGATACGGCCTACCTCGATCCGTTCAGCGCGCACACCCAGATGGTGCTGCATTGCGATGTGCTCGAGCCGAGCACCATGCAGGCCTACGGCCGTGACCCGCGTTCCATCGCCAAGCGCGGCGAAGCCTTCCTGAAGTCGACCGGCATCGCCGACACCGCCTTCTTCGGTCCGGAGCCGGAATTCTTCATTTTCGATTCCGTGCGCTGGCAGAACGACATGGGCCGCGTGTTCTACGAAATCGGCTCCGAAGAAGCCGCGTGGAGCTCGCGCTACAAGTACGAAGACAACAACACCGGCCACCGTCCGGGCGTGAAGGGCGGCTATTTCCCGGTCAGCCCGGTCGACTCGCTGGGCGACCTGCGCGCCGACATGTGCAAGGTGCTTGAGTCGCTGGGCCAGGTGGTGGAAGTGCATCACCACGAAGTCGCCAATGCCGGCCAGTGCGAGATCGGCGTGAAGTTCAACACGCTGGTGAAGAAGGCCGACGAACTGATGACCATGAAGTACGTCATCAAGAACGTCGCCCACCAGAACGGCAAGACCGTGACCTTCATGCCCAAGCCGATCGTCGGCGACAACGGCAGCGGCATGCACGTCCACCAGTCGCTGGCGAAGGACGGCAACAACCTGTTCGCCGGTGACCTGTACGGCGGCCTGAGCCAGACGGCGCTGTGGTACATCGGCGGCATCTTCAAGCACGCCAAGGCCATCAACGCGTTCGCCAACTCCACCACCAACAGCTACAAGCGCCTGGTGCCGGGCTTCGAAGCGCCGGTGATGCTGGCTTACTCGGCCCGCAACCGTTCGGCCAGCTGCCGCATTCCGTACGTGTCGAGCCCGAAGGGCCGTCGCATCGAAGTGCGCTTCCCCGATCCGATGAACTCCGGTTACCTGGTCTTCACCGCGCTGATGATGGCCGGCCTCGACGGCATCATCAACAAGATCGATCCGGGTGCGCCGGCCGACAAGGATCTCTACGACCTGCCGCCGGAAGAAGAGAAGAACATCCCGCAGGTCTGCGCCAGCCTCGACGAAGCGCTCAATGCGCTCGACAAGGACCGCGAGTTCCTCAAGGCCGGTGGCGTGTTCACCGACGACTTCATCGACGCCTATATCTCGGTGAAGATGCAGGAAGTCACGCGCTACCGCGCGAGCACCCACCCGCTGGAATTCCAGATGTACTACGCGCTCTGACCGGCGCGTCACTGGCGGGAAGAACAGACGGGCGCTTCGGCGCCCGTTTGCTTTTTTGGACGCCTGGGCAGAAAACATCGGACGAACGGCCATAAACGACACGGGAATCCGTCACCCGATGTCCAAATCCGTACATTAGGTTCAAGGCTCGTCACTGCATGAGCTTGGCCATGAGCGCAAACGGCATCTCGAACTCTCTCCTGACTTGCACCTTGCCCCAGCTGGCGAAAGGCATGAATCCAGCGCGTGGTCTGCACATTCTGCGCTTTGGCGCCGTCAAGAATCGCCCGACGCATCCGTCGATGCCGAAGCGGGCACAAAACCCGGAACCTGCGCCTCTTCCTGATGCGCTGAAGCACAATCGCATCGCCTTGGCCGACTTCGCCCGGCCCTTGCAAGAAGACCCGGCCATGAACGGCTGGAACATCCAGGACGCGCACGACTACCTGCATCATCTCGTCGCGGGATTGGCCGGCAAATCCGGTGAACTCACGAGTGTGCTTGAGGCGATGCGCGAACTGGATGTTGCCCATCCAGGCGTCGCGCGATCGCATTCGGTCGCGCAGGCACGCGCATGGCTTGTCGTTCGCACGCTCGCGCGCAGTGCCATGGGACGGGACATCCTGCAGGCGCTGTACGCCAAACGCGCACCTTCGGGCATCGCGATGGTGATGCTTCAAGCCGCCGACGAATGGGACGGCAGGGGGCAAAGACTGGCGTCGGTATTGCAGCAGCTGGAAATGGCGGCGCAGCAGGATCTCGCGCCAGATACGCCGCTCGAGTGGTCATGCGATCCATCACCGCATGCGTTGATGAATGCCCGTCGCTCCAACCTGCAGCCATTTGCCCTAAGAGTCTGGCAGGCCGCCGAACGCGCCATGCGCGAGGGAGAGGCATCGCTCGACGACGCTCAACGCAGCGCGCTGGCCAGTTGGCGACAAGGTTATCGGGACGATGGGGAAGACACGCCACTGGCCCGGGTGAAGGCGCAGTTGAATGCATTTCAGCAGCGCACCGTTCCCCAGGCCGGTCAAACCGTGCACCCGATCAAGAAGCTTGGAGGCGCCTACGTGTCGCCGCTCAACGCCATGCCCAGGCAAGCGGGACCAACACCACAAGCGACGCAGCGCCGTGAGCAGATCAAGCAAGACCTGATCAACTACATCATGGAGGCGCATCCTGGCGACCAGATGGAGTTGTGCACCGGTCACCGCTTCTTTGTCGGTGGCGACGCAATTGCCCTAGTGCTGACCGCTGTCAGTGCGATGCTCGACCCCAGTGGTACGTTTGCCGTTGCCATCGATCCCCACCTTCAACTCGCGCGCGATCAAGTGGTGAGCATCCGCCGCACGCACGAGTTCACCGAGATACACGTTGGTACGCGTAAAGAGCTTGAGTTGACCGGCGGCGTTGGGGTCCTGATGGGGCGCAACGTGGGTCTGGGCGCACCGTTCTCCGCGCGAGCGGCCGGCGGCATGCTCTACGTGGGCGGAGGGCGCCAGGCGTCGCACAGTACGGGCGTGACCGTGCGCTTGACCCACCCATCCGACGCAACGCAGAGGCAAGGGCTGGACGACTGGTTTCGTGCCGATAGCGGTCCAGGCGCCACCTCGGAACCGACCAACTGGAACACACTGGCAGGCAACCCTCATCTGTCGCTCAGCTGGCACGAACAGCGTCATCGTCAGCACTCGCTCGGCGGCGTGGTCGAACTCGGCGCTAGCGCTGCAGCCGATGTCTCCAGCGACGTGCAGTCACGCGCGGGCCTGGGTCTTCAGGCAAGCGCCACCTCTTACCGCTCGCGCACCCTGTCGGGCGATCAGGGGGGCACGATCCGATCCGTTCGCGTCAAGGTGGCAAAAGGCGTGCGGCTGAATGCCAGTCCCTTTATCGGTGCGTCGGTCGCCGTAGCCCAAACCAGCGAAGCCCATCCGATGGTGGCGATACCCGCCTGGTTCAAGGACAGCGCCATCGGTCGCATCCTTCCGGCACGGCTGGCGCGTTGGGTGCGGCCACGTTCACGCGATACCGGCAAGGCAACGACGATCGAACTGTTGATGCGAAACGGCAAGCTGTTGCCGTCGACCTCATTGGAAGTAGACGTCGCATCGTTCGATTCGTTCGAGCGTTTGTTGAAAGGCGAACGCTATCTGTGGACGCCCGAACTGGCCGCGCGGATGCATGGACAATCCCGGGAAGCACAGGATGCGATGGTGGGGCAGGCCCGCGTGCAGCTAGGCGAGTTCCTCGATCGGGTTCGACAACAGCCCCGTGGCGATCAGTACGTCTTGCGCTATGGACTGTCGGCCAGCGCGCGGCAGGACGTTCAAACCGATCTGGCCTTGCTCGAGCAATGTCCCGCACACGACGCACGCACGCGATCGACACTGGAGCGGCGCATTGCCGCTCGCCTGGAGCAACCGGGCGCCTGGCAATTGGAGGAAGCGTCCACCCAGTCCAGCACCTCGACGGCGCGTCCGAGGCGCTTCCACTTCATCGTCGAATGGGGGGCCCACAAGCGCTTCAGCGAGACCAAGGTAACCCACCGCCTGAATGGCAATGGCGCGTGGACAAGACCCGCGGAGCCAGCCCCGCCCGGTCGACCGGCCAAACCCGGTTTCTTCGCCACGATAGGGCAGGGCCTCTCGCGGCTCATACACCGATGAAGCCGGCTCAGTTGAGGAACAGCAGCGCGCCGTCGCCGCGACCGGCGGCGTCGCGGTAGAAGTCCATCATCAGACGATAGTGATCGACGACGAAATCGCGCGCCAACTCGCCTTCCGTCAACCAGATCTGCGGATAAATTTCCGCTTCGTGCAAGGCGCGGGCATTGAAGCGCTCGCTGAATTGCGCGGGCGAAAGATGGACGAGCGCGTGCGCGATATCGCGCACTTCGCCAGGCGTCAGGAAGCGCGCCGGGCCGTAGCCGATGTCGTCGCCAATTTCCTCCCCACCCATCACCGCCTGCCCGAGCGGGCCTTCACCACCCCACACCTCGCCATTCAGCACGAAGTGGATGGCATGCCAGGCCTTGTCGACATCAAGGTGATGCGGAATGGCGGCCTCGTCCTCGGGATAGATGAAGGCATCGATCGCTTCCGGATCGTCTTTCAACTCGGCCAGTTTGTCCGGTCGCAGGGCGACAAAATTCCCGATCATCGACATCGCGCACACCTCCCCCAAGGCCCCCTCAGGCACGAGCCGGCGATCCTGCCACAAGACCCTTGGCCGTCGCCAATGCCCCGCTGGCAACCCCATCCACAAAGCCGCGAGCATGCTGAACTGCGCGCATCGACCCGGTGCCTGATTGACGGCCTGTCAACGACCTCCGTGCTTACTGGAACACGCAGGGGCCGAACCAATGGGAGGCAGCACATGCCCGAGAAACGGACACGACAAGCGGCCGCGCGCGACAAGCGGCAGGGCAAAGCGCCGAGCACCCAGGCGGGTGAGTTCGTCAAGGAAGAAATTGAACACGTGCGCGAAGGCAAGCATGGTGCTCGTTCGGCCAAACAAGCCATCGCCATCGGTCTGTCGAAGGCACGGCGGGCCGGAGTGAAGGTGCCGGTCAAGCGCACCGCCAGCAAGACGGTGCGCCAGCGGGCTGCCGCGGATGAAGAGGCCGGGGCGCACCCGCACAAGGCCAATCCGACGCGATCGCGCGCCACCAAGAGTGCGCTCAAGCGCGAAGGTCACAGCGCCGCGTCCACGAAAGCCTTGTCAGCGCATGCAAAAAAAGCAGCCAGCAAACGCACGGCGGCATCGCGCTCCGCGGCAGCAAAAAAGGCGGCACGGACCAAGGGCGCAGGTGGGCGCGCGGCCGCGGCCAAGAAGGCCGCGAGAACACGGGCAGCACGATCTCGTTGAGGTCGGCGTCTTACAGGACGCCTTGCACGCCCGCCCCGAATGCCGTGATCAAGCGCGTATAGATGGACTTCGGCGATCCGGCCACGTCGGGAAAGTCACCCACCGGCGTGTAGCAGGTAAGAAAGGCCGGATCGCTGGGCCGCATGGGCGTGCAGCCGGGCTTGAGTTCGTAGCTGGTAGCGTAGCGATAGGGCCAGAAATCGAACAGCGGGAGCGAGGAGGACACATCCTCCATCGCCGAGTCGAGCGAGGATTGCTGGCGCGGGCCGATGACCCAGGCGTTCTCCGGCTGGGTGTCGCGCATGATGCTCTGGCGCAGTGCCTGCGCGAAATCGTTGTCGTACACGATGACGCCGGCTTCGGTGTTGTAGTGGTCCGAGCGCGGGTCGAAGTTGTGCGAGCCGACCATGGCGAAGGTGTCATCGACCACGATGGACTTCGCATGCAGGCCGAAGCGCCGGCCCAGGCTGATCAGCGGCGGCGGGCGGTTGCGCTTGCCATTGCGCTTGACGCTCAGGCTGCTGCGGCTTTCCGTACCGATCACGCGTGCACTGCTACTTCCGCTGCCGCCGCTACCGGCCACGCGGGTGGACTCGCGCTTGGTTGTCACCGGCACATCCTCCACGGGCGGGCCATCCTCGCTGCTAGACAACGCATTGTCCTGCGCAGGGCCGATGGCATGCGGCTTCAGCTCGTAGATTTCGAAACCGAACTCCGTGAGATACCGTTTGCGGTGCTTGTACGACAGCGCGTACACCGCGAAGGCGTCCGTGGAGGCCAGCGAATTCGTCGAGACGATGATGCGTGGCGGGTCGGGTTGCTTGTGCAGTCGTTCGAAGATGGTCTGCGCGCGCTTGCTCATCACCAGGTAGGGCGTTTGCAGCAGCACTTCGCGCTTGGCCGAGCCAACCATGCGCATGACGTTGGAGGTGAATTCGTGTGCGTCGCGTTCCTTGGGCTGTTCCGTCTTCGCCGGAAGGTCACTGAAGAACTCCACGTGCGACGTATGAAAACTGGGCAGCAGCAGGTAGTCCTCGATCCAGTCGGTATCGGCGGCCTCGGCCTGGACGCGCGCGACGCGTTCGGGGTGGGCGTACACGGGAGTGGTCCAGGGTTGCGCCTCGTGCTTGCGCAGGAGCGCATTGATGTCGCGAAGCCGGCTCAGTGACACGGAGCGCTTGTGGTTCCAGAACAGCTCGAAGCTCGCGCCCATGGCCTGCGCCGCGGGGCCGGCCACCATGACGTCGCGATCGACATAGTCGAAGTCGTTGTCCCAGTCGAAGTAGCGGTTCTGGTAGTTGCGACCGCCGGTGATTCCGATGACGTTGTCCGCGACCAGCACCTTGTTGTGCATGCGCTGGTTGAATTTGTAGAAGCAGCACACGATGCCGGCGGCGAATTCGACCGGCGATGTCTGCGCTTCATTGAACGTGGGGTTGTACAGGCGAATCTGCAGGTTCGCATGCGCGAACGCCAGTTGATCAAGCCAGCGCGGATCGTTGAACGAGAACAGCTGGTCGGCCAGGATGCGCACCTTGACGCCTCGCTTCGCGGCCTGCACCAGTTCATCGAGAATGACGTCACCGGCATCGTCGCGGTCCCAGATATAAGTCTGGATATCGATCGAGGTGCGCGCCGCGCGAATCAGATGGATACGCGCGACCATCGCCGCTTCGCTGTCACCCAACAGGGTCACGAAGTGTGCCGGGCGCTCGTCCGTGGAGTCGGTGAGGACTCGATGGGCTTCATCCATCAGGGGCGAAGGGATCGCGCAGTGATCGTCGCTGGCACAAGTGGACGTGCGGTCGGCGCCGAGCACGATGGCGTTGTCCGCCGCCCTGACAGCCGTGTGCGACACACTGCAGCCGGTGAGCAGCAGCATCGTCACTACGGCGATGGAGAGGGCAACACTGAGCCGGCGCATGCGCCAATGATAGGGGGCAGGCTGGTGGCCTGTCCCCCTTTGCGGCGCGGTCGCTCAGCCGTCGTTGGCTAACGTGTCCAGTGCCTGTCGCACGGCCGGGGCAAAGGTGCGTACCGCATCCCAGGAGATGTGATCCAGATCGTCCTGCGGCGTGTGACTTGTCGATGAATAGGGTTGGCCTGATTCGCCGCCGAAGAGCTGTTGCTCTTCGAGGGTTTTGGTGCCGTGGTCGCCGAAGGCACAAAGGCCTCCCACGGGTATGCCAGCTTCAAGAAACGCTGCGCTGTCGGAACTTCGTGGAACGTTGCGACAAGGGATCCATGCCTGGTCGGTCCGGTCGAAATGAACGGTAAACGCACGTCGTAATGCAAGGCTGGCCGAATCGTGCCGACCCGTTTCGTAAACGCCGATGATGGGATTTGGCGATGCTACGGCATCGAAATTGAAGTAGCCCGCCAGGCGCGCCTGGCGTAGAGGCGTCAGTTGGGCAACAAAGTGGCGAGAGCCTTCAAGCCCAACTTCTTCTGCACCCCACCAGGCAAATCGAAGCGTCTGTGGGTGGCGAAGGTTTGCCAGCGATACCGCCGACGCAAGCACCAAGGCGCTTCCTGCAGCGTTGTCTTCGACGCCTGGAGAATCCGGGACGCTATCCAGGTGCGCACCGGCCATGAACATCTTGCCTCCCGTGCTCCCGACCTTCTCCGCAAGAACATTGAACGAGCGAAGCGTCGTCTGCGTGGATGCCAGGTCCAGATGCATGGTGACCTTGCCGCGTTCCAAGGCGGCATTGAGGCGATGCGCATCGGTGCCGGTGATGATGGTTGCCGGAAGCGCTCCGGATCCGTCGTCGCCCAGGCCCTCGTAGGGCTCCGCGCGATTCGAATCCGCGACATAGGTGACGACGGCAAGCGCGCCGTGCTGCCTGGCGCCGATCAGCTGGGCGTTCAGACTGCACTGCGTGCTACGGGTGAGAGGCATCAGAAGGATCGTATCCCGCACGTTCCTACCCTCCCAGTCGGACGCATGGCACCCGTCATGCGGACCAAGGCTGGCGACGAGTGTCCTGATCCCACCCGCGGGCGTGGCAGGGGTTCCGGCAACCGGGCGATTCAACACCTGTGCTAGTTGGGGAACATTGGTTGCCGCGCGTTTCTTGTGCACCTTCTGGCCAACGTAATGGAAATACTGGCGCCAGGGCCGGTAACCGGCCTGGCGAAGCACCGTCTCGACGTATGCTGCGGACGCTTCGAAACCGGGCGAGCCATCGGATCGATCGTTTCCGTGCTCACGTGCGATGCGTTCGAACGCGTGAATGTGTGCTTTGGCCGCGTGATACAAGTCCTGAGACCCGGTGTCGGATGCCGCCGCGGCACCGGCGAGGGCCATGGCCGTGACGGCAGCGAGGGACCGCCGCGCGAAGGTGGAGTACGGAACGGTGTTCATAGGTTTCTACTTGCCAGATCAGCGAATGCTGGGTGCAAGTTCAGCCTAGGCACCGTTTCTGAAGGCGCGACATCCCGTCCTTAGCGATTTGCCTAAGCAATCATGAGCGCGGGATGGCCGACGAATTAATTTTCCATCGGTGGCGCCAGCCGGATGGTCATGCCCAGGTCGACCTTGTCCGACAGCGCGGTGCGGTGTCCCGTCATGCCAAAGTCGCTGCGCTGGATGGAACCGCGTACTTCGATTTCGCATTCGTAGGGTTTGCCCTGCACGCATGGCGCCGACACCAACTGGAAATGTGCTGGTCGGCTCACGCCCCGAATGGTCAGTTCGCCAAACAGTTCGCCGCCGTCGCGCAAGGCCGCCAGCATCACCGGTTCGGAGACGAAATGGATGGTGGGGTAGTGCTCCGCGTCGAAGAACTCCGGTGCCAGCACCCAGCGGCGAAAACGGTCGGAACTCATCGTGATGCTGTCGACGGTGATCCGCGCGTTGACCACGGCGGCATCGCGCTGGGCACTCAGCGTGATGTCGCCATCGATGTGTTCGAAGCGGCCGTTGATGGTGGTCAGCCAGAACAGTCGTACGCCGAAATCCGCATGCGACTGCGCGGGGTCGATGCGGTAGTCGGCGGCGTGAAGACAGGTGGATGCGGGAAGGAGCAGTGCAACGATGAAGCGGGCGAGCAAGTGTTTCACGGCGACCAGAAGGCATCCAGACGGGCAATGCCCGGTTCAAGCGGGGTCTCCAGGTGGAGAACCGCCAGGCCCGCGGGTGGCATACCGCGGAATTCATCCGAGCGACCCTCGACCAGCAGGGCCACCAGGCGTTCGATGCCCGGATTGTGGCCAACCAGCATGACGGTTCCTGCATCGCCGTGTTGGTCGAGCAACGCCAGCAGCTCGCCCGGGGTGGCATCGTAGATCTCGTCGGCAAGCTGCATGCCGGGTGCGTTCTTCAGGGCCTGCAGCGCCAGCGTGGCCGTTGCGCGCGTTCGCTCTGAAGGGGAGCACAGCACGCGATCCGGCCTGGCGCCATGCGAGGCGAGCCACTTACCGGCCTCTTTCGCCTCCTGCTCGCCACGCCCGCTCAGTCGCCGGCCCATGTCGTCACCACCGGCCTGTGCGGGCTGGGCTTCGGCGTGACGCAAGAGGATGAGTTCATGCATGAGTGACTCCGGCGATTGCTTTGGTTTCAATGCTGACGCTTGATCCAGCGCAGCAGCTGTTTCCAGTCTTCCTGGTGACTGCGGACATTTTCCGAGGCGTAGTCGAAGATGCCCTTGCCCAGGGCGGTCAACAATACGTAGGCCTGGCTGTCGCGCAATTGCGCCACCACGGGGAAGGGCGACCCTTCCGCCAACTGCGTCATCGCGTCCTGGCTGGCATTCGTCCAGGGCTTGAGGCGATTGCCCACCACGCCTACGGGCAGCTTGCCGCGTTTGACGCGCGGAATCTGCTGCAGGTGTTCCAGGAATGCGAACGTGGCGTCCATGTCGAAGGTTGACGGCAGCGCCGGCACCAGGATCACGTCGGCCTGTTCGAGATAGGGTTCGAGGTCCTTTTCGTGGGACCCGGCAGGCGTATCGATCAGCACGCGCTGCGTGTCGGAGGGAATCTTGTCGAGCGCCCGGCGCCCGCCTTCCAGCGCAAGCACGCCCGGAACGTTGTCCGCGCGGCGTGCGGCCCAGCGGAAACTGGAACCCTGGCGGTCGGCATCCACGATGGCCGTGTTCTTGCCGTCCTGCGCCCAATGCGAAGCCAGCTGGGTCACCAGCGTGCTCTTACCGCAACCGCCCTTGCTGCTTGCCACCAGCACCGTCAGCATGCGTCGCCCCCTTGTTCAAGGTGGGGCCAAGGTTAGTAGCCCGCTTCGCGAACTGTAAAGACGCTCGCGTTGCTCGCTGTGAAGGCGCCCGCTGTGCGGGCGGTAAACGGTAAACGGTGAAAAGCAGGCTCGGGTGACCCCGCGCTTTGCTTTTACTGTTCACCGTCTACAGCCCGCACAGCGGGCGACCTCACAGGCGGCGCCGCCGGCCTCACCTCAACCCTTGGAGGGTTCCCAGTCGGCGGGGGCGTCGGTGCCGATGTTGTAATCGCGCAAGGCGGCCAGCATCAGGCTCATTTCCGTGCCGCCGCTGCGGGCAAGCGCCAGCATGTGCTGGCACAGGGCCGCATCGCCCTGGGCACGGGCGGACAACTGGGCGAAGTTCTGGACCTGCCAGATCAGGTTGCGACGGGCGCGGCGGGCGTCCTCCTGCTGGGCGGGCTCCTCGGCGAGGACCTCGCGCAGGTGCAGGCCGAGGGAGCGGGCCAGCGGGCTGGAGCTCCATTCCAGGGTGCGACCAAGCTTGAGGCAGTCGTCCTTCAGCGCCTTGTCATCACCGGCGCCTTCGCACAGGCGGGACGTGGCCTGCAGGCCAGGTTGCGGCTGGGTCGAGGCCAGGCCGAAGACGAGCATGACCTGCACGCCGGCGGCGCCGGAGGCCGACAAAGGGGGAATGACGTCAGCCGGCGGCGGCAGCAGGGTAACCGTGCTGGCGAGGGCCTTCAGGCTGACGCCGGTGTAATCGTCATAGAGCTTGGCGGCGGCGGCGCGCGCCAGGTCCTCGCGCGCGGCCTTGTCGTTCTTGTCGCGGGTGTCGATGCCCAGCTTGAGTAGCCACACGGCGGCGTTGTCGGGGGCTTGTTCGACCAGCTTGGCCATCGCATCCGGATTGGGGCAGGCATCGGCCTTGGTGTCGCAGTCGCTCAGACGAATCCACGTGACCGCCGGAACGGTGTCGGAGGCCTGGGCTGCGCGGTCGATCAGCGTATGGAAGTCGTTGTATTTCGGCTGGTTCTGCAGGGGGCGCGCCATCAGTGCGGCGCCGAGCAGCGGAATGGCATTGGCCTGTGGGGCGATCACGCTGACCAGATCGCGCTGGAAACCCAGCAAGGCCTGGCTGCGTGCGGCTTCCGCCTTCTGCGTCTTGGGCGCAGGCTTGGCGGCCGGCGTGGCCGCGAAGACCTGGCCCGCTGCGAGCGAGGCGGTCAATGCCAGAGCGAGGTAGCGCCATCCGCGCATGCTTTTCTCCATGGGAGCCGATTCAGGGCCCGGATGTAGCCCGGGGCATGTCACTTCCGCGTGGACGACACACCCCGCGTATCGGCCTGCGTGAGCCGCCGAAACCCGGACGTAACAAAGCGGCCAGCATACTCGCGAAGTATTAAGCCCGCCTGATTCACGGGGACGCCCAGGGCTTATCCGCCGCGCCGTGCTTGTTAGCATGGCCCTTTCCGGCGTCGCATGGCGCCAGCTTTTTCGCGCCTTGCGTGACACAGGAGACTTGCCAGTGGATCAATGGTCGATGATGGCGGACGCGCGTGCGCCCTGGTTCGTGGGCTGGGGCACCCTTGCACTGATCAATGCGGGCCTGGCCCAGGGGAAGAATCGCAGCGGATTGCTGTGGTTTCTGCTGTCGCTGGTACTGGGACCGATAGCGACGCTCATTCTGGTGGTGATGCCGAAGGTGCGGCCGACGCTTTTTTGAGCGTGGGGAGGGGCGGCAGCTGCGCTGCCTGTTAACGGTGAACGGTGAACAGGTAAGAGCGGAGTTCGGTCGCGTGTGAGTTTGGAAACAAAACAGGGAAGAGCGAATGCCGAAGCGGCCCCGCTCTTCCCCGTTGACTGTTTACCGTTTACGGCGGCGAAGCCGCCAGGCCGGCAACGCCGGCCAAACTCACTCGCCGAGCTGCTCGCGCATGAATTCCGGCTGCGCCAGCGCGCCCTTGTGCACTTCAGCGTTGTAGTACTTCGTCGGGAAGTTCTTGCTGATGGCGCCGCGCTCGCGGAAGCCGGCCAGGTCGCCGCCCTTGCGGGCCATGGTGCAGCTCCACCAGCCGGTCGGATAGCACGGCTGCGGGAACGGCAAGGTCTTCACGGCATTGAAGCCGGCAGTGCGCATGGCCGAGCGCATCGACTTGATCAGTTCGATGTGGGCCAGCGGCGATTCGCTCTGCTGCACCAGGATGCCGCCGTGGCGCAGGGCCTTGTAGCAGCTGGCGTAGAAGGCGGCGTTGAACAGGCCTTCGGCCGGGCCCACCGGGTCGGTCGAGTCGACGATGATCAGGTCCAGCGATTCCGGCTCGGCTTCGGCCATGTACTTGATGCCGTCGATGAACAGCAGCTCGGCGCGCGGATCGTTGTTGGAATCGCACAGTTCCGGGAAGTACTGCTCGGCCAGGCGCGTCACGCGCTCGTCGATTTCCACCTGCACGGCGGACTCGACTTCCTCGTGCTTGAGCACTTCACGCAGCGTGCCGCAATCACCGCCGCCGATGATCACCACGCGCTTGGCGCGCGCATGGGTGAACAGCGCCGGGTGGGTCATCATCTCGTGGTACAGGAAGTTGTCGCGGCTGGTCAGCATGACGCAGCCGTCGATGACCATCAGATTGCCCCAGTCGGTGGTCTGGTAGATCTCGATGGTCTGGAACGGGGTCTTCTCGGCATGAAGCAGCTTCTCCACGCGGTAACCGATGGAGGAGCCGGAAGCCTGGTGGGCTTCGGTGAACCAGCTGAGCTGCGACATGGCGTTGTTCCTGAATGGAGCGGGGGCAAAGGGCGCCAATTGTACCGGGTTCGGGTGTGAAGAGGACTGGCCGGGCGCCCTTTGTGGGGTCGGCGGCGGTGGGATGGTCGCGTGGGCGCTGGCGCGCCCTGTGAGGGCGGCGGGGCCGCCGGTGAAGTCGCCCGCTGCGCGGGCTGTAAACGGTAAACGGAGAGAAGCAGAGCTCACGGTTTCTTGGGCCCGCTCTTACCTGTTCACCGTTTACAGCGCCGCAGGCGCGACTTCACAGGCCGCGCAGCGGCCGGCCCCACCCCGGTTGCCATACCCCTGACACCACGATCCATTACAATCCGCTCATCCCTACAAGTTAAACGAGCCCCCCGGCCCCGCGGCGTGCGAGGCTTCCGGCCGGCTGGCTCTTTATTCGTCAAGGCTCGCCGCTGCGACGACATGAACCTCCGGGCGCGCCTGCGCCCGCCGAAAGCAAGGA
Source organism: Dyella terrae (assembly GCF_004322705.1). Lineage (NCBI taxonomy): Bacteria > Pseudomonadati > Pseudomonadota > Gammaproteobacteria > Lysobacterales > Rhodanobacteraceae > Dyella > Dyella terrae. The sequence goes on along the minus strand of NZ_SIZZ01000004.1, from coordinate 22,961 downwards.
ACCTGTCCATGTCGAAGCACTGGAATATTGAGGCTGCCCGTCACACTTACGCCGTCCCGCACTGGGGCGATGGTTACGTGGACGTGGACGCCAAGGGCCACATCGTCATGCGCCCGCACGGCGCCAGCGGCCCGAGCCTCTCGCTCCCAGAGATCGTCGATCGCGCGCGCGCCGAAGGGCTGCGCCTGCCGCTGCTCGTGCGTTTCCCCGACATCCTGGCCGACCGTCTCAAGCGCCTGCAGGACGCTTTCGCCAAGGCCATCGGCGAATGGAACTATCCGGCCGGCTATACGGCTGTCTATCCGATCAAGGTGAACCAGCAGCGCGGCGTCGCCGGTGAGCTGGTGGCCGCGGGTGAGCATGGTTTCGGCCTCGAAGCCGGTTCCAAGCCCGAGCTGATGGCCGTGCTCGCCATGGCGCGCCCGGGTAGCGTGGTGATCTGCAACGGTTACAAGGACCGCGAGTACATCCGCCTGGCCCTGATCGGCCGCAAGCTCGGCCTGCGCGTGCACATCGTCATCGAGAAGCTCTCCGAACTCGACCACGTGTTCACCGAAGCGAAGGCCCTTGATGTCGAGCCGCTGCTGGGCGTGCGCGTGCGCCTGGCTTCCATTGGCGCCGGCAAGTGGCAGAACACCGGTGGCGACAAGGGCAAGTTCGGCTTGTCGCCGAACCAGGTGCTGACGCTGGTGCGTCGCCTGGAGCAGGCTGGCCTGATGCACACGCTCAAGCTGCAGCATTTCCACATGGGCTCGCAGATTTCCAACGTGCGCGACATCGCCGCGGGCATGCGCGAAGCCACGCGTTATTTCGTGGAGCTGCGCCGCATGGGCGTGCCGCTGGACATCGTCGACGTGGGCGGTGGCCTGGGCGTGGATTACGAGGGCTCGCGCTCGCGCAGCCACAACTCGATCAATTACTCGATCGAGCAGTACGCCTCCACCATCGTCCAGTCGCTGGCCGAAGCCGTGGCCGAGGAAGGCCTGGACGCGCCGCACATCATCACCGAAGCGGGCCGCGCGATGACCGCGCACCACGCGGTGATGGTCGTCAACGTCACGGAAGTCGAAGAAGTGCCTGCTGGCACCATTCCGCCGGCCCGCAACGACGAACCGGCCGTGCTGCGCCGCCTGCGCGAAACCTACGATGAACTGGGCAGCCGCCCGGCGCTGGAGCTGTTCCACGAAGCCCAGCATCACCTCGCGGAAGGCCAGACCCTGTACGCCCTGGGCCAGCTGCCGCTGGCCGATCGCGCGCAGCTGGACGAGATGTACTACGCGATCGCCAACGCCGTGCGCACCCGCCTGCTGCCGGCCGAGCGCTCGCATCGCCAGGCGCTGGACGAGCTGGACGAGAAGCTGGTCGACAAGTACTTCGTCAACTTTTCGGTGTTCGAGTCGGTGCCGGATATCTGGGCGATCGAGCAGATCTTCCCGATCGCACCGATCGCGCGACTCGACGAAGAACCCACCCGTCGCGGCGTGATCGTCGATCTCACCTGCGATTCGGACGGCCGCATCGATCACTACGTCGATGCCGAAGGCGTGGACGTGAGCCTGCCGCTGCACGCCATGAAGGATAACGAGAGCTACCGCCTCGGCATCTTCATGGTCGGCGCGTATCAGGAAACCCTGGGCGACATCCACAATCTGTTCGGTGATACCGATGCAGTGAACGTGCGCGTCGACGGCGATTCGTATGTTTTCGCGCATCGCCGTCGCGGCGACACCACCGACCTGATGCTCGATTACGTCGGCTACGACCTCAACGTACTGCGCGACAGTTACCGCGAACGCATCGCCACCGCCGGCATCGGCGGCGAAGAGGCGACGGCGCTGTTTGCCGCGTTGGATGGCGGGTTGACGGGTTACACCTACCTGGCGGAGTGAGGCCGCCGCCGGTCAAGGCGCGCCTGCGGCGCTGTAAACGGTGAACGGAGAAAAGCAGAGCACACGGTCCCTTGTGGCCCGCTCTTACTGTTCACCGTTCACAGCCCGCACGGCGGGCGACCTCACAGCCCGCGTAGCGGGCGCCTTCACCTGCCCTTTCGTAGCATGGCGGCTGTCACATGGCGTGTGTCACGCTGTGCCGAACATCCCCATCGAAGGAAAGGTCATGGCAAGTCTCGACGGCAAAGTAGCCCTGATTACCGGCGCGGCCAGTGGCCTCGGCAAGGCGATCGCGGAGCTGTACGCGAAGAACGGCGCGAGCGTCGCCATCGCCGACATCAATCAGCAGGCTGCCGATGCGGCGGCGAAAGAAATCAACGCGGCGGGCGGCAAGGCCATCGGCGTTGCCATGGACGTGTCCGACGAAGCGGCGGTGAATGCCGGCACCGACAAGGTGGTGGAAGCCTTTGGCGCGCTGGATATCCTCATTTCCAACGCCGGCGTGCAGATCATCAATCCGATCGAGCAGTTCGCCTTCGCCGACTGGAAGAAGATGCTTGCCATCCACCTCGATGGCGGTTTTCTCACTACCAAGGCCGCGCTCAAGCATATGTACAAGAACGATCGCGGCGGCATCGTGATCTACATGGGTTCGGTGCATTCGCACGAAGCGTCGAAGCTGAAATCGGCGTACGTCGCGGCCAAGCACGGGTTGCTGGGTCTGGCGCGCACGCTGGCGAAGGAAGGCGCGCCGCACAACGTGCGCTCGCATGTCATCTGCCCGGGTTTCGTGCGCACGCCGCTGGTCGAAAAGCAGATTCCGGAGCAGGCGAAGGAGCTGGGCATCAGCGAAGCGGACGTCATCAAGAACGTCATGCTCAAGGACACCGTCGATGGCGTGTTCACCACGGTGGACGACATCGCGCAGACGGCCTTGTACCTGGCGACGTTCCCGTCCGCCGCGCTCACCGGCCAATCCATCGTGGTGAGCCACGGCTGGTACATGCAATGAACGACCGGCCGGCGTCGCTGCACAGCGTGGCCGGCAACTACGGCACGCTCGCCCTGGTGCTCCAGGGCGGCGGTGCGCTGGGTTCGTACCAGGCTGGCGTTTATGAAGGTCTGGCCGAAGCGGACTTGCGGCCGCACTGGATCGCCGGCATTTCGATCGGTGCCTTGAATGCGGCAATCATTGCCGGCAACCCGCTGGGCCATCGGGTCGAGCGGTTGCGCGAGTTCTGGGAAACCATTTCCCGCCAGCCGTACTTTCCTGTGCTGCCGACCTTCGACATGACGGGTTGGCCGCTCACCTGGCAGAACCAGTGGAGCGGGTTGTCGGCATGGCGCGCCCTGTGGGAAGGTCAGGCGGGCTTCTTTCATCCGCGCATGCCGCCGGCTTTTCTTGGCCAGGCCGCCAGCCCCGCGTCGGTCAGCTGGTATGACACCGCGCCGTTGCGCGCGACGCTGGAGCGGCTGGTCGACTTCGATCTGATCAATCACCCGAAAGGGCTGCGCGTGTCGATCGGCGCGGTGAACGTTCGCACCGGAAACTTTGAGTACTTCGACAACCGGCGCGGCAAGCTGCGCGTGGAGCATTTCATGGCATCCGGTGCCTTGCCGCCTGGATTCCCGGCCGTGGAAATTGACGGTGAGTACTACTGGGATGGCGGCATGGTCTCGAATACGCCGCTATACAAAGTGTTGTCGGATCGGCCGTGCCACGATGCCCTGATCTTCCAGGTCGATCTGTGGCGCGCCTCGGGCCAGCTTCCGCGTGACCTTGCCGGTGTGGCCGAACGCGCCAAGGAGATTCAGTACTCCAGTCGCACGCGTCTCATTACCGAGTACATGCGCCTCACTCAGGAAAATCAGCGCCTGCTGCATGACCTGATGGCGCTGGTGCCGCCGGACAGGCATAACGACCCGGCGTTCCGTCGCGCCGAGGCGCGTTCCTCGGGAGCACTGACCAACCTGATCCACCTGATCTACAGCGACAAGCCTTACGAAGGCCACTACAAGGACTACGAGTTCAGCCTCGGCACCATGCGCACGCACTGGCAAAGTGGTCTGGACGACATGCGCCACACGCTGGCGCACCCCCAATGGCTGGCGCCGCCAACCCCTGACGAGCCCTTCGTGACACACGACGTGCATCGACGTTGAGGAGTACCATGGGCGGCTCGGTATTTAGCCGTCCAAATCCCCGAACCTGAGGACTACCCATGACTTTGCAAGCAGCCTTTATCGGACTTGGCGCGATGGGCGCGCCCATGGCTGGCCACCTCAAGGCCAGGGGGCTGCTGCATGCCGTGGGTAATCGCACGCAGTCCAGGGCCGACGCCCTGGCGCGCGAGCTGGGTGTGGTGGCGCCGTCCTTGCCGGAGCTGGCCGCGCAGTGCGATGTCATCGCGTTGTGCGTGACGGCGGATGCCGATGTGCTTGCCAATGTCGACGCGCTGGCCCCGCACCTGAAGAAGGGCGCGATCGTCATCGATCATTCGACCGTTGCCCCGTCCACCGCCAAGGCCGCTGCGGCAAAGCTTCAGGCCGTGGGCGCGTATTTCCTCGATGCGCCGGTGTCGGGAGGCGTGGAAGGTGCGCGAAACGGCAAGCTGTCCGTGATGGTGGGCGGTGACGCCGAGGTGCTGGAGCGCGCGCGCCCGGTGCTGGAGGCATATGCGCTGCGCGTCACCCATTTGGGCGACATCGGTGCGGGACAGGCGACCAAGGCAGTCAACCAGGTGCTGGTGGCCGGCATTGCCCAGGCGGTCTGCGAAGGCCTGGCGCTGGGTGAGGCGCTGGGCCTGGATCCGGAGCGGCTGATCCCCACGCTTGGCGCGGGCGCGGCGGGCAACTGGTTCCTGGAAAAGCGCGGCGCGACCATGTTGCGCAACGAGTTCTCGGTGGGCTTCAAGCTGGGCCTGCTGCACAAGGACCTGGGCATCGTGCGCAAGATCGCCACGGAAGCGGGCACCGATCGCAGCGTGATCGAGCGCTCGCTGTCGGATTACGCGGACCTGATGAGCCAGGGTTACGGCGATGACGACATCTCGGGGCTCATCCGCCTGAAGCGAAAGCAGTAAGGGGCACGCGTTCCGCGCTGTGAAGCCGCCTGCGGGGCAGGCGGTAAACGGTGAACAGCGTAGAGCGTCACCGCGCATTTACCTGTTTGCGGTTCACCGTTTACCCGCTCGCGCAGCGAGTGACTTCACCAAACCCGAAGCGCCCTCTGCACCTCCAGCATCGCCTGCTGGGAAACCAGGATCGATCCGGAAGCTGGCCGATCGAGGTCGGCCACGCAACTGACCGAAAGCACGATCAGCAGTATGGCCAGTGCGCTGGCTATGGGCTGGTGCCCACGCCGGAAGCCCATCAGCATGGCGGCGAGAAGGCAAAAGGCGAGGAGGGTCGCCAGCAGGGTCGCGGGGAGACGGGCCTTGCGCGATACCTCCCGTGCGCTGGCGACTTGGAACATGTACGCCGTTGCCTCCGTCAGCGCAGGTGGCACGCGAAAGTCGTGCAACACGGTCTGCACCCGCGACCAGATCTTTTGCTGGAGTTCGCCGGTGCGCTGGATGCCGGCCTCTTCCTCCATGGGTGTCGGAGCCCTGCCATAGGCGAGGCGCGCGTCGACGTAAGATCGAAGCAGCGTGCGCCAGGCGGCGCGCTCGCTGGCTTCCAGGCGATCGGCGTGGTTCCAGACGGCATCGATGGCGCTGGCCTCCCTGACGACCAGCTCACCTCGCTCGTCATAACGATGCAGAGCGAGCACGAGGACGAATCCGATCGACAAAGCCAGCAAACCCAGTATCGACGCCAGCAGAAAGCTGTCGTCCGATGCATGCGTCTGGCGCCGGCCGGCGCACGCACGGACCTGGCGTCCAACGCACCAGGCGGCGCTCATCATCAGGAGCAGGCAGAGCGCCAGCAGCCAGACGGGAAGGTGAAGCATGGTCTCCCACATCCTGAGTATCCTTGTTCCGCGCGATCCGTCGTAAGGAACATCTTGACCCAGTGCGCGAGGTATGACGCTGACACAGGACAGAAAAAAAGCCGCAGCTCGCGCTACGGCTTTTCCAAACGACGTGAAGGCCGACCCTTCGCTTAGCGGCCTTCCTTCAGGGCGATGGCATTGATGCCTGCCGAGGAGAGGCGCTGCTTGGCCGACTCCAGCTCGGTGGCCGACTTGAACGGGCCCAGGCGCACGCGGTTGTAGGTCTGGCCGTTGACGTTGACGGACGCGACATTGGCGACGAAGCCCTGCAGCGCCAGCTTGGCCTTGAGGGCTTCAGCGTCGGCAGCACTCGGGAAGGCACCGACCTGCAGCAGGTAGCCCGTGCCGGCGGCCTGCGGAGCCGGCGTTGCGGCCGGTGCGGCGGTGATGTTTTCGGTGACGGCGGCCGGGGTATTGGCCGGCGGGCGCTGCTGGGCCGCCTGCTGGGCGGCAGCCTGTTGCTGTGCCTGCTGCACGGCGGCCTGTTTCTGCTGTTGTTCGGCACGGGCCTGGGCGCTGATTTCAGCATCCGGAATGCGCACTTCCTTTTCCGACAACACGGAATAGAAATCGAACTGCGGCTTTTTCGGCGCCGGTGCCGATTCGTTGGCCGACGGCTCGACTGCGCCCGCGTCGCTGCCGCGCTGGGCGGTGGCTTCGGCATTGGGCTGCGGGGCATCGCTGGGACGCGCACCGATCGGCAACTTGCCACGCATCGCGAACATCAGCACGGCACCGACCAGGATGCCGACGATGGCCCAGCCCCAGGCCGGGAAACCACCGCTGTTGTTGCGCACGGCCTGACGGCCTTTGCCCTTGCGTGGTGCCATTTACATGCTCTCCGGGGCGCTGAGGCCCAGCAAATCCAGACCGTTCCTGAGCACCTGGCGTGCCGCCACCACGAGGGCGAGGCGGGCGTCGCGCAGGTCCTTGTCGTCCACCAGGAACTGGTACGAGTTGTAGTAGGTGTGGAACGCGTTCGCCAGTTCACGCAGCCAGTTGGCGATCACGTGCGGCTCGAGGTTGGCCGCAGCCGCCTCGACCTGCTCCGGATACTTCGACATCTCCGTCAGCAGGATCTGCTCGTGTTCGTTGTCCAGCCTGGCGAGCTGAGCGAGCCCATTGTCCAGATCGAAGGTGAACCCTTTCTCGCCGGCCTGGCGCAGCACGCTGCAAACGCGCGCATGGGCGTACTGGATGTAGTACACCGGGTTGTCGTTGCTCTGCGAGCGGGCCAGGTCGATGTCGAACACCAGCTGCGAGTCGGCCTTGCGCGAGATCAGGAAGTAACGCGTCGCGTCCTTGCCCACTTCGTCGATAAGGTCGCGCAGGGTGACGTAGCTGCCGGCGCGCTTGGAGATCTTCACCTCTTCGCCGCCGCGCATGACCGTGACCATCTGGTGCAGCACGTATTCCGGCCAGCCCTTGGGGATGCCGCAGTCGAGCGCCTGCAGGCCGGCCTTCACGCGAGCGAGGCTGCCGTGGTGATCGGAGCCCAGCTCGGTGATGGCGCGCACGTAGCCGCGCTGCCACTTGCTGCGGTGGTAGGCCACGTCCGGGACGAAATAGGTGTAGGTGCCGTCGGACTTGCGCATCACGCGGTCCTTGTCGTCACCGAAATCGGTGGAGCGCAGCCACAGCGCGCCGCCTTCTTCATACGTGTGGCCGTGGGCGACCAGCTCGCGCACGGTCTCGTCGACCTTGCCGTCGGTGTAGAGCGACGACTCCAGGAAGTACGTGTCGAAGCCGACGCCGAAAGCCTGCAGGTCCAGGTTCTGCTCGCGGCGCAGTGCGGCCACGGCGAAGTGGCGGATGGCTTCGAGATCTTCCGCATTGCGCGCGCCGGTGACGATTTCACCATCGGCCTCGACCGACTCGCCCGCCATATAGGCGTTGGCGACGTCGGCGATGTAATCACCGCGGTAGCCATCTTCGGGCCAGCCCTCGACGCCCGGTGCCAGGCCGCGCGCACGCGCCTGCACGGAAATGGCGAGGTTCTGGATCTGTACGCCGGCATCGTTGTAGTAGAACTCGCGCTTGACCGACCAGCCGGCCGCATCGAGCAGGCGGCTGAGGCAGTCGCCGATCGCGGCCGCGCGGCCGTGACCGACATGCAGCGGGCCGGTAGGGTTGGCCGAAACGAATTCGACGCCCGCGACCACGCCCTGGCCCATGCTGCTGCGGCCGTAGGCATCGCCTTCCTGCATCACGCGGCGCACTTCCGCGTGGTAAGCGCCTGGCGCAAGGAAAAAGTTGATGAAGCCCGGGCCGGCGATATCGATCTTTGCCACGAGGGCGTTGGTCGGCAGGGCGGCCACGATCTTCTCCGCCAGTTCGCGCGGCTTGGCGCGCGCCGGCTTGGCCAGCAGCATCGCCACGTTGCTGGCGAAATCGCCGTGCTCCCGGCTGCGCGTACGCTCGATCACGAAGTTAGGCACCTCGAGGTCGGCGGGCAGGGTGGAGTCGTTTTGCAGGGACCGAATGGCCTGCAGCAGCAGTTCGCGCAGCGCTTGTTTCACGGGAAGAAATCAGTGTTCGACAGGACCGGCAATGCTAGCAGAGCCGGCCTTCCGACTTGGGGTCATCGGGGGCATAAATTCGGGCCGGGAAGCGACCTGGCGCGCCCTTCGCCGGGCACTGGGCGATCGCGTGACCGTCCCTGGGACGTATCCACCCCAGACCGACCCGCCTGTGGATAACTCTGTGGGGAAAGTTTTTTGCGACGAAGCCCGAATGCGAGCTTTTCACGGGCGAAATGCAAATGAAATCTTTGAAAAGCCATTTAATCAATAGCTTAGAATGCACTTCTGAGGTCGCCGCCACATCCCGCCCCGGAATGGCCGCCACTGGGCCGGTGTGCATAAGTTTTGCGGCTATTTCCCCGGGCAGAGCACATCACCCCTTCCGAAATGGCGTCACGTGCCTGTCATGATGCGTTGCGACAATGCGTCCCGTATCCCCCAGCACCCTCCCCGCTGGCGCGGTACGCGAGACACCGTTCCTCTCAACTCCCCAAAAAACGGTCCACGGCGCGGTCCCTCACCGCGCCGTTTTCTTTTGGGGTGGGGCCGCTCGCTGCGCGAGCTGTGAATTCGCCCGCTGCGCGGGCTGTAAACGGTGAACAGGTAAGAGCAGGCCCAGGCGACCGTGAGCTTTGCTTTTCTCCGTTTACCGTTCACAGCGCCGCAGGCGCGAATTCACAGCGAGCGCAGCGAGCGGCCCCACGGCGCGCCGACTCACACCCACCCGCGTTCGGCCATCGATACCGGGTCGCCGGATCCGATGACGAAGTGATCGAGCACCCGGACGTCCACGAGGCCCAATGCCTGGACCAGTTCCTTCGTGATGCTGCGATCGGCGGCGCTGGGTTCTGCGACGCCCGAAGGATGGTTGTGGGCCAGGATCACCGCACAGGCGTTGTGACGCAGGCAGGCGCGGACGACTTCGCGGGGATGGACGCTGGCGCTGTTGACGGTCCCGCGGAACATCTCTTCGAAGGCCAGCACGCGATGTCGGTTGTCGAGGAAGAGGCAGGCGAAGACTTCATAGGGAAGGTGTCGCAACTGCGCGCGCAGGAAGGTGGCGCTGGCCTGCGGGCTGGTGAGCGGGTCGCCACGGGTCAGTTGCTCGGCCAGCGAACGGCGCGCCAGTTCGAGCGACGCGATCAATCGTGCCCGCTTGGCCGGCCCCAGGCCGGTGACGCGGGGAAGGGCCTCCGGCTGCGCAAACAGGGCGTGCAGGCCGCCGGCCTGCGTGATGAGCTCGCGTCCCAGGGCGATCGCGTCCATGCCGCGCACGCCACTGCCCAGCATGACAGCCATGAGCTCGGCATCCGACAGGGCCGAGGGACCGCGGGCGATCAGTTTTTCGCGCGGGCGTTGCCCCTCGGGCCAGTCTCGGATGCTCATCCGTCCAGCATGGCAAGGCGGGTTCCGGGCGTGCATCAGTGCCTGAACATGAATCCGGTAAGCTACCGCTCCGCACGTTTGTAAGGCCGGTCCGATATGCAGCTTTCCAACCGACGCATCCTGCTGGGCGTGTCCGGCGGCATCGCCGCCTACAAGTCCTGTGAGCTGGTCCGCCGCCTCCGTGACCTGGGCGCCGAAGTGCGCGTGGTGATGACCGAAAGCGCGACCCACTTTGTCAGCGCTACCACGTTCCAGGCCCTTTCCGGTCAGGCTGTGCGCGTCAGCCTGTGGGACGAGCAGGCCGAAATGGCCATGGGCCATATCGAGCTGGCGCGCTGGGCCGAGCGCATCATCATCGCGCCGGCCAGCGCCGATCTGATTTCCCGCCTTGCCCACGGCATGGCCAATGACCTGCTGACCACGCTGTGCCTGGCCAGCGGCGCCCCGTTGTTTGTGGCGCCCGCGATGAACCAGCAGATGTGGGCCCATCAGGCCGTGCAAGAAAACATGGATACGCTGCGCCGCCGTGGCGTGCACGTGCTGGGCCCGGCCTCGGGTGACCAGGCCTGCGGGGATATCGGCTCCGGCCGCATGCTTGAACCGCACGAGATGCGCCAGGCGCTGGTCGACTCCTTCGGCAACGGTGCCCTGCGCGGCCTCAAGGTGGTCGTCAGCGCCGGCCCGACTTACGAAGACATCGATCCGGTCCGCTTCATCGGCAACCGCAGCTCCGGCAAGATGGGTTTCGCCGTCGCCGAGGCGGCCGTGCATGCCGGTGCCCAGGTGACCCTGATCGCCGGCCCGGTCGGTCTGCCGTCACCGGCTGGTCTTCGCCAGCGTGTCGACGTCCGCAGCGCGGCCCAGATGCATGCCGCGGTGCTGGCGGCGTCCCAGGACGCCCAGATCTACATCGCCGCCGCCGCCGTGGGCGATTACCGCCCGGCCGAAGTGGCCGATCACAAGATCAAAAAGCAGGCCGGGGCCGACCTGACCCTGCAGCTGGCCGAGAATCCGGACATATTGGGCAGTCTTTCTGCTCAAACCGTGCATCCCTTCTTGGTCGGATTCGCCGCGGAAACGCATGATGTAGCGGCTTACGCCCAAGACAAGCTCAAACGTAAAGGACTGGACATGATCGCCGCCAACCAGGTGGGCGGTGGCCTCGGTTTCGAAGCCGCCGACAACGCCCTGCAACTCTTCTGGCCCGGCGGTTCGCTGTCCCTGGCGCGTGCGAACAAGGATGAGCTGGCGCGCCAGCTGGTGGCCCAGGTGGCCGAGCGTTACCAGGCGGTGCGTGCATGACCGGTCGCGCCGTGGTCGACGTGGAACTGAAAATCCTGGATGCCCGACTGGGTGACTCGATCCCGCTGCCCGAGGCGGCGACCATCGGCAGCGCCGGCATGGACCTGCGCGCGGCCATCCACGAGCCTCTGACGCTGGCGCCCGGGGAAAGCGCGCTGGTCGCCAGCGGCATCTCCATCCATATCGGCGATCCGGGCTGGTGCGCGCTGATCGTGCCGCGTTCAGGGCTCGGGCATAAGCACGGACTGGTGATGGGCAATCTGGTAGGTGTCATCGACGCCGACTACCAGGGCCCATTGATGATTTCCTGCTGGAACCGCGGCCAGCAGCCGTACACCGTGGCGGTGGGCGACCGCATCGCCCAACTGCTGCTGGTGCCGGTGGGTCAGGCGCGGCTCAAGGTCGTCAGCGAATTCGCGCCCTCGCAGAGGGGTGAGGGCGGTTTCGGTTCGACTGGCGTCAACTAACGAGATTCGACCTGTAGGGGACAGGGCATGGCAAAAGACTCCACGAGGGGGCGGCTGGGCAGGCAGGTCGATGTGCGCGGGCTGATCATGCTCGCGCTCGGAACCTTGCTTGTGATGGTCGGACTATTCGGGCTCTGGCAGACATGGATGGTGTTCGACGAAAACGACGCCAACGCACGCGTGCACCACGCGCAGGATCAGGCTGCCCAGGCCATCGCCGGTGAGATCGCCCAGCAGCGCGTCGCGCTGATGAGTGCCCTCGGTGGCCTCGATCCGCACACCATCCAGACAACGCCCAGGGAAACGGCCGACAGCCTGCGCGGACGCCTCCCGCAAGTGAAGGTGCTGGAGTTCTACTCCGGCTCGCTTGACGAGGTGCTTCACGCGAATTTCCGCGATTTCGGCTATGCCAAGGCGGCTCAGCTGATGGCGGCGCAATCGGCTGACGGTGCCACCCTGGCTCAGTCAGTCGTGGCACGCGATGGCGAGCGCCGGCTGACCCTGGTGTTGCCTGTGGGACAGGCGCAGAGGCCTCAGGCGTGGGCGTGGTTCGAGTTGCCGTTCGAGGGCGTGAAGCAGCGTTTCGAATCCATTCCGCCTGAGGGGGGCAGACTGGAACTTCGGCAAGGCGATGACCGCACCGATCTGCGCCTGTTGGCCAATGGTTCGTCATCGGCCTTGAGCGAAAATGTCGGTAAGCAGGTTGCGGGAAGCACGCTGACTATTGTGGCAGCGCTCCCTGGCGCCTATATCGTCGTGCCGCGTACGTGGTGGCTCGATGCATTGGTGGCATTGCTGTGCCTGGCAGGCGGTGGCTATTTGTTATGGATGCGCGCCCACCCCCGTGGCGCCAGGATTCAACCCGAGGAACCGATTTTGTCCGACCTGATTGAGAACACCCCGGAACCGGCAACGCCGGCCCAGACGCCCAAGGCCAAGCCCGCCGTGGCACCGCCCGCACCTGTGCAGGTCGACCCGACCATTTTCCGCGCCTATGACGTGCGCGGCGTGGTGGGCAAGTCACTCACGGCTGACGTAGCGCGGCTGCTCGGCCAGGCCATCGGCACCGTGATGCGCGAGAAGGGCCTCTCTGAAATCATCGTGGGCCGCGACGGTCGCCTGTCGGGCCCCGAGCTCGCTGGCGCCCTGTCCGATGGCCTGCGCGAAGCGGGCATCGACGTGATCGACGTCGGCGCAGTGCCGACGCCGGTCGTTTATTACGCCGCTTACCGCTTCAACACAGGCAGCGGCGTGGCCGTGACCGGCAGCCACAATCCGCCGGACTACAACGGCTTCAAGATTGTCGTTGGCGGCGAGACGCTCTCCGAAGGCGCGATTCAGGATCTCTATCACCGCATCGCCAACAACGCGCTTGAGCGCGGTGGCAAGGGCAAGATCCGTCAGATCGACGTGGTGCCCGATTACATTGACCGCATCACCTCCGACGTGCAGGCCGAGCGCCCGATGAAGATCGTGGTCGATTGCGGCAACGGCATCCCGGGTGCCGTGGCGCCGAAGGTGCTCGAAGGCATTGGCTGCGAAGTCATCCAGCTGTATTGCGAGGTCGATGGCACCTTCCCGAACCATCACCCGGACCCGTCCGATCCGCACAACCTCGAAGATCTGATCCTTGCCGTGAAGAGCACCGGCGCCGATCTCGGCGTGGCGTTCGACGGCGACGGCGATCGCCTGGGCGTGGTCACCAAGGAAGGCGAGATCATCTTCCCGGACCGCACGCTCATGCTCTTCGCGCGCGATGTGCTGTCCCGCCAGCCGGGCGCCACGATCATTTATGACGTGAAGTGCACGGGCCACCTCAAGGGCCAGATCCTCGATGCCGGCGGCAGCCCGTTGATGTGGCGCACCGGGCACTCGCTGATCAAAGCGAAGATGCGCGAAACCGGCGCGGAGCTGGCTGGCGAGATGAGCGGCCACTTCTTCTTCAAGGAGCGCTGGTACGGCTTCGACGACGGCATCTATGCCGGTGCGCGACTGCTGGAAATCCTGGCAGGCGACCTCGAAGAGCGCACGCCCGAGCAGATCTTTGCGACCTGCCCGAAGGGCGTGTCGACACCCGAACTGAAGATCGAAATGGCCGAAGGTGAGCACTACAAGTTCATCGAGAAATTCCGCCAGGTGGCGACCTTCGGCGACGCCGCCCTCACCACCATCGACGGCGTTCGCGCCGACTGGCCGGATGGTTGGGGCCTGGTCCGTCCGTCCAACACCACGCCGATCCTCGTGCTGCGTTTCGATGCGGACAACAACGAGGCGCTCAAGCGCATCCAGGGCGTGTTCCGCGAGCAGTTGCTGAAGGTGGATGCGGGGTTGAAGCTGCCGTTTTGAGGCGGTGGGGCCGCCCACTGCGTGGGCTGTGAACAGTAAAAGGTGAACGGAGAAAAGCGCGCTTCTTTGAAGGGCGCTTTTTCTTTGGGTAATGCCACGGAATCCGATAGCAAAAAAGCGCACCCTGTGGAGCGCGCTTTTTCTGTTCACCGTTCACCGTTTAACCCTTCACAGCCCGCAACGCGGGCCAACTCACTTCCCCTGCGCCGCCTTCAGATCCCGATAGTGCCGCAACTGCAGCTCCATCCGCTTCGCGGTGGCGTCGCGATTGTCCTGCTGGCGCTCCAGCGTCGTGCGCTGGTTGGCGACCACGCCGCGTTGCTTGGCAATGGAGTCGGTGAGGTATTTCGGCACCGGCTGCTTGGCGCGCTCCAGGTCGCCGGCGCGGCCGAGCAGGTCGGTCAGTGCCTTCTCCTGGCTGCGCAGGTTGATCTGCGTGGTGTTGATCTGCTGGTCGATATTGTCCAGTTCCTGCCTGAGCACGGCGCGATAGGCATCTTCGTTCGGATAGGCGGACAACATCTGCGAATCGCTGCGCACCTGCTCCTGGGCCGAGCGCTGCTGCGCGGCGAGGGCATCGGCCTGCTTCTTGGCTTCGACCTTTTCCTCGGCGTTGAGCGTGCGATCGATGTGCCGCACCACGATGCCGCGGTCATTGACGATGTCATAGCCGTTCTTGATGGCGTCCGTCGTCAGGCTGTCGCTGAAATGCAGGTTTCCCTGGCTGTCATGCCATTTGTAGCGAAGGGAACTTGGCGAAGTTTTGCTCGGAAAGGCGTGTGCGGCCATGCAGGCCATCATCGCCACGCCAGCGATTATCGAAACGGTTTTGCGCATGGACTTCCCCCTTGAAGGGCGAAGTATAGCCTTCGCTGTCCCGGGGTCAGTCGCCGTCACCGATGTTGGTGTGACGCCGGTCCCCATTTGATGTGGCTTGCTCATGCGGTCACGCCATAGGTATCCCGATAGGCCAGCAGGCGAGCGTAATGATCGGCCAGGTCGGGCCGCTCGCCGGTATAGGCCATGACATCGGTCAGGCTGGTAATCGCGATGACCGGGATGCCGTAATCGGCGGTGACTTCCTGGGCCGCGGACAGCGCGCCCTGGCCGCGCTCCTGGCGGTCGAGCGCGATCAGCACGCCGGCGGGCGTAGCGCCCTGGGCGCGGATCAGCGCCAGCGATTCGCGCACCGCGGTGCCGGCGGTCATCACATCGTCGACGATCAGCACGCGGCCCGTCAGCGGAGCGCCCACCAGCACGCCACCCTCGCCGTGGTCCTTGGCTTCCTTGCGGTTGTAGGCCCAGGGCAGGTCGCGGCCGTGCTCGTCGGCCAGGGCGATGGCCGTGGCCGCCGCGAGTGGAATGCCCTTGTAGGCTGGCCCGAACAGCATGTCGATCTGCAGGCCCGAATTGACCAGGGCAGAAGCATAGGCGCGACCCAGCCGGGCCAGTGCGGCACCCGTGTCGATGCGGCCCATATTGAAGAAGTACGGGCTCAGCCGGCCGGACTTGAGCGTGAATTCGCCAAAGCGCAGCACGTCGCGCTGCAGGGTCAGATCGATGAAGTCGCGCTGGTAGTCGTGCACGGGAGGTCTCGCTGGCGGTCGGTCAGGGAAGGGGACGCACGAGCACGTGTTGCGGCCCGGCGCGGCCACCATGGTACAGCCCCCCGTGCTGGACGAAGCCGGCTCGACAATAGAGCGCCAGCGCGGCGGTATTGCGGCAATTCACGGTCAGCACCACCTGGCGCGCCTCGTGGTGGCGTGTGGCCATGTCGCGGATCAGTGCCGTCATCACAGGCTGGCCCAGACCACGCCCCTGCCAGGCGGTATCGATGAAAAAGGAGCGCAGGCCGATCGAGGGAACCTCGAAGTCCCGGTCGACCACGCTGCTGGCCGCATGTTCGATGCGGTAGTAACCGATCGGCACGCCGTCGCGGAGAATCGCCATCGGCGTGCTCCCCGCGCATTGCTCGGCATCGAGCAGGGAGACCTGCACCGGCCCGACGAACGCGGCCTGCTCCGGGCGCACGCTCAGTGCGAGCACCGCCGCCCGGATGTCCGGCGTCACGATGGCCACGACAATCGGGAAGGCGAGTGTGGACATGGTTGCTATGATGGCGCACCCCACCAGGAATTCACCATGCGCATCATCAGCTTGAACGCCAATGGCATCCGATCCGCCGCCAACAAGGGCGTCTTCGAGTGGTTGCGTGCGCAGAAGGCCGACGTGGTCTGCCTGCAGGAAACCAAGGCGCAGGAAGACCAGCTCAGCGATCCGATGTTTCGCCCGGATGGCCACCATTGCTTCTATCGCGATGCGACCAGCAAGAAGGGCTACAGCGGCGTGGCGATTTACGCCAGGCGCGAACCCGACCAGGTGATCACCTCGCTGGGCTGGGACGAGTTCGACAACGAAGGGCGTTACATCGAAGCGCGTTTCGGCAAGCTCAGCGTGGTGTCGCTCTATGTGCCGTCGGGTTCGTCCGGCGATGAGCGTCAGCAGTTCAAGTTCAAGGTGATGGACTGGATCACGCCGATCTTCCAGGAATGGCTCGAAAGCGGCCGCGACTACGTGATCTGCGGGGACTGGAACATCGTCCACACCAGGAACGACATCAAGAACTGGACCTCGAACCAGAAGAACTCCGGCTGCCTGCCCGAAGAGCGCGCCTGGCTGGACCTGCTGTTCCAGCAGCGCGGCTGGGTGGACAGTTTCCGCGCCATCCGCGGCGCGGACGATGTCGAGTACACGTGGTGGTCCAACCGCGGCCGCGCGCGAGAGAACAACGTGGGTTGGCGCATCGATTACCAGGTGGTGTCGCCGTCGCTGCGCGAGCGCCTGAAGCATTGCTCGGTGTATCGCGACGAGCGTTTCTCCGACCATGCGCCCTACACGGTGGACTATGCCGACTGAGGTCAGCGCCGATACGCCCAAGCCCGCTCGCGTTTCGGTCTGGAAGGCGTTTTCGCAGCCAGCGGCGTGGACGATGTGCCTGCTGGGTTTTTCCTCTGGCCTGCCGTTCTTGCTGGTGGCCGGTACCCTGGCCTTCTGGTTGAAGGAAAAGGGCATCGACCTGAAGGACATCACCATGATCGCGAGCGCGGGCATGACCTACGCGTTCAAGTTCATGTGGGCGCCCTTGCTCGACCACTGGCAATTGCCGGGTTTCCGACGCCTCGGGCAACGCCGGGGCTGGTTGTTGTTTTCACAGATTTGCGTCGCCATCGGCTTGCTGGCCATGGCCGTGCTTACGCCGGTGCAGCTGGCGCCTTTCGTGGCGGTGACCCTTTTGGTGGCGTTTTTCGGCGCGACGCAGGACATCGCGGTCGATGCCTATCGCATCGAGATTGCGCCCGTGGAAGCGCAGGGCGCGCTGGTGGCGACGTACGCCCTGGGCTATCGACTGGGTCTGCTCCTTGCCGGCGCCGTGGCGCTGATCCTGGCCGATCACCTTCCCTGGCACGTCGTCTACCTGATCATGGCCTTCTCCATGCTGGTGCCGATGGCCGTGACGCTGGTCGCGCGTGAGCCTGATGTAATTCGCGTGCGTCCACAGGGCTGGGGCGAGGCCATGCGCGAGGCGGTGGTCGATCCGTTTACGGATTTCTTCCGGCGCTATGGCTGGTGGATCGCCGGGCTGACGCTGCTGTTCATTCTGCTGTTCAAGATTCCCGAGCAGGCCACGATCGGTGGCGTCATGAGCCCGTTCTACCGTGACATGGGTTTCACCAAGACGCAGATTGGCGCGGTGACCAAGATCTATGGCGTCTGGATCGGCATTGCCGGTGTGTTCGTCGGCGGTGCCGCCGTGGCCCGCTTCGGTGCCTGGCGCACGCTGGGGGCGGCCATGGTGATCTGCGGCTGCAGCAACCTGCTCTATCTGTGGCTGATGGTCCACCCCGGCAATCTGATGGTGCTCACGCTGGTGATCTCCTGCGAGAACTTTACGCTGGGCGTGCTGGGGCCGCCGACGGTGGCGTTCCTTTCATCGCTGGTGAACCGGCAGCACACGGCCACGCAGTACGCGTTGCTTAGCTCCCTGGTGAACCTGCCGGGCAAGGTGCTGGGCTTTTTCGCGGGCGGCATCGCCACGGCTGCCGGATACAGCGGGTTCTTTGTGCTGACGGTGGTAGCCCTCATTCCGGCCAGCCTTCTGTACGCCGCCCTGTGGCGCTTCCATCGGAGCAAGGAAGCCGAGCGGCTGGCGTCCTAGCGTTCGCGATGTCCACGAAAGGGGCCCGCGATGGCCCCTCTTGCGTCGCAGCCCTCACGCGACCTCGCCGGCGCACTTCACGCTTTCGCAAACTCATGCGTCCTTGCGCCTCCAGACTGCCAAACAGCCCGCAGATTCAGCCAAACGGCCGACTTGCGCCGCCGTAACCGCACCGTCACCATCCCTCGCACAGGGGCCCATGCGTGATTAGTCGGAGCGAGCGCTGTGCCGGACATCGTCATTCGTCACATCGACAGCCTCATGGCCGAGCGCATCAAGCAGCTGGCCAAGGAGCGGCAGTGGTCGATCAACGACGTGGTGCTGCATGCACTGCGCCACGGCCTGGGCATGAGCTCGGGCAACATCTTTGCTGAAACCATGCTCGATCCCGGCGAGCTTACGGTGCTGGCCGGGCAGTGGGACGCGAAGGAGAAAGCCGTTTTCCAGGAAGCCATCCAGGCGTTGTCGCTGGCGCGACCGACGCAGCTGGCGCCGGCCAACCTGGGACTGGACGATACGCTGGGCGCTTAGGCCCGGGGCGCCGGATACACCGCGCCGAGCACGCGAGGGCCGCGTGCGCCCGTCACGGCGGGCAGATTGCCGGGAAGACCCAGCAGCCGTTGCCGCGCGAGCCACGCAAAGGCCGTGGCCTCAAGGAAATCCGGATCGACGCCGAACCGCGCCGTGCTCAGCACGTTTGCTGGCGCAAGCAATTCGCCGAGGCGCTGCATGAGCGCAGCGTTATGGACGCCACCGCCGCAGGCGAGGACGTCCCGCGCATCGGCCGCGTGCTGACGGATGGCATCAGCGACAGTCCACGCAGACAGCTCGAGCAGCGTCGCTTGTGCATCCTCCGGCGAGAGTTCGGCCACGCGCGGGTGCGCGTCGAACCAGTGGAGATGGAAGTGTTCGCGTCCCGTGCTCTTGGGCGGTAGGGCAGCAAAATAGCTGTCGGCCAGCAGCGCATCGAGCAAGGCGGCGTCAACGCGACCCTGTCGCGCGAACGCGCCGTCGCGATCAAAACCTTCGCCGAGATGGCGCAGGCACCACGCATCCATCAGGCCATTGGCCGGCCCGGTATCGAATCCGAACACATGCCCATCGGCGCGCAACACCGTGATGTTGGCGATGCCGCCAAGATTGAGCACGACACGCGTCTGGCCTGGCTGGGCCAGCAACATCGCATGCACGGCCGGCAGCAAGGGCGCGCCTTGTCCGCCAGCGGCCACGTCGGCACGACGGAAATCGGCCACGGTGTCGATGCCCGTGCGTTCGGCGATCACGCTGGCATCGCCCACCTGGAGCGTAAAGGGATGTTCGCCTTGCGGACGGTGGCGCAAGGTCTGACCGTGCGAGCCAACGGCGCGAACCGTGGCCGGATCGGTTTGGGTGTGCGCGAGCAGCGCGAGCGTTGCTTGCGCGAACTGCTCGCCGATGGCGACATCGAGGCGACCGTAGGCGTCCAGATCCAGCCGCGTTTCATCCTGTGCCACGGCAAGGATGCGTTCGCGTAGCGGCGCCGGCCACGGATGGGCGATGGCACCGACAAGACGTGGTTGATCGTGATCGAACTGCACCAGCGCGGCATCGATGCCGTCAGCGCTGGTGCCGGAAATCAGGCCGATATACAGCGCCGAAGCATCATCCACGTTGTGGGAACTCAGTCGTCGTTACGCGTAGCGCCGCTGACGCGGGCCAGTTTGACGTTGGCATCGAGCGCCTTGAGGCGAGCCAGCTGCGGCTGCACTACGGTCGACTTGAACTTCGCCAGCTGCACGGCCGGAAGGGGCTCGGGCTTGGGCAAGGTGACCGTCTGCGGATCGCGCTGCAGGTTGTTGACGCGGAATTCGTAATGCAGGTGCGGGCCGGTGGCCAGGCCGGTCATGCCGACGAAGCCGATCACCGCACCCTGGCTCACGCGCTGGCCGAGCTTGACGTTGGCGAAGCGCGACATGTGGCCATAAGCGGTGCTGATGGAGCTGTTGTGCTGGATCACCACGAAGTTGCCGTAGCCATTCATCCAACCCTTGTACTTCACCACGCCGTCGCCAGCTGCATGGATCGGCGTGCCCGTGGGCGCGGCGTAATCCACGCCCTTGTGCGCGCGCATGCGGCCGAGCACCGGATGCATGCGTGCGGCGCTGAACTGCGAGGAGATGCGGGTGAAGTCGACGGGGATGCGCAGGAAGGACTTCTGGATCGGGCGACCGTCTTCGCTGAACCAGCCGTAGTTGCCATCGTCCTTCTTGAAGCGATACGCGGTGTAGCGCTTGCCCTGGTTCACGAACTCGGCGGCGACGATTTCGCCTTCGCGCAAATAGGAGCCGTCGCGATACACGTCGTCATAGATGACGGTGAAGCTGTCGCCGGCGCGCAGGTCTTGCACGAAGTCGATGTCGTATTTGAAGAGTTCGGCGAGCTTGAGCACCATCGCGCTGCTCATGCCCGCCTTGGAGCCTGCGGCAAACAGCGAGCTGTCGATCGTGCCGTGCGATACGTGTTCGCGACGCTCCACCTCGCGCACCTGCGCGGTTACGGTGGCTTTATTGCCGTCGTCGAAGCGCACGATGGCGCGATTCGATTCGTCTTTGTCGAAGCGGATGCCCTTGAGGCCGCCGTCGCTGCCCAGCAGGAAATCGAACTCCTGGCCAGGGCGGATATTGTGAAGTGCGGATTTTGCGGAGCCGGCTTCATCCATCACGCGCTGAAGATCGGTGAGGCTCAGGCCCTGGCTCTGGAAAATATCGGAGAGGGTCTGGCCGGGACGCACCTGCACGATGTGCCAGTCCTCGACCGTCGGGGCATGCACGACTTCGGGAAGGGTCTTGGGCAGGGCCAGCGGCAGCATCGCGTGCGCGGCGGGCGTCGGATCGGGCCGCATCGCGCTGGCCCAGGCGGGAATGATGAAACCGGAGAGTGCCGTGATCAGGAGGGCCGTGCCGGCGAGCATCCAGCGCTCGCGATGCCAACGAATCGGCTCATGCTCGGTGTGACTGCAGAAAGACCAGTGCGAGAAGCGTTCGTAGAAATGAGAGTGGCGACGCTGCGCCTTGCGGCGGATAGCCTGCTTCCGCGCTGCGCGCGCAATCTGCTTTCCCTCTCCCATGCCCTGTTGCCCCGCGGTACAAATTCTAATAATGGGGCGTACCATAACGGCCCCGTGTAAAGGGCGTCAACGCCTTTTCCATCAATGATTTGCGTGAACTTTCCGGTTAACGCACAATTAACGCCCCGATGTGACAGCCATCGTCAATTTCGACTGTCGAGACACATAAATCGTTGAGGATTCCATGAAAGAGCTTGAGCAGGCGCTAGCTACGATTGCGCGCGGCGCCGACGAAATCATCAAGCAGGAAGAACTGCTCGAACGCCTTAAGAGCGGTCGTCCGCTCCGCATCAAGGCGGGTTTCGACCCCACGGCGCCGGACCTGCACCTGGGCCATACCGTGCTGCTCAACAAGATGCGGCAGTTCCAGGATCTCGGCCACCAGGTCATTTTCCTGATCGGCGACTTCACCGGCATGATCGGCGATCCGACGGGCAAGAACGTCACGCGCAAGCCGCTGACGCGCGAAGACGTGCTGGCCAACGCCGAGACGTATGCCGAGCAGGTCTATAAGGTGCTGGACCGCGAGAAGACCGAGCTGCGCTTCAATTCCGAGTGGTTCGGCCAGATGACGGCGGCCGACATGATCAAGCTCGCCGCGCAGCACACGGTGGCGCGCATGCTCGAGCGCGACGACTTCGCCAAGCGTTATGGGTCGCAGCAGCCGATCGCCATTCACGAATTCCTCTATCCGCTGGTGCAGGGTTACGACTCCGTCGCGCTCAAGTGCGACGTAGAGCTGGGCGGCACCGATCAGAAGTTCAACCTGCTGATGGGGCGCGCGCTGCAGGAGCACCACGGCCAGCTGCCGCAGATCGTACTGACCATGCCGCTGCTCGAGGGCCTGGACGGCGTCAACAAGATGTCCAAGTCGCTGGGCAACTACATTGGTATCAATGAGCCGGCCATCGACATCGTCACCAAGACCATGAAGATCGGCGACGAACTGATGTGGCGTTGGTTTGAGCTGCTTAGCTTTGACGTGTCGCTGGCCGAACTGGCCCAGATGAAGGTGGACATCGCCAGCGGGGCGCTCAACCCGCGTGACGCCAAGCTTCGCCTGGCGCGCGAGCTGGCCGCCCGCTTCCATGGCGCCGAGGCCGCCGAGCTGGCCATCGCCGGCTGGCATGCCGTGGTGCGCGGGGAGGGCGACACGAGTCTGCTTCCTCTTACAGAGGTAGTGGTGCCGGCCGAAGGCCTGCGCCTGCCCGCGCTGCTGACGGCCGCCGGCCTCACGGCCAGCAACTCCGAGGCAAACCGCAAGCTCAAGGAGCGGGCGGTGCGTATAGATACAGAGGTGGTGGAAGACGCCCAGCGCGTTTTCGAGGCCGGTTTCGAGGCCGTGCTGCAGGTGGGCAAGCGCAATTTCGCCCGCGTGCTCCTCAAGAACGGCTGACTACGGCGAGTTTTCGGCCGTGGCACGCCCTGGCCGAAAACTCGATTCTCAGCGTGAACAAGCGCTTACGTGAAACTTCAAAAAATCTTCACGAAATCGCTTGCCAAGGGGTGGGGGTCTACCTATTATTCGCCCCCCGCCGCAGGCCAACGCCTTCCGACGGCAACACCACGAAGCAAAAGATTCTCGCAGAAAGGTGTTGACGGATACGGAAGACGATGTATAGTAAGCGGCTCACCCGGGACGAAATGTTTCGGGGCGATCGGAAGAAACGGTCGCAAGTGATTGATCTTTGACAGTGTGCGCAGGTGACTTGTGTGGGCGTCTTGCGGTGGAT